>NZ_JBIVXW010000037.1:0-97857 GCF_044769405.1 Streptomyces sp. NPDC090442
CCTTGTTGACCCCCGGGCCGTCCGTCCCACCCCCGGTCTGCCCCCCCCTCCACGGGGTGGGGAGGGGCGGGTGGGGTGGGGGTGCCAGACGTAAAGCGAAGCAGTCTGGCACCCCCACCCCGCAGGCCCGTCACCGCACCCCAACAGCACCGCGCAGCGGATCGGCCCCGCGCAGCGGACCGGCAGCGGACAACTCGACCCGCCCCGCGCAGCGGACCGGCCCCGCGCAAGCGGACCGGCGCCGCAGGCGCAAAGAACAACAACCCGCGCGGCGGGAGAGCCAACAACGTGGGAAGCAACCCAGACGCTAGTCCCGCGTCAGCCAGCGCCGCGCCCTCGCGCCCACGCGCTCGTCCGTGGCCACCGCCGACGCGCCGGCGGCCACCGTTTCGTAGACGGCGAGGATGTCCGCGCCGACGGTCGTCCAGTCGAAGCGGCGGACGTGCTTCGTGCCGCGGGTGCTGAGCTCGGCCAGCCTTTCGGGGCGGTTGAGGAGGCGGATCGCGGCGGCGGCGAGCGCCTCGGCGTCCTCGTTGGCGAAGAGTTCGCCGGCCTCGCCCTGGTCCAGGACCTGGGCGAACGCGTCGAGGTCGCTGGCCAGTACGGGGGCGCCGGCGGACATCGCCTCCACGAGGATGATGCCGAAGGACTCGCCGCCCGTGTTGGGCGCGACGTAGACGTCCACGCTGCGCAGCAGGCGCGCCTTGTCCTCGTCGGAGACCATGCCGAGGAACTCGACCCGGGAGCGCAGTTCGGCGGGCAGGTCGGCGACCGCCTCCTCCTGGTCGCCGCGGCCGGCGACCAACAGGCGGGCGTCGGGGACCGCGTCGAGGATCGCGGGCAGCGCCTTCATCAGGATCGGCAGGCCCTTGCGGGGCTCGTCGATCCGGCCGATGAAGCCGATGGTGCGGCCCTGCCACTCCGGGCGCGGTTCGGCCCGGCCGAAGAAGTCGACGTCCACGCCGTTGGGGATGACCACCGCGTCACCGCCGAGGTGCTCGACCAGGGTGCGGCGGGCGTACTCGCTGACCGCGATCCGGGCGCTGATCTTCTCCAGCGCGGGCTGCAGGATCGGATACGCGGCGATCATGGCCCGGGAGCGCGGGTTGGAGGTGTGGAACGTCGCCACGATCGGCCCCTGGGCGGCCCAGCAGGCGAGCAGGCCGAGGGACGGGGACGCCGGCTCGTGGATGTGGATGACGTCGAAGGCGCCGTTCTGCAGCCAGCGGCGGACCCGGGCGGCGGAGAGGAAGCCGAAGTTCAGGCGGGCCACCGAGCCGTTGTACGGGACGGGGACGGCGCGGCCGGCGGGGACGACGTAGGAGGGCAGCGGGGTCTCGTCGTCGGCGGGGGCCAGGACGGAGACGTCGTGGCCGAGGCGGATCAGGTGCTCGGCCAGGTCGCGGATGTGGAACTGGACGCCGCCGGGGACGTCCCAGGAGTACGGGCAGACGATGCCGATCTTCACGCGGGCTCCGTTCCGGGGGTGCCGCCGCGGGGCTCCAGGTCGGCGAGCCACAGGCGCTGGAGCATGTGCCAGTCCTCGGGGTGGTCGGCGATGCCGGAGGCGAAGGCGTCGGCGAGCGCCTGCGTCATGTGGGCGGCCTTCTCGGCGCGGGTGCCGTTCTCCGGTACGTCGATCTCCGGGTGGACCCGGCCGCGCATGACGGGGCTCTCGTCGTACCAGAGGGTGACGGGGAGCAGCATCGCGCCGGTCTGGAGGGCGAGCATCGCGGGCCCGGCCGGCATCTTCGTCTGCTCGCCGAAGAACTTCACCGGTATCCCGGAGCTGGACAGGTCGCGGTCGGCGACCAGGCAGACCAGGCCGCCGGCGCGCAGCCGCCGGGCCAGGGTGCCGAACGCGGCGCCGCCGGTGTGCGGCAGCACCTCCATGCCCAGCCCCTCGCGGTAGGCGACGAACCGGTCGTAGAGCGACTCCGGCTTCAGGCGCTCGGCGACGGTGGTGAACGGGGTGTTGAGCTTGGTGGTGACCCAGACGCCGGCCAGGTCGTAGTTGCCCATGTGGGGCAGCGCGAGGATCACCCCGCGGTCGCTCTTGAGGCCCTCCTCCAGGTAGTGCACGTCCTGGGGAGCGAAACCGGCCTTTATCCGCTCGGGGCTCCACGCCGGCAGCCGGAAGGACTCCATCCAGTACCGCATGTACGAGCGCATCCCGGCCCGGGAGAGCTCGGTCAGCCGCTCCGCGGAGGCGTCCGGCACGACCCGGGCGAGGTTGGACTCCAGGCGCTGGACGCCCTTGCCGCGCCGCCGCCAGGCCAGGTCGGCGATCTGCCGCCCGAGTTGCACCGCGACGCCCTCGGGCAGCCGCTTGACGGTGCTCCAGCCCAGGCCGTAGAGCCCGTCCGTCAGCTTGTCGATGTCGATCAGGTTTCCGCGGCCCATCAGCCGTTCCCCCCTTGCGCGAGGGCGTCGGCCTCGGCCGACTCCCGTCGTACCGTCACCACGCGCTGGCCGAGGGTGACGGCGCTGCCCGCGGCGACCACCCACAGGGCGATCGGCAGCAGGATCTGCACACCCGGCACGCCGAACGCGTGCAGCCCGGACAGGCCGCAGGCGACCAGCGAGATCACCAGCCGCTCGGCCCGCTCCACCAGGCCGTTGACGGCCACCGGCAGCCCGATGGCCTCGCCGCGCGCCTTGGTGTACGAGACGACCTGGCCGCTGGCGAGGCAGAAGATGGCGACCGCGCAGAGCGCGAGGTTGTCGCCGCGCCCGGCGTACCAGAGCGCCAGCCCGCCGAAGATCGCGGAGTCCGCGACCCGGTCGAGGGTGGAGTCGAGGAAAGCGCCCCACCTGCTGGAGCGGCCCAGTTGCCGCGCCATGTTCCCGTCGACCAGGTCGGAGAAGACGAACAGCGTGATCACGACCGTGCCCCAGAAGAACTCGCCCTGGGGGTAGAAGATCAGGGCGCCGGCCACCACACCGCCGGTCCCGACGAGGGTGACCGCGTCCGGGCTGACCCCGAGACGGATGAGCAGGGCGGCGAACGGTGTGAGAACACGCGTGAAGAACGCACGCGCGTACTTGTTCAGCATGACCTTCCCGGAAGTCGATATGGGCCGCGCGGTCAAGGGGCCACCGGCTGGCCCATCGTAGCCAGGACGCCGCGGGGCACCGCGAAGGCATCGCGGCGCGGGGTGCTTCCCCGGGGCTCGGGCCGGTCGTCGCGCGCCGACCGGCGCGCCCGCGGGGCCAGGATGGCCGGGCGGCGCCTAGGGAGCGGCCGGCCCGCGCGCCATGTATGGACGCATCCTGAACCCGGTGGAAAGCTCGAATCACCGCAAAGTGTCGACCTGGAGGCGAGACACATGAGCGAGAAGTCGAGTACACACCCAGGAGCCGCCGGAAGGGCACCGGCGGCCGACCGGCCCGCATCCCTGCGCAACGTGGTGCTGGTCGGCCACAGCGGCTCGGGGAAGACCACCCTGGTCGAGGCGCTCGCGCTGGCGTCCGGCGCGGTCAACCGGGCGGGCCGGGTCGAGGACGGCGGCTGCCTGTCCGACTACGACGAGATCGAACACCGCCAGCAGCGCTCGGTACAGCTCTCCCTCGTCCCGGTCGACTGGGGCGGAGTCAAGATCAACTTGTTGGACACCCCCGGATACGCCGATTTCGTCGGGGAACTCAGGGCCGGCCTGCGCGCCGCGGACGCGGCCCTCTTCGTCGTCTCGGCGGCGGACGGGGTGGCCGGCGCGACCCGGATGGTGTGGGACGAGTGCGCGGCAGTCGGGATGCCGCGCGCCCTGGTCGTCACGCACCTGGAGGCCGCCCGCGCCGACTTCGACGAGATGACCCGGCGCTGCGCGGTCACCCTCGCCGGCGAGGACCCGGACGCCGTCCTCCCGCTCTACCTCCCGCTGTACGGCACCCCCGGCGCCGACGGGCACGCGCCCGTCAACGGCCTGATCGGCCTGCTCTCCCAACGGGTCTTCGACTACTCCTCGGGCGAACGCACCGAGCGCGCGCCCACCGACGAGGAACTCCCGCTGATCGAGACGGCGCGCAACCGCCTCATCGAGGGGATCATCGCCGAGAGCGAGGACGAGTCCCTCATGGACCGCTACCTCGCCGGCGAGGAGATCGACGTCAAGACCCTCATCGGCGACCTGGAGACCGCGGTGGCCCGGGGCTCCTTCCACCCCGTCCTGGCCGCCGCCCCGGCCGTCGACGGCGCCAAGCAGGGGCTGGGCACGGTGGAACTGCTGGAGTTGATCACCGGCGGCTTCCCCACCCCGTCGGAGCGCGAGGCCCCCGCCGTCACCGGCCCGGACGGCTCGCCGCGAGCGGGCCTGGGCTGCGACCCCGAGGGCCCGCTCGCCGCCGAGGTGGTCAAGACCTCGTCGGACCCGTACGTCGGCCGGCTCTCCCTGGTCCGGGTCTTCTCCGGCACCCTCCGCCCGGACGAGACGGTGCACGTCTCCGGCCACGGTCTGACCGACCGCGGCCACGAGGACCACGACGTCGACGAGCGGGTCGGCGCGCTCTCCGCGCCCTTCGGCAAGCAGCAGCGCCCGCTGCCCCAGGCCATCGCCGGTGACCTGGCCTGCGTGGCCAAGCTGACCCGTGCCGAGACCGGCGACACCCTCTCCGCCAAGGACTCCCCGCTGCTGATGGAGCCGTGGGAGATGCCCGACCCGCTGCTGCCGATCGCCATCCGGGCGCACAGCAAGGCCGACGAGGACAAGCTCTCCCAAGGGCTGGCCCGTCTGGTGGCCGAGGACCCGACGATGCGGCTGGAGCACAACCAGGACACCCACCAGGTGGTCCTGTGGTGCATGGGCGAGGCGCACGCCGACGTGGCGCTGGAGCGGCTGCGTTCCCGTTACGGCGTCCAAGTCGACACCGTGGACCACAAGGTCGCGCTGCGGGAGACGTTCGGCGGCGCCGCCGCGGGCCGCGGCCGGCACGTCAAACAGTCCGGTGGGCACGGCCAGTTCGCGATCTGCGAGATCCAGGTCGAGCCGCTGCCGGGCGGCTCCGGCATCGAGTTCGTGGACAAGGTCGTCGGCGGTGCGGTGCCCCGGCAGTTCATCCCGTCCGTGGAGAAGGGGGTGCGGGCCCAGGCTGCCCGCGGGATCGCCGCCGGCTATCCGCTCGTCGACATCCGGGTCACCCTGCTCGACGGCAAGTCCCACTCGGTCGACTCCTCCGACGCCGCGTTCCAGACGGCGGGGGCACTGGCGCTGCGGGAGGCCGCCGCGCAGACCACGATCGCGCTCCTGGAACCGGTCGCCGACGTCCGCGTCCTCGTGCCGGACGAGTATGTCGGCCCGGTGCTCAGCGACCTCTCCGGTCGCCGCGGGCGGGTCGTGGGCACCGAACAGTCCGGCGCCGGGCGCACGTTGGTCCGCGCCGAGGTGCCGGAGATCGAGGTCGACCGCTACGCCGTCGACCTGCGCTCGCTCTCGCACGGCACCGGCCGGTTCAGCCGCGGCTATCTGCGGCACGAGCCGATGCCCGGGCAGCTCGCCGCCAAGATGCGCGAACGGGTCGAGGTCGGCGCATAGTTAACGCTCGGTCAGCCGCCGTCCACAGGGGCCCTGTTGGGCCGGGGCGGCGGCTGTACGCTGGGACTCCTCGCTGCGCCGGGCGCCGTGCGCCACCGTGCGAACCGGCCGGCGCGGCAGGTGTGCGCGCAAGCGCAGTCGGGTAGAGCGCATCAGCGGGTACGCGCGGTGATGGGGGCGGTAGTGGCAGACGGCTTTGACTTCAGTCCGGGGGCGCAGGTCCCCATTTCGGGGGGCGCGGGACAGACCGCGGCGACCCAGGCGCTGGCCTCGGCCGCCTACCGGGACAGCCCGCTGTCGGACATTTCCAAGGCGGACTCCGACTCCGGCGCCTCCGACATCAAGAAGCCCAAACTGTCCCTGTTCGCACCCAATTTGGGCGAGGCGTTCTCGCGCGCCGTCCAGGTGCGGATGCTCGGCGGCGGCCGCGGCCCGCTGATCCAGTCCTTCGGGACGGAGCCCCAGACGATCGTCGAGCACTGCCTGTCGGCCACCCGCATCCGCAAGCAGCGCGACACCCAGCTGACGGTCCTGATGGTGGTGTGCGGGCTGCTGTTCCTGCCCGGGGTGCTGCTCTGGCTGGGGGCCTTCCAGCTCCGCAAGATGTTCTCCAAGGACGGCGAGGGCAACGGCATCTCCCTGTTGGGCGGCACGCTGTTGGCGCTGCTGGCCGCCGCCGGCCTGTTCTTCATGATCAAGCTGCCGTGGAACGGTTTCTGGCCGCTGTACGCCCGCGGCATGCTCGTCGCCCCGGTGGTCGGCTGGTGGCTGGCCAAGCAGATCTGCGAGCGGACCGCGGTGACCCTGCGGGAGGCGTGGAAGGGCCTGTTGGAGGGCGGCGGGGTCGCCGCGAAGATCCCCGAGGCGGTCCCGCAGGACCCCAACCACACCTCCGCCGAGACCCTGCGGCACAACCTCGCCAAGGTCTCCGCGGAGCAGCGCAGCAACGTCGTCTTCTACGCCGGCCCCAAGGGCATACTCGGGATGGGCACCCGCTGGGGAAGCTGGCAGTTGGCCGAGGAGCTCCGGCCGGCCCAAGAGGGCACCGAGATCCACCCGTTCCGCAGTTGGGACGTCATCCGCGCGATCCACGACCGGCTGCGCCTGCTGGAGCGCAGCCCGCTGCACACCGGCGGGTTCCAACAGCCGCCGTCCGTCCGCCACTGGATCGTCTCCCCGATCGGCGAGAACGCCAAGGGCGTCTCCCGCCCCGACGGCAGCCACGTCGACGGCTACGAGATCCGCGGGCACGAGATAGAGCGGATCTGCAACGAGCAGCAGTTCGGCAGCGGCGACCGGCACTACCTCGGCGTCCAATTCGTGCTGTGGGACGGCCAGTTGGTGCTCACGCTGCTGATCACCGTCACCGTCCTGCACGAGACGCTGCGCATCGAGGTCAGCGGCCACGCCCTGGGCCCGGTCAACTCCCTCTTCATGGGCAAGCCGTCGCCCAAGACCAAGCAGGTCGCCAAGGTCGTCCGGTTCTGGGAGACCAGGACCCAGACGCTGCCGCTGATCGAACCGTCCGAGGTGGTCCGGCTCGCCGCCCGCGCCCCGCTGACGTGGTTCCCCCCGGTACTGGACTTCCTCGGCGGCAAGTTGGGCCTCCCGGAGCCGTTCGGACTGCGCCACGTCTGGGCCGACAAGCCCTGGCGCCACCGCTTCATGGCCGATGACGCGCTGCGCGCCGCGACCCCGGTCCTGCGGGCCGTGCACACCGCCGCGATGGGCGTCCTGCGGGAGAACGGCGTCGACACCGAGCGCTTCGACAACCGCTCGCTGGTGCTCAGCGGCATGGTCCAGGGCGCGGAGCCGAAGAAGGCCGACGAGTACAACGCGTAGGAGGGTCCCGCACGCACGGACGGGCGCGCGCACGGCGGCAAAGCCGGGCGCGCGCCCGTCCGTTGTCCGTCCCGCTCCGTCGGCGGGCCGCCGCCGGGCGGTTAGCGGAAGATCCCGGTGTGCCCCAACGAGTACCGCCCCGGCTGCGGGTACACCGCCAGCCCGTGCGGCCCCTCCCCCACCCGGATCTTCGCCAACGTCTTCCCCGTCGCGGTGTCGAGCGCATAGACCTCGGAGTTGTACCGCCCCGAGAGCCACAGCACCTTGCCGTCCGACGAGACCCCGCCCATGTCGGGGCTGCCGCCGCCCTTGATGTGCCACTTGTCGACCAGGTCACCGGACGTGAAGTCCAGCAGCGAGATGGAGCCCTCGCCCCGGTTGGAGACGTACATGGTGCGGGAGTCGCGGCTGACGTAGAGGCCGTGCGCGCCCTTGCCGGTCGGCAGCAGCTTGGGCTTGCCGAAGGTGTCGCCGTTCAGGATCCACACGCCGTCGGCCATCATGTCGGCGACGTACCACGTCCTGCCGTCCGGCGAGATCTTCACGTCCTGCGGCATCGCGCCCTCGAACGGCAGCTTCTGCTTGCCGACCACCTCCATCTTCGCGGTGTCGACCTTGAGCAGTTCCCCGGAGAACTCGCAGGAGACGATGAAGTACTTGCCGTCGGGCGAGAAGTCGGCGTGGTTGACGCCCGCGCAGTCGACCGGCAGGGTCTTGCGGATCTCCATGGTGTGCGGGTCCCGGAACACCAACTGCCGGTCCATGGACGCCATCACCACCGCGTACTTCCCGTCGGGCGTGAAGTAGAGGTTGTACGGGTCGTGGACCTTCACCGGCTTGCCGGCCTTGCCGGTGGCCGGGTCGATCGGGGTGAGGTCGTGCCCCCGGTTGTTGTTGACCCACAGCGTCTTCATGTCCCAGGACGGCACCACGTGTTGCGGCTGCACGCCCACCGGGATCGTCTCGATGACCTTGTACGTCTTGGGGTCGATGACGCTGACCGTGTCGGAACCGGTGTTGGGCACGTACACCCGCGACGGGAAGTCCTTGACCTGCGGCGCCAGTTGGTTGGGCCGGTCCGCGGCGTACAGGTCGTGCGCGTTCAGCACCGGCGGCATGCCGGGCAGTCCCTGGACGACGGCCTTGTGGGGCGCGGCCGACGCGGGCCGCGCGGCGGGGGCGGACTCCCCGCCGCCGCTGCACCCCGCCGCCAGGGCGCAGGCGGCGACCAGCAGCGCGGCGCGACGGGTGGGGCGGGGGCCGGTCGGGCGGGGATGGGTACGGTTCCGGTCAGCCATCAGGTCACTAGCTCCGTTGTCGTCACCGCGCGCAGACCGCGCCGGCGGAGGCCGTCGAGGATCGGGGGCAGCGCGGCCACCGTGCCGGCGTGCCCGAGGTGGAGGCTGACGACCGAGCCCGGCCGGACGCCGTCGAGGACCGTGCGCTGGACGGCCCGGGCCCCGGGATCGTTCGCGTCGAGGGAGTCCACGTCGTACGACAGGACGTGCGGGTAGCCCGCCTTCCGGGCGAGCCGGATCACCTGCGGGGTGGCCCGTTGGGTCTGCGAGGGGCGGAACCAGCTGCCGATGCTGCCGGTGAGCCTGCGCAACCGGTCGGCGCACTGGCTGATCTCGGCGTACGCGGCATCCGCGGGCAGCGCACAGATGTTGCGGTGGTGCATGGTGTGGTTGCCCAGCTCGTGGCCGCCGTCGAGGATCCGGCGGGCCATCTCGGGCTGCTCGTCGAGCCAGTCGCCGACGGCGAGGACGGTGACCCGGGCGCCGGCCCGCTCGGCCTCGCCCAGCAGCGCCCGCCCCAGCTTCGGGTCGCCGCGGCCGTGGAAGGTGAGGGCCACCGCGTGGCCCGCGCGCGACCCGTGCTCGATCTCCGCGGGGAGGCCGGGCGCCCGGGTCGGCGGCCGGGCGGCGGGGTGCGGGGCGGCGGGCCGGCCCGTCCCCTGGGGGGCCGGCCCGCCGGGGGCCCGTGCGGAGGCGGAGTCGTCCGCCGACCGCTTCGGGTCACAGCCCGTCGTGAGTGCGCCGACGGCCGCGGCCGAGGCGGCCGCACGCAGCACGGAACGACGATCTAGGGAAGTCACCACCCCATTAGAGGCGGAAGAATTCCCGATCGGGGCGATTTGTACGGTTTATCAGGGTGCGTGTCGCCCCGTTCACCGGGGTGCGACGCCTACGCCGGCCAGGCCGCGGCGAGCATCGCCCGGGTGTCGGCGAGGAGCTGCGGCAACACCTTGGTGTGCCCGACCACCGGCATGAAGTTGGTGTCGCCACCCCAGCGGGGAACGACGTGCTGGTGGAGGTGGGCGGCGATCCCGGCGCCCGCGACCGAGCCCTGGTTCATACCGATGTTGAAGCCGTGCGCCCCGGACGCGGTGCGCAGCGCCGTCATCGCGCGCTTGGTGAAGTCCGCCAGCTCCGCCGTCTCCGCCTCGTCGAGGTCGGTGTAGTCGGCGACGTGCCGGAACGGGACGACCATGAGGTGCCCGCCGTTGTACGGGTAGAGGTTCAGCACCGCGTAGACCCGCTCCCCGCGGGCGATCACCAGACCGTCCTCGTCCGACTTCGCGGGAATGCTGCAGAACGGACAGCCGTCCCCGGCCCCCGGGCCGCTCGGCTTGTTCTCCCCCTGGATGTACGCCATCCGATGGGGAGTCCACAGGCGCTGGAACGCGTCCTGCGTCCCGACTCCGATCTGCTGTTCCGGCTCACTCGTCATGTGGCGAAGCATATTCTCCCGGGCCGGCCGGAGATGCGGCGAGGGGCGGTCCCCATGGAACCGCCCCTCGTCACGTCATGCGCGTCAGATCTGCGCGCGGCGCTCCACCACGTCCAGGAGCTTGGCCAGCGCCTCCTCCTTGGGGATGCCGTTCTCCTGCGAACCGTCGCGGTAGCGGAACGACACCGCACCGGCGGCCAGGTCGTCGTCACCGGCCAGGATCATGAACGGCACCTTGGCCTTCTGCGCGTTCCGGATCTTCTTCTGCATCCGGTCCGAGGAGGCGTCCACCTCAAGCCGCAGCCCCTTGGCCTTCGCCTCCTTGGCGAAGTCCTCCAGGTACGGGACGTGCGCGTCGCCGATCGGGATGCAGGTGGCCTGCACCGGGGCCAGCCACGCCGGGAAGGCGCCCGCGTAGTGCTCCAGCAGCACCGCGAAGAACCGCTCGATCGAACCGAACAGCGCGCGGTGGATCATGACCGGCCGCTGCTTGGAGCCGTCCGCCGCGGTGTATTCGAGGTCGAAGCGCTCCGGCAGGTTGAAGTCGAGCTGGATCGTCGACATCTGCCAGGTGCGGCCGATCGCGTCCTTGGTCTGGACGGAGATCTTCGGGCCGTAGAAGGCGGCGCCGCCCGGGTCCGGGACCAGCGGGAGGCCCTGCTTGTCCGCGACCTGACGGAGGGTCTCGGTGGCCTCCTCCCAGACCTCGTCCGAGCCGACGAACTTCTTCGGGTCCTTGGTGGACAGCTCCAGGTAGAAGTCGTCCAGGCCGTAGTCGCGCAGCAGGTTGAGCACGAAGGTGAGCGTCCGGTCCAGCTCGTCGGCCATCTGCTCGCGGGTGCAGTAGATGTGCGCGTCGTCCTGCGTGAAGCCGCGGGCCCGGGTCAGGCCGTGCACCACGCCGGACTTCTCGTAGCGGTACACCGTCCCGAACTCGAAGAGGCGCAGCGGCAGTTCACGGTACGAGCGGCCGCGCGCATCGAAGATCAGGTTGTGCATCGGGCAGTTCATGGGCTTGAGGTAGTAGTCCACGCCCTCGTCGAGCTGCATGGGCGGGTACATGCCGTCGGCGTACCAGTCCAGGTGGCCCGAGGTCTCGAAGAGCTTCCCCTTCGTCGCGTGCGGGGTGTAGACGAACTCGTAGCCCTCTTCCTCGTGGCGGCGCCGCGAGTAGTCCTCCATCACCCGGCGGACGATGCCGCCCTTGGGGTGGAAGACGGCGAGGCCGGAGCCGATCTGCTCCGGGACGGAGAAGAGGTCCAGCTCGGCACCGAGCTTGCGGTGGTCGCGCTTCTCGGCCTCGGCGAGGAAGTCCAGGTACGCCTTCAGCTCGTCCTTGGTCGGCCAGGCGGTGCCGTAGATGCGCTGGAGCTGCGGGTTCTTCTCGCTGCCGCGCCAGTAGGCGGCGGCCGACCGCATCAGCTTGAAGACCGGGATGTGCCGGGTGCTGGGCAGGTGCGGCCCGCGGCACAGGTCCTTCCAGCACAGCTCGCCGGTCTTGGCGTCAAGGTTGTCGTAGATGGTCAGCTCGCCGGCGCCGACCTCGGCGGAGGCACCCTCGGCGGCGTCCGCGGCGGAACCCTTGAGGCCGATCAGCTCCAGCTTGTACGGCTCGTCCGCCAGCTCCTCGCGGGCCGCCTCGTCCGACACCGCGCGGCGGGCGAACTTCTGGCCCCGCTTCTGGATCTCCTGCATCTTCTTCTCGATGCGCTTGAGATCGTCCGGGTGGAAGGGCTTCTCGACGTCGAAGTCGTAGTAGAAGCCGTCCTTGATCGGCGGGCCGATGCCGAGCTTGGCCTCGGGGAAGAGCTCCTGCACCGCCTGCGCCATCACGTGCGCGGCGGAGTGCCGCAGGATGTTCAGGCCGTCCTCGGAGGTGATCTCGACCGGCTCGACCTCGTCGCCGTCGGCCAGTGCGTAGGTGAGGTCCCGCAGCTCGCCGGCCACCCGCGCGGCCACGATGCTGCGCTCACCCTGGAAGAGGTCGGCGGCCGTAGTGCCCGTGGTCACCACGCGTTCTTCCCGCTCGGAATCGCGTTGGACGGTCACACGGACGTCTGACACCGGTCTCTCCTGACTCTTTACTCACTCAGCGTTTGCTGCGCCCCCGAATCGTACCGAGCCACCGGACCGCACCGCGAAACGGTTAACGCGGCCCGCTCAGGCGTCCGCCGGCGACCCCTCGCACGCCGCGTCCGGGTCGTCGAAGACCGCGCCCCCGGAATCCGCGGTGTCCACCGGGTCGGCGGGGTCGTCCAGGAGCGCCTTCAGCAGCCGGTCCCGGTCGGCCGGGTCGACCGGGACCGGCGTGACGTCCCGGGCCCCGGTGATCCGCCGGAAGCCGCCCCGGCTCTCCAGCCGGCCGCAGACCCGGACCGGCAGCCCGGCCAGGTGCGCGTGCCCGGCGATCCGGTAGTCCTCCTCCCCCAGGGCGGCCCGCACCTGCCGCACGTCCGCGCCGGAGATCACCCGCAGCCGCACCGCCCCCTGGCCGTCCGGCCGCTCCCGGCGCAGCCGTACGACGGTGCCGGTGACCCGCACCGGCAGCGACGGCTCGGCCTGGACGTAGCGCTGCGCGGCCTGTTGGAGGGCGGGCAGGTCGCCGGGCGAGAACTCGACGGGCTCGGGGCGGGCCGCGAACCCGGGCGGGGTGCCCGCCCCCGGCGACCACGCCAGGGCGATCCGCACCCCCTCCGCGCCCCGCACCAGCGCGATCAACGACTGCGCCAACTCGTGGCAGACGCCCAGCCCGACGGCGGCGTCGAACGCCTCCATGCCGCCGGTGGCCCGCTGGTAGTCGGTGGCGTCCCGGGCCGCGTGCAGCGCCCGTTGGAGCGCGGCGACCGCGCCCCGCCCGGCCGGTACGGGGACGAAGGCGGCCAGGTGCCGACCGGCGGGCGCCGGGCCGATCAGCACCTGCCCGAGGAAGCCCTCGGCGCGGCGCTGGTGGCGGGCGCCGTAGAAGCCGGCCCGGGAGTAACTGGCCAGTGCGCCGGCGGTCAGCATCGCCCGCGCCGCGCCGCGCAGTTGCTCCTGCGCCGCCCCGCGCGCCCCGCCGGTGCCGCCGTCGGGGATCTCGCGCTCCCAGCGGACCTCGTCGCTGGGCACCGCGAGCCCGACCAGCACCTCGCGGGCCGAGGGTGTGCCGCTGCGCGCCAGCGCGGCCAGCGCCTCGGCGAGCAGTTCGGCACTGTCCGGAAAGCGGCGGTCGTGCGGCACCAGGAGGCTGGTGCCGCCCACCCCACCCGGCGGTGTCCAGCGGGAATACGGGCCGGCGCCGCCGCCCCGGCGCCGCCAACCGTGCCGGGCCAACAGGGCGCCCAGCACTGCCGGGTCGAGCCGCGCGGGGTCCGGCGGCCGCGCGCCGTAGTCATCGGTCAGCCGGTCCATCAGGGTCTCCCTCCCGCCCCGACCCGCGTCATGATCTCGCGCAGCGCACGGTCGTCGAAGATCCGCGTGGTCGGGACCCGCACGGTGGTCCTGCGCCGGCCGGTCACCGGATGGCCGGCGAGGTTGATCCAGTAGCAGCAGTGCCGCAGTTCGAGGTGGTCGTGGCCGGCCCGCAGCCAGTCGTCCGGGTCCCGCGGGACCAGCATCACGACGAGGATCTTGTGCACCGCCACCGGGGTGCGGGCCAGCTTCACCAGGTGGTCGTTGTCGAGCGTGAAGGCAAAGGTGGGCCCCGGCGGGCGGGGGGCGATCTGGTAGGTGCACTTGAGCTGCACCTTGACGGTCACCTCGTCGTCGACGGTGTGACCGGGCGCGGCATGGCTGACGTGCCAGTCGATGCCGTTGTCCGGGAAGGGCTGCGCCAGCGAGCATCCGGAGGCGGCGGCGACCGCGTGCAGATAGCCCACTTGGAGCGTCTCCATGCAGGCCGTCGTGGCGAGTCCGCCGCGCTGCGGCGTGGTGGGGGGCGGGGGGTATCTGTCGCTGGTAGGGAACAGCCCGCCCGGTTCGGGCTGCGCGAGGGTCATCGCGGGTGCCTTCCGGGCTGTGCCGATCGTTGCGGGCGGGCGGCGGGGCCGGGGCCGGCGGGCTGCACCGCCGGACCGCGCGGTGCGCGCCACCCGTCACCTTGGTTGTCTCCGCGTCAAGAGGGCCGCAAACAAGGGCGGTTCGAGCCGACTGCCAGTCGGGTATCACCAGCACGGGTGACGTGCACCGTCATCCCCCGTACGACCGCGAGGAGTTGGATGATGCCGCGCTGGTATGACGGTCCGCTGGCCGCCTTTGACACCGAGACGACGGGCATCGACGTCGAGCGCGATCGCATCGTCTCCGCCGCCCTGGTGGTACAGGAGACCCCGCGCGCCGCGCCGCGCGTCACCCGCTGGCTGATCAACCCCGGGGTGGAGATACCGGAGGCCGCGCAGGCCGTGCACGGCCTGACGGCCGACCACCTCGCGCTGCACGGCCGTTGGCCTGCGCCGGTGTTGGAGGAGGTGGCCCGCGCGCTGGCCGCCCAGGCGGTGGCCGGCCGCCCCCTGGTGGTGATGAACGCCCCGTTCGATCTCACCCTCATGGAACGGGAGTTGAAGCGCCACCGCGCCAGCTCCCTGGCCACCTACCTGGGGGCGCAACCGCTGCACGTCCTCGACCCCCGCGTCCTGGACAAGCACCTCGACCGCTACCGCAAGGGCCGCCGCACCCTCACCGACCTGTGCGCGCACTACGAGATCGAGCTGACCGACGCCCACGAGGCGGCCGCGGACGCCATGGCCGCGCTCCGGGTGGTCCGGGAGGTGGGCCGCCGCTTCGCCGACCGACTGGCGGGGCTGGAACCGGCCGAACTGCACACCCGGCAGGCGGTTTGGTACGCGGCCCAGGCCCGCGGGCTCCAGGCGTGGTTCGCCCGCACCGGCTCCCCCGAGGCCGTCGACCCGCACTGGCCGCTCCGCCCCGAACTCCCCGCCGCCGCCTGACCCCGCCTCACCCAAGACCACGACACCACGACCGGAACGACCACCGCGCCGCCCACGCACGCACCGCCCCAACGCAGGGAGCCGGGCCGCCTGTTGGCGGCCCGGCTCCCTGATCCCGGTGGGCGATACTGGGTTCGAACCAGTGACCTCTTCGGTGTGAACGAAGCGCTCTCCCACTGAGCTAATCGCCCGAGTTTCCGCGGGGTTTCCCCTGCGAACGACCTGAACAATACAGGCCGCCGCGCCCTTCCATCAAATCCCTGTTCCGTCCCCTCACCCGCGGGCCAGCCAGGCCGCCAACCCACGCCGCCCGGCCCGCATCATCAGCGCGTGATTGATCCGGAACAGCGGCCGCCCCAGCCACGCCCACCGCCGCAGCGCCGGCTTGCGGACCTCCACGTCCTGCTCGAAGACCGCCCGGGTGCCGCTCTCCCCCGGCACGACCGTCCACCGCGCCCAGCCGTCCAGGTCCCCGCCCATCGCTATCTCCAACACCCCGGCCCCCGGATCCCGCACGGTCTCCCGCACCACCACGGCCAGTTCGTACGGCAGGAAGGACCGGAACCGCGCAGCACCACCGCCACCCTCCAGCGGAGCCACCGCCCGCACCTGCGGCCACCACCCGGGATAACTCTCGGCCCGCCCCAACACCGCATAGACCACGGTGGGCGGCGCACTCAGCAGCCAGACGTTACGGAAGCGGTAGCGGTGCAGACGACGCGGACGACCGGGCGGGGCGGACATGATCCCAGTGTGCTCCCCGCCGCTCGCACAGCGCCCAACAAACGCGGCGGCCCGGAGACTTGGAGTCTCCGGGCCGCCGTCCCGGGTGGGCGATACTGGGTTCGAACCAGTGACCTCTTCGGTGTGAACGAAGCGCTCTCCCACTGAGCTAATCGCCCGGGCGCATCGCCAACATTACCGCACGTCGGAGGCGTCTCCGACCACCCCGACCGCCCCGACGATCTTCGAGCGGCCACCCCGGGCGAGCACCACTCGCCCCGCACGAGGAAACACCCCCGTCGCACCCGGCACGCCGAGCCACCCAAGATCACCACGCGACGACCCGACACCCGTTACTCTGCGTATCCAAATCGTCAACGCGCCGCCAAGATCACCTGGCCGAAACACCGCCCAGGACGATCACGCAATCCGCCGTAAGAGGTACCAGAAGCCACCCAAAACCGTCAGAGGGGTTTACAACGGCACCGTAGGTGGCATGTCGATTTCGCCGACGTGCGAATCCCCGAGCGCACACTGAGCGAAAGGCCCTGGCGCTTATGAACACCACGGTCAGCTGCGAGCTGCACCTGCGCCTCGTTGTGTCGAGCGAGTCCTCACTGCCTGTACCCGCGGGCCTGCGGTATGACACGGCCGATCCGTATGCCGTGCATGCCACCTTCCATACCGGAGCCGAGGAAACGGTTGAGTGGGTCTTCGCCCGCGACCTCCTCGCCGAGGGCCTGCACCGGCCCACGGGCACTGGAGACGTCCGCGTCTGGCCGTCCCGGAGCCACGGGCAGGGCGTCGTCTGCATCGCCCTGAGCTCCCCGGAGGGGGAAGCCCTCCTGGAGGCCCCCGCGCGGGCGCTGGAATCGTTCCTGAAGCGGACCGACGCCGCCGTACCGCCCGGTACGGAGCATCGGCATTTCGATCTCGACACCGAGCTCTCCCACATCCTGGCGGAGAGCTGAGACGCAGCACGCACACCCATCGCATCCGCCCGCTCACCATTGCGACCGTCCAACTCGGGGAGACGGCGCAGGACCGACAAGTTCACACGGCACACTTTCGGCGCCGTCGCCGCGGAGCACCGCGGGGACGGCGCCGAAGCCCGTTCCAGGCGCTAGAGTCGGCGACCATTCGCCAACGACACCGGGGCGGCACCGGCCGACCCCACCCGGCCAGGGAGCGGAACCGTGCTGATCACCCATGACACCCGGTGCGCGCTGGACGCGGTCGTCGATCTGCTGAACACCGCGCCCGAAGGCGACTCCCCCGGCGCCCCGGACAGCCTGACCGACCTCGCGGCCCTGCAGGACTTCGTCCGGCGCAACGCGATCAGTGACGTGGGCGCGCTGGGGCCGGACGACCTGGCGGCCGTGCGGGCCGTGCGGGCGCGGTTCGCCGGGGTCTTCGCCGCCGACGACGACCGCACCGCGGCCGCGCGGCTGAACACGCTGGTCGCCTCGGCGGGCACCACCCCGCGGCTGACCGACCACGACGGCTACGACTGGCACGTCCACTACTTCGCGCCGGGCGCCTCCGTCGCCGACCATCTGGCCGCGGACGGCGGGATGGCGCTGTCCTTCATCCTCGTCGCCGGGGAGCGCGAGCGGCTGCGGCACTGCGAGGCCCCGGACTGCCGGCACGCCTTCGTCGACCTCTCCCGCAACCGCTCGCGGCGCTACTGCGACAGCCGGACCTGCGGGAACCGGCTGCACGTCGCGGCGTACCGCGCCCGGCGGCGGGAGGCGGCGAGCTGAGCGACCGCGGCGCGGCCGCCCGCCCTTCGGCAACGGGGTCCGTCCGACCCGCTCCGACACGCGCCCGTCGGCGTTCAGAGGATGTAGAGGTCGTGTACCGCGCCTAGGAGGAGCAGTAGGCCGATGATGGCGAGGAAGAGCATCAACGGCGGCTGGGACAGCGCGAAAAGACAACCGCGCGGTTCGGCGGACGGGGCGTCGTCTTGGGCGAGGGCGCACTCATCGTTCATCTCGTGCGCATCATCGCGCAGATGATCGTCCCGGAATCCCCAAAAGCCCTGTCAGCAGCGGGAGTTCATCAAATCCCGTGCTTTTTCAGGATCGCTTCGATGTCCGAGAAGTCATCCTTGGGGGCAACGTCCGTGCCCGGGGCCGCGGCGGCCTTCTGGGCCTTGGGGGCCTTCCGGCCGGAGCCGAGGGAGGGCGCGGAGGCGGCCGGCGCCACCGCCGGAGCCCCGGAATCCGTCGCGGCCCGGCGCTCCTTGCGGCCCGGTATCCCGCGCCGCCGCTCCGCCAGCCTGCCGATCGCGAACAGCACCGCGGAGAGCGCGAGCACCCCGAACCCGGCCCAGACCGTGGGCTTGAGGACGATGCTGGTGACCCAGTCGATGACGCCCGTCATCACCAGGCCGATCGGGATCAGGGCGAAGGCGGCGATCCGGGTCGCGGCCAGGAAGCGCTTTCGGTAGGCGGTCAGCGCGGCAATACCCAGGCCCGCTGCCGATACCGCGGCACAGACTGTCGAGGTCAGCATCCGGTCCTCCTGCCGGTCGAGGGGGCGAGCGGTCGTTCCGCGCTCACCTCCATCCTGCCCTCTCGGACCCCTCGCAGGCCATGTTCCGACCACGACCTCAGGGAGATCTCGGGGTCTCCCTCCTCCGCAGGTCCGGGTTCCTGGCCAGCGCGGCGGGCTGGAACACTGGCCCCATGAACGACGCCGCCGTCTCCGGCCCCCACCATCCCGCCAGCCCCGCCAGCCCCGTCCTCGACGTGTGGTGCGACCTGCAGTGCCCGGACTGCGCCACCGCCCTGACCGACGTACGGGCGCTGCGCGAGCGCTTCGGCGACCGCCTGGAGATCCGGCTGCGCCACTTCCCGCTGGCCAAGCACAAGCACGCCTACGCGGCCGCCCAGGCCGCCGAGGAGGCCGTAGAGCAGGGTCGGGGCTGGCCGTACATCGAGGCGGTGCTGGCGCGGACCGAGGAGGTGGGCAGGCGCGGCGAGCAGGCGCTGCTGGACGCCGCCGGGGAACTCGGACTGGACGCCGAGGAGATCGACACCGCGCTGATCGACGGGCGGCACCTGCTGGTGGTCGACGCCGACCAGGCCGAGGGCAAGGCCATCGGGGTCACCGGCACCCCGACGTATGTGGTCGGCGGCGAGCGGTTGGACGGCGGCAAGAGCCAGGAGGGCCTGCGGGCCCGGATCGAGGAGCTCGTCGAGCGGCTGCTGGGCGAGCAGGACGACGCGGTGGGCTGACGCGCCGCGCGACGGCGCCGAAGCGGCCCGGAAGGGGCGCTCCGGGCCGGTCAGAGGATCGGCTTCCAGAGCCGGTAGGCGGACGTCCGGTAGCCCAGTGCGCGGTACAGGCCGAGCGCCGGGACGTTGTCCGGGGTGACGTTGAGCGCCAGGGAGGAGCGTCCCGCGGCCTGGGTCTCGCGTTCGGCGACGAGCATCAGGCTGCGGCCGTGCCCCTCCCCGCGGCGCTCGGGCACGACCCGCACGTCCATGACGTAGCCACCGGGCTGCCCGGGGAGCCGGAGGGCGAGCCAGAGGGTGCCGACGTCGACGCCCTCGTGGACGAGGACCCGTAGTACCTGGCCGGCGGTGGCCGCACCCTCGGGGAGCAGGGCGTCGTGCCTGCCCGGGGAGATCTCCTCGGCGCGCTCACGGGGCATCCCCTGGGCGGTCTCCTGCCGGACGTGCTCGGCGATCGCGGCGTCCCGCCAGGCCGCGAACTCGGCGTCGGCCAACGGGCGATCGGCGCTGCCGTCCGGGAGCGGGCCCGGGCGGGTCAGGGGCCGGGACATGATGCGGCTGCGTTCGGTGTAATTGAGGGCGGCCGAGAGGCGTACCGCGGCCTCCGCCTCGGCGGGCACGGTCAGTTCGATCTGCCGGCAGCCCCAGCCGCGCAGCACCTCCTCGGCGGCCAGCGCGGCGACCGTGGCGCGGCCGCGGTGCCGGTCGGGGGCGTCGACCGTCAGGGCCTCGATCCGCCCGGCGGTCGGCCCGAAGCGGGCGTCCGTGGCCAGCTGGATCCCGCCGACCCGGCGGCTGTTGACGCAGATGTCGTAGGGGCGGGACCGGCGGCCGTCGTCGTGCCGTACCTCGGGGCCCGCGGGGCGCAGAGTAGTCGTCACGAGGACTTTCTACTCGCCCGCCCGCGGCCCGTCATCATCAGCGCGGGTCGAAGTCCGCGGCCGATTCCCGTTCGAAGATCCGCATCGCCTCGGCGGTCACCGGGCCCGGCCCGTCGGCGAGTTGGCGGCCGTCGATCCGGGTCACGGCCTGGACGTCGCGCAACGTGGAGGTCAGGAAGATCTCCTCGGCGCTCTCCAGGGCCGCGAGCGGCAGGTCGGTCTCCTTGGCGCCGGCCCAGGCGATGGTCAGGGCGCGGGTGATGCCGGCCAGGCAGCCGGAGGCCAGCGGCGGGGTGTGCAGTTCGCCGTTGAGGACGACGAAGACGTTGGAGCCGGTGCCCTCGCAGAGCGCGCCGGCCGTATTGGCGAACAGCGCCTCGGAGGCGCCCTGTTCACGGGCGCGGGCGAGGGCGACGACGTTCTCGCCGTACGAGGTGGTCTTCAGGCCGGCGAGGGCGCCGTGCTCGTTGCGCGTCCAGGGGACGGTGACCGCGGCGGTGGTGTCGGGCCGCCGGCCGGTCTCCGAGAGCGCGACGACCAGGGTGGGGCCGGCCTCGCCGCGGTCCGAGCCGAGCGGGGAGACGCCCCCGGTGTAGGTGATCCGCAGTCGGCCCAGGGGCATCGGGTTGGCCTCCAGGACGGCGGTGCAGCCGCGTTGGACCTCGTCGAGGTCGGGGGCGGGCAGCCCGAGGCCGCGGGCTGAGGTCGCCAGGCGCTCCAGGTGGCGGGTGAGGGCGAAGGCCCGGCCCCGCTCGGCCTTGATCGTCTCGAAGACCCCGTCGCCGACCGTCAGGCCGTGATCGAAGACCGAGACCCGGGCGCCCTCGGCGTCCCGCAGTGCTCCGTCCAACCAGATCTTCATCGCTTCCGTCCTCCGCTCACTTCGTGCTCACCGGACGCTACCGCGAGCAGTCGGCGCGCCTTCAACTCGGTCTCCGCCCACTCCCGCTCGGGGTCCGAGTCCCAGATGATCCCGGCCCCGGCGCCGAACCGGAGCACCGGGCCCTCGGGGGTGGCGCGGTCGATCCAGAACGTGCGGATGCCGACGTTGAGCCAGCCGGTCCCGCGGTCGGCGTCCACCCAGCCGATGCCGCCGCAGTACGGGCCGCGCGGGGCGGTCTCCAACTCGTCGATGATCCGCAGCGCACTGGACTTGGGGGCTCCGGTGACCGACCCGGGCGGGAAGGTGGCGTCGAGGAGATCGGCCCACGCCGTCTTCTCGTGGGACTCGGCCAGTTCGCCCCGCACCGTGGAGACGAGGTGGACGAGGCCCGGGTGTTCCTCCACCGCGCACAGCGCGGGGACGGTGACCGAACCCGTGCCGCACACCCGCCCCAGGTCGTTGCGGACCAGGTCCACGATCATCACGTTCTCCGCCCGGTCCTTCCCCGAGAGGTCCGCCTCGGTGCGTCCGGTGCCCTTGATGGGGCCGGACTCGACGGTGCGGCCGTCCCGGCGCAGGAAGAGCTCCGGCGAGGCGGTGGCGATCTCGACGCCGTGATCGGGCAGGCGAATCGTTCCGGCATACGGCGCGGGGTTCCCGCGCGCCAAGACGGCGGAGAGTGCGTCCACGTCGGAGCGCTCGGGGTCGGGCAGCGCCGCGGTCAACACCCGGCAGAGATTGACCTGGTAGACCGTGCCGGCCGCGATGTGGGCACGGACGCGGCGGACGCCGTCCGTATAGGCGGCGCGGTCCATGGAGCTGCGCCAGTCCGTCGGGAAGGGGCCGCGCCAGGCGTCGGGCGCGGGGGCGTCCGCGGCGGTGGCCGGCCGCACGTCGGCGAAGCGGGCGCAGACCACGCCCCCCTCGAAGTCGGCGGTCACCGCCCACCAACCCGCGGAATCCAGTGCCGCGGGATCGCTGGTGACATCGCGCAGGTCGGTGGCTATCAGCCCGCCGAAGCGGGCCATCGGAGCGAAATCGTGCACGTCAGTGAGTCTATGGCGGGGCACCGTCGATCGCCCGGGTCGAGCGAGCACCGCAGCACGCTGCACAAACGCGTTTTTGTACTGGCCCAGGAATCCGCTAGAGTTCAACACGTCGCCGGGACGCGAAAGCGCCCCGGAGGACAGGGAGCTCCCCGACCTGGTCTGGGAGAGCCACCCGCGGACGTAGCTCAGTTGGTAGAGCACCACCTTGCCAAGGTGGATGTCGCGAGTTCGAGTCTCGTCGTCCGCTCGATGTGGGGGATCACCATCCCGAGCCCCCCGCACACTCCTGGTGGAGTGGCCGAGAGGCGAGGCAACGGCCTGCAAAGCCGTCTACACGGGTTCAAATCCCGTCTCCACCTCCAAGGACGATTAGCTCAGCGGGAGAGCGCTTCCCTGACACGGAAGAGGTCACTGGTTCAATCCCAGTATCGTCCACTGACCTGGCAACATGCAGGTCCCCGCGCGATTAGCTCAGCGGGAGAGCGCTTCCCTGACACGGAAGAGGTCACTGGTTCAATCCCAGTATCGCGCACGCAGTACCCGCGGTGATCCACGAAATCCGCGGTCCCGAGGACGATTAGCTCAGCGGGAGAGCGCTTCCC
This sequence comes from Streptomyces sp. NPDC090442, assembly GCF_044769405.1. Lineage (NCBI taxonomy): Bacteria > Bacillati > Actinomycetota > Actinomycetes > Kitasatosporales > Streptomycetaceae > Streptomyces > Streptomyces sp. NPDC090442. The sequence continues at coordinate 22,409 of NZ_JBIVXW010000037.1, forward strand.
TGACACGGAAGAGGTCACTGGTTCAATCCCAGTATCGTCCACCGGAAATCCAAGGGCCGGAGCGAGAAGCTCCGGCCCTTGGTGTGTGTCGGGGCCCGCCTCGGTGGTCAACTTCCGCGGGCGGGCAGGGAGTTCGGAGAGCGTGCGGGCGTCCGGTGGCTGCCCGGAAAGCCCGATGGCCGGGCATCTCCCCAGATGCCCGGCCACTCGTGCCGTCCGCCGCACCCCCGTCCCCACGGGGTTTCGGTCGGAAGTCCCCGTCCCGGGCCGCTCTCCCGGGACCGGGGCGCCGCTCAGCGCCCCAGCATTCCGACCACGGACGACGCCTGTGTGACGACGGCCTCCCAGCCGCCGAAGACCACGGCCAGGAGGAACGCCAACGGCAGCACCATGGCGACCGCGACGAGGGGATGGCGGGTGCCCGAGTGCCGGGTGCCGCCGAACACGGTGGTGGCCCTGCGGCCCCGCGTCCGGAGGGCCGTCCGCCCCGTGCTGTGCGCCATCGAACCCGCTCCTGTCCTGATCCAGGGCGGCGGGCGTCTGACCTCGGGGGACGAGTGCTGCGCCCGCCGCTTGACCTCAAGCCTAGGCGCGCGGGAAAGGCCGGGCGTCATGCCGTCGTACCGCTTGCCTGGCCTCCAGGAGGATGACGGGGTGGGGAACCGCGTACTCCCCTGGGTGGAGAGCACGCAGCGGAACCCCGGGAGATCCCTGAGAGGGGCGTGCGACGCGGGGACAGGGCACACGGCGGGCGGGGAGGATTACCGGTTGCGCGGGCGCCGAAACGGTGACTTCGATCACTCGGGGCGCTCCCCCGTGCGCCGCCGCACCGACAGCGGCGCGAAATCCGCGGCGCCCGCCGGGTCCGTCGCGCCGTCACCTTTCTTACCGTCAAACTCCGTTGAGAAAGGGATCATTGGGGCCGAGCGCGGGTAGCGAGGCGGGAGGGCGGAGCGATTTCCTTCCGTGCGGCGGGGATCGCGGCGGCGACCGGTAATCCGGTTACCGACGCATGCGCGGCCTCTCAGCACAGCGAGCCGTCAATCCGTAAGCTGTGCCACGTCAGACGGTTGAGCGGAGTGGGGCCTCCCCACCGCAGGCAGGGGACGGACATGGCGATGATGCGGCTCCGGCGCGAGGACCCGCGTGTCGTCGGATCGTTCCGGCTGCACCGCCGGCTCGGCGCGGGCGGAATGGGCGTGGTCTACCTCGGCTCGGACAAGCGCGGGCAGCGGGTCGCGTTGAAGGTGATCCGGCCGGATCTGGCGGAGGATCAGGAGTTCCGGTCGCGGTTCGCCCGCGAGGTCTCGGCCGCCCGACGGATCCGCGGCGGCTGCACGGCCCGGCTGGTGGCGGCCGATCTGGACGCCGACCGCCCGTGGTTCGCGACCCAGTACGTCCCCGGGCCCTCGCTGCACGACAAGGTGAACGAGGAGGGGCCGCTCTCCCCCGCGCAGGTCGCCGCCGTCGGCGCGGCGCTGTCCGAAGGGCTGCTGGCCGTCCATGACGCGGGCGTGGTGCACCGGGACCTGAAGCCGTCCAACATCCTGCTGTCGCCCAAGGGGCCGCGGATCATCGACTTCGGGATCGCCTGGGCGACCGGGGCCAGCACACTGACGCACGTCGGGACGGCGGTCGGCTCGCCCGGCTTCCTGGCGCCGGAGCAGGTGCGCGGCGCCGCGGTGACGCCGGCCACCGACATCTTCTCGCTGGGCGCCACGCTGGCGTACGCCTGCACCGCGGACTCGCCGTTCGGGCAAGGCAGTTCGGAGGTCATGCTCTACCGCGTCGTCCATGAGGAGGCGCACCTGGCCGGGGTGCCCGACGCGTTGGCGCCGCTGCTCGCGGCGTGCCTCGCCAAGGACCCGGCGGACCGACCCAGCACGCTGTCGCTGTCGCTGCGGCTGAAGGAGATCGCGGCCCGTGAGGCGCACGGGCTGTCGGGCGGGGCGTGGGAGAACGGGCCCGGGAGCGGGGACGGTTGGGGCCGTGCCGAGCGGCGGCCGTCGGAGCGTCCGACCGGGCAGCGGGCAGAGGAGTACGCGCGGCAGCGGACCGAGCGGGGTACGGGGGGCGCGTCGGGGGCGCGGCCGCGGCCGGCCCGCCCGGCGGCGGCGGCGCGGGACGCGGCCGTGCGGGATTCGGCGGCGCGGGCGCAGGGCCCGGCGTCGGGGACGAATCCGCGGACCGGTGGGCGTAACGGGGGGCGGGGTCCGGCCTCCCGTCCTACGGGGCGAAACGGTTCACGTCCTGCGGTGCGCACCGGCTCCGGGGGTCGGCGGCCGGGGCCGGACCGGCGGCTGCTGCGGCAGCGGGTCGTGGTGTTCGTGGTGGTGACGTTGCTGGTGGCGCTGGGGATCGCGGCCGCCCAGGGGTGCCAGGGGCCGACTCGGGGGCTGGGCGGGGAGCGGCCGGTGAGCGTTGCGTCGTACGAGGTGTCGTATGAGGTTGGGGGCCCGGATGCGGGTGCGGGTGCGGGAGTTGCTGGGGAGTTGGGCTGAGGCTGTGGGGTCTGCGGCGGACTCGCACACGTTCGCCTGCCGTCCCTGATGCGGGATCAGGGGTGGTTCACTCCGTGGTGTTGGTTGGTGGTGGGGGTGGCTGAGGGGGCGTCCCCTAGGGGGTGCGCGGGCCCCCTGCGGGGCCACAACGGGGTTGGGGGCGGGGATTATTCCGCGGGAGGGCCGGTGCGGGGGCCGCTGCGAGGGGGGCCGGCGCGTCGGGCTGTTCCGCGGAGGGGGCGGGGCGAGGCGTTTCACGGGTGAGGTGGCGGGGGCGAGCATCCGCGGGCCGGTGGGGCGGCGAGCACTCCACGGGTGGGAGCAACAAGCGATCCGCAGGTAGGGGCGGCGAGCACTCCACGGGTAGGGGCGGCGAGCGTTCCGCAGGTAGGGGCGGCGAGCACTCCACGGGTAGGGACAGTGAGCGTTCCGTGGGCGGCTGGGACGACCGGGTTCCGCGGGTGGATGGGGTTAGGCGTTCCGCGGGTGGATGGGGCTGGGCGTTCCGCGGGTGGGGGTGGGGGCTACTTCGTTGGGGGTGTCGGTGCGGTGACCGCGTAGAAGGAGACCGCGGCGGCGGCGCCTACGTTGAGGGAGTCGATGCCGTGGGCCATGGGGATGCGGACCCATGCGTCGGCGGCGCGGAGGGCACCCGTGGTCAGGCCGCCGCCCTCCGCGCCGAGCATGAGGGCGACGCGTTCGAGGGTGTGCGGGGCCACCTCGTTGAGGTCGGTGGCGCCCTCGGCCGGGGTCAGGGCGAGGAGGCGGAAACCGGCCTCCCGTACGGCGGACAGGTCACGCGGCCAGCTCTCCAACCGGGCGTAGGGGACGGAGAACACCGCGCCCATGGAGACCTTCACCGAGCGGCGGTAGAGGGGGTCGGCGCAGTCCGGGGAGAGGAGGACCGCGTCCATTCCCAGGGCCGCGGCGCTGCGGAAGATGGCGCCGATGTTGGTGTGGTCGTTGACCGCCTCCATGACCGCGATCCGGCGGGTGCCGGCGAGGAGTTCGGCGGCGCTGGGCAGCGGCTTGCGCTGCATGGAGGCGAGGGCGCCGCGGTGCACGTGATAGCCCGTCACGCGCTCGGCGAGGTCCGGGCTGACGGCGTAGACCGGGGCCGGGACCTCGTCGATGACGTCGCGCATCACGTCGACCCACTTGGACGACAGGAGCATCGAGCGCATCTCGTAACCGGCGTGCCGGGCACGGCGGATGACCTTCTCGCCCTCGGCGATGAAGAGTCCTTCGGCCGGTTCGCGCCGGCGGCGCAGCTCGACGTCGGTGAGGTCGGTGTAGTCGCGCAGCCGCGGGTCGTCCGGGTCCTCGACGGTGATGATTTCTGCCACGGGGAGAGGGTGCCTTGTCGGTGTCGGGGGGCGAAGGGGCGGGCGCGCGCGGTTAAAGGGGCCGGGCGCGTGGGGGCTATTGGGCTGCGGGGGCGGGCGGGGTGAGGCCGACCACGTCGCCGACGACGATGACGGCGGGCGGGCGGACGCCCTCGGCCCGTACGGTCTCGCCGAGGGTGGCGAGGGTGGCGTCCACGCGGCGCTGGGCGGCGGTGGTGCCCTCCTGGACGACGGCGGCGGGGGTGTCGGCGGGGCGGCCGCACGCTATGAGCTTGGCGGCGATGGCGCCGCTGTTCTCCACGCCCATGAGGATGACGAGGGTGCCGCGGAGCTTGGCGAGCGCCGGCCAGTCGACCAGGGAGCGCGCGTCGTCGGGGGCGACGTGGCCGCTGACGACGGTGAACTCGTGGGCCACCCCGCGGTGGGTGACGGGGATGCCGGCGGCGCCGGGGACGGAGATGGTGCTGGAGATGCCGGGGACGACGGTGCAGGGGATGCCGGCCTCGGCGAGCGCCTGGGCCTCCTCCATGCCGCGGCCGAAGACGAACGGGTCGCCACCCTTGAGGCGGACCACGGCCTTGCCGGCCTTGGCGTGCTCGATGAGGGCGTTGTTGATGGCCTCCTGGGCCATGAAGCGGCCGTACGGGATCTTCGCGGCGTCGATCACCTCGACGTGCGGCGGGAGTTCGGCGAGCAGGTCGCGCGGGCCGAGCCGGTCGGCGATGACGACGTCGGCCTCGGCGAGCAGGCGGCGGCCGCGGACGGTGATCAGGTCGGGGTCGCCGGGGCCGCCGCCGACCAGCGCCACGCTGGGGGTGTGCGGGCGGCGGTGGCGCGGGGCGGCGATGCTGCCGTCGCGCAGGCCCTCGACGATGGCGTCGCGGACGGCGGCGGAGCGGCGCGGGTCGCGGCCGGTGAGGACGGCCACGGTGACGCCCTCGCTGCGGCCGGTGGCCGGGGTCCAGGCGGTGGCGGCCTCGGCGTCGTCGGAGCGGACCGCCCAGACGCGGCGTTCCTCGGCCTCCCGGGAGGCGGCGGCGTTGGCCTCGGGGTCGTCGGTGGAGATCAGCGCGTACCAGGCGCCGTCGAGGTCGCCGGGACGGTAGCGGCGGCGCTCCCAGCGCAGTTCGCCGGCGTCGGCCATGGCCTCGACGGAGGCGGTGGCGGACGGGGAGATCAGCAGCACGTCGGCGCCGGCGGCGAGGAGCGCGGGGAGGCGGCGCTGGGCGACCTGGCCGGCGCCGAGGACGACCACGCGACGGCCGGAGAGCCGCAGTCCGACGGGGTAGGCGACGTGTTCGGCGACGGGCTCGGCCATGGTGGTGTGGCTCCTCGTGGAGTGGTGCGAGTTCGACGACCGTGTCAGTCGCTGCGGCGCCGGAGCGGCTGAGAGGGGGACGGCCGAGGGAGACGTACGGCCCCGGCCCACAGCCTATGGGGCTGCGGGCCGGGGGTCATGCGGGGGCGGCCGCCTACCGGCCGGCCCCGGTGTCAGCTCTTTTCGGTGACCCCGGCGGCGTCGAAGGTGGCGACCTCGTGCATGGCGCGGGCGGCGCTCTGCACGACGGGGAGCGCCAACAGGGCGCCGGTGCCCTCGCCGAGCCGCAGGTCGAGGTCGACCAGCGGGCGCAGGCCGAGCTTGTTGAGCGCGGCGACGTGGCCGGGCTCGGCGCTGCGGTGGCCGGCGATGCAGGCGGCCAGGGCCTCGGGGGCGATGGCCCGGGCGACCAGGGCGGCGGCGCCGGCGCTGACGCCGTCGAGGATCACCGGGGTGCGCAGCGAGGCGCCGCCGAGGATCAGGCCGACCATGGCCGCGTGCTCCAGGCCGCCGAGGGCGGCGAGGATGCCGATCGGGTCGGCCGGGTCCGGCTGGTGGAGCTCCAGGGCGCGGCGGACCACCTCGACCTTGCGGGCGTGCGTCTCGTCGTTGATGCCGGTGCCGCGGCCGGTGACCTCGGCCGGGTCGACGCCGGTGTAGACGGCGATCAGGGCGGCCGACGCGGTGGTGTTGGCGATGCCCATCTCGCCGGTCAGCAGCGCCTTGTTGCCGGCCGCGACGAGGTCCCGGGCGGTCTCGATGCCGACCTCGATGGCCTTGAGGGCGTCCTCCTGGGTCATCGCCGGGCCCTGGGTGAAGTCGGCGGTGCCGGGGCGGACCTTGCGGGGCAACAGGCCGGGGGTGGCCGGGAGTTCGCCGGCGACGCCGACGTCGACGACGCAGACCTCGGCGCCGACCTGGTTGGCGAAGGCGTTGCAGACCGCGCCGCCGCCCAGGAAGTTGGCGACCATCTGGCCGGTGACCTCCTGGGGCCAGGGGGTCACGCCCTGGGCGTGCACGCCGTGGTCACCGGCGAAGATCGCGACCGCGGCCGGCTCCGGGATGGGCGGCGGGCACTTGCGGGACAGGCCGCAGAGCTGCGCGGAGATGATCTCCAGCATGCCGAGCGCACCGGCCGGCTTGGTCATCCGCTTCTGCCGCTCCCACGCCTCGCCGAGCGCCTTGGCGTCCAGCGGGCGGATGCCGGCGAGGGTCTCCTGGAGGAGGTCGTGCGGGTCCTCGCCCGGGAGGGCGCGGCGGCCGTAGGTCTCCTCGTGGACGACCCAGGACAGCGGGCGGCGCTTGGACCAGCCGGCCTGGAGGAGCTCGGGGTCGTCCGGGAACTCGTCGACGTAGCCGACGCAGAGGTAGGCGACGACTTCGAGGTGTTCGGGCAGGCCCAGTTCGCGGACCATCTCCCGCTCGTCGAAGAAGCTGACCCAGCCGACGCCCAGGCCCTCGGCGCGGGCGGCGAGCCAGAGGTTCTCGACGGCGAGCGCGGAGGAGTACGGGGCCATCTGCGGCTGGGTGTGCCGGCCGAGGGTGTGCCGGCCGCCGCGGGTGGAGTCGGCGGTGACGACGATGTTCACCGGCGTTTCGAGGATCGCCTCGATCTTCAGCTCGCGGAACTGCTTGGCGCGGGCCTTGGGCAGCGACTGGGCGTACGCCTCGCGCTGCCGCATGGCGAGCTCGTGCATCTTGGCGCGGGTCTCGTCGGACCGGATGACGACGAAGTCCCAGGGCTGGGAGTGGCCGACGCTGGGCGCGGTGTGGGCCGCCTCCAGGACGCGCAGCAGGACCTCGTTGGGGATCGGGTCGGGGCGGAAGCCGTTGCGGATGTCGCGGCGCTCGCGGATGACGCGGTGCACGGCGGCGCGCTCGGAGTCGTCGTAGGCGGCCGCGGGGGCGGTCGCCGGCTCGGGCTCCGCGGTGGGGGCCTGGGACTCGGCGGGGTGCGCGTCGTCGCCGTCGGCGTGCTCGACGAACTGGGCGTCGTCCTGTGCGTGCGGGCGGTCGTCGGCCTCGGCCGGGACGAGTTGGTCGGGGGCGGGGGCCTGGGCCTCGGCGGCGGGCTCCTGCGGGGTGGCTTCTTCGGCGGCCGGGGCGGGGTCCGGCTCGTCGGTGGCCTGGGCCGGGATCTGGGGGGTGGCGGCCGGCGCCTCGGGGGCGGCGGTCTCGTCGACGGCGGGCCGGGCGGGGGTCTCGGTGGGGGCCTCGGGCTGCGCGGCGTCGGCGGCCTCGGGGTGCGCGGTCGGCTGCGCCTCGGCCGGGGCGGCCGGCGGCTGCGCGGGCTCCGCGGCGGGCTGTCGGGCCTCGGCCTCCGCGGCCACGGCGGGCTGCGACTGGCCGGTGGCGTCCTGGGGTTGTTCCTCGGGCGCCTCTATGACGGGCTGTTGGGCGGCCGGCTGGTCGTCGGCCGGGGTGGCGTCCGCGGGGGCCGGCTCGGCCTCGGTCTCGGTGGACTGCTGGGCGTCGGCGGGCTGTTGGGCCTCGGCGACGGGCTGCTCGGGCTGCTGGGCCGGCTGTTCCGGGGTGGCGGCGGGCTCGGTGGCCTCGACGGTGGCCTCGGGGTCCGGTGCTTGAGCGGGCTCGGGAGTGGGCTGCGGGGCCGGGGCCGCTTCGGGTTGCGGCTGCTCCGGGGCGGGGGCCGGGGCCTGGTCCGCCGGGGCGTCGGCCGGCTGTTGGGCGGCGGGCTGCTCGGCCGGCTGTTGGGCGGCGGGCTGCTCGGCCGGCTCCGCGGGGGCCGGGGCGGGCTCGGCGACCGGCGGCTGGCCGGCGGCGGGCGCCTCCACCGCCTCGGGCTGCTGCGGCGCGGCCGGGACGGTGTCCTGGGCGGCCGGGGCGGTGGCGTCGGCGGCGGGCTGCTCGGGGGCCGGGGTCGGCTGGGGCTGGGCCTGCGCGGGGGCGGGCTCGACGGCGTCGGCCTGCTGGGCGGCGTCGATCGCGGGCTCCGCGTCCGCGACCGGGGCCGGGGCCACCGCCGGGGCCGGGGCCTCGGTCGGGGGCGACGGCTGCCCGACGGGCGCCTGTGCGGCGGCCGGAGCGGCGGCGGCCTCGGGGGTGCCGGCCTCCGCCGGAGCCTCGGCCGGAACGTCCTGGGTGGCGACACCGGTCGCGTCCACCACGATGGGAGCGGCGACGGCCTCGACCGCCTCAGGGGCGACGGCCTCCGCCACCGGCTCCTGCCGCTCCCCCGGCATCTCCCGCGGCTGCTCCGCAGCACCCTGCCGGGGCTGTTCCGCCTGCACGGCCTCGGCCTGCGGCATCTGCTCCGCCGCCGCCTGCGCCACCGCGACCCGCTCGGCCGGCAGTTGCTCGGCGGGGGGCTGCTCAACGGACGGCTGCTCGGCCGGCTGGTGCGCGGCCGGCGGCTGCTCGGTGGGCAGCGCGCCGTCCTGGACGTCGGGCTGCACGGGCGGCTGGGCGTCCTGCGGGACGCCCGCCTGGACCTCCCCCTGGACGTCCTGCGGCACCGCTGCGACCGGCGGCTGGGCCGGCGAACCGGGGCCCTCCGGCGCCTGGTTCACGGGCGGCTGAGCCTCCTGCGCCGGCCCCTGCGGCACGGCCGTCTCCACCGCGGCCTGGGCGGGCGCCTCCGGCCACGGCTGCGCCTGGACCGGCACGTGGGCAGGGATCTGGCCCAACTGCGGCCCGGGCAGCGGGCCTTGACCCGCGGCCCCGTAGGACTGCTCGGCGTACGCCTGGCCCACGTAGGGCGGCTGGCCGGGCGCCGGCAGCGGGGCGGCCGGCGGGGTCTGGTGGGCGGCGTCCGCGGGTGCGACGGGCTGGCCGGGCGCCGACTCGGCTGCGACGGGCTGCCCGGCGGCGGGCTGCGGCTCCACGGGCTGGCCCTCGGTGGGCTGCGGGAGCGGCTGGGCGGTTTCGACGGGGGCGTCGAGGTACTCGGGGCCGGGGGCCGGGGCGGCCTGCCGGGCGGCCGGCTGGGGCGCGTCCGCGGGGCCGCGGTCGGCCAGCGAGCGGACCACGCCGCCGGTCGCGTCCGGGACCGGCGGGCCCATGTGGAGCGGGCGGCGGGGCGCGGCGGTGCCGCGGGCGCGGGCCGGCTGCTGGGGCGCGGCGGGCGGCGGGATGCGGACGGCGCCGAGGTCGACGGAACCGGAGTCCCGGCCTCCGGTCTCGTGGTCGCCGACCGGGGCGGCCACCGGTTCGTAGGCGGCAACCGGGGCGCCGGTGGCGGGGTCGTACGGTGCGGCCGGCTGCGGCGGCACGGCCTGCGGCTGCGGGAGTTGCTGGGCGGGCTGCGGCACCTGCTGGGCGCCCTGCTCGCTCCAGGCGCCCTGGGCGCCTGGCATCAGCAGGTCGTCCTCCTCGACGGCGCCGTCACCGGGGCCGAGGTAGGGGTAGTCGCCGGGGTGCTGGGCGGAGCCGGGGTCGGCAGGGGTGGGCACGGCCTGCGGCTGCCCGCGGTGTCCGCCTGTGCTCTCCGGCTGTCCCTGGCCCGGGACCTGGCCGGTGTCGGTCATGCGTACCCCTCGCCCACTGCTAGTGCTCCTTCCAACCGCTCGTGCGACGCGCCGACCGGTGCGCACCGACGCCCCGATAGCGAGAACGAGCGAGCACGCCTCCCGGCACGTCCGCCCTCAAGAGCTTCATTTTCGTCCAAAACCACGGCAAATTCGGGATATTGGCGTACGAAGCCGAACGCGGAACGGCGGCGCAACGATCCGCCAGCCTACCCCGCGCGGGTGGTCTTCCTGGTCACGGGTGAGGAACGCGATAGCCGCTGAGCAAAAACACCACAGCGCGTTCACGTTCGACCCAAACGGAAGTGTCCAGTTCTACCGACTGGAGAAGGGCGCACTCGACTTCGTAGCCGCCGTCGGCGAGCGCGCGGCCCACTTCCTCGGCCTCGTCGCGGGTGGCGGCGTGGGTGACGATCCGTTCGGGGCGGCGGGCCGCGCAGGCGGTGACCACGGCCACTCCCCCGGCGCCGATCCGCACCACGTCGGGCTCGGGGAGGTCTTCCAGGATCTGCGGTGCGCGGCCGTGCACGGCCTGGAGTTGGACGCCGTGCCGGCGGGCCAGGGCGGCGGCGCGGCCGCAGGCGTCCGGGTCGGTGTCGACCGCGATGACCGCGGCGCCGAACCGTGCGGCCTCCACCGCCGCGGCCCCGCTGCCGGAGCCGATGTCCCAGACCAGGTCGCCCATCCGCGGCCCGAGGCGGGCGAGTTGTGCGGTGCGCAGCGGGACGGACTCGCCCTCGCCGAGCACGCCTCCGTAGGCGCGGGCCGGAAGTCCCCAGCCGCGCGGGCCCGTCGGGTAACCGACCTCGTGGCCGGCGAGCCAGCCGGTGCCCTGGGCGGCGGCGCCGGCGGGCGAACCGCCCACGACGATCACGACGTTGGGGTCGCGCCACACGTGGTCGGCGACCTTGTCGGATGTGAGGACGGTCACCCGTTCCCGTTCGGTGCCGAGGTCCTCGCAGATGACGAAGGTGCGGTGCACGCCGTCCAGGAGGAGGGCGAGTTCGGCGGGGCCGGCGCCGGGCGAGGTGAGCACCGCGACCTTGGGGTGGGCACGGCAGACGTTGACCGCGCGGCGCAGGTCGCGGCTGTGGGCGACGACGATCTGGGCGTCGTCCCAGGGCATGCCGGCCCGGGCGAAGGCGGCGGCGACGGCGGAGACGGCCGGCACCACCTCGACCTCCAGGCCGTATTCGGGGGCGCGCAGGGTGCGGACGACGCCGAAGAAGCCGGGGTCGCCATCGGCGAGGACGACGGCGGTGCCGCGGTGCTGGGCGATGCGGCGGGCGGCCAGGGTGACGCTGCCGAGCCGGATCCGTTCGGCGGCCGGCGGGACCTCGGGCAGCGCGAGGTGGTGGGCGGCGCCGGCGACCAGGGTCGCGGCGCCGAGGGCGGCGCGGGCGACCGCGGTCAGCGGAGAGCCGTCCCATCCGATCACCGTGACCCGGTCGGCCATGCTGGTCTGTCTCCTGGGGGCTGGTGGGGTTTCCGGGCGGGCGGCCGGCGGGCGCGTCGGCCGGCCGGCGGGGCTGCGGGGTGCCGGTCCGCGCTGGTCGGGGCGGGCCCGGCCGGTGTCCGGCAGGCCGAGGGTACCGCGGGGGTGGCGGGCGGGAGGTGGCGCGGGGTCAGTTCCACTCGGGATAGGCGAAGCCGTTGGCGTCGACCATCTGGGGCGGGAGCCCGTCGAGGTCCTCGGGGAGCAGGCTCCAGACGATCTGGTCCGTGCGGAGGTCGGTCCAGGTGCCGTCCTCGGCGCGGTTCCGGGCTATGCAGGCGTTGCGCAGCACGCCCTCGCTGATGCAGCCGATCTTCTGGGCGACCTGTTGGGAGGCGGTGTTGCCGGCGGCGGTGCGCAGTTCCAGGCGCTCGAACTTCTGGTCCTGGAAGAGCCAGCGGGCGGTGGCGAGGGCGGCCTCGGAGGCGTATCCCTCGCCGCGGGCCCAGGAGGCGACGATGTAGGAGAGTTCGGTGGAGCGGACGCGCCAGTTGGTGCGGCTGAGTTGGATGATGCCGACCAGGCGCTGGGTGAGGAACTCGGTGACCGCAAGGTCCAGGCCGCGGCCCGCGATGCGCTCGGTGGGGGCGTATCTGGTGATCCAGGCGCGGGCGGCGTCCTCGGAGTACGGCTGGGGCACCGCGGTCCAGGCGGCGATGAGTTCGTCGTCCATCATCGCGGCCAGGGCGGGGGCGTCGTCCTCGTCGAGCGGGCGCAGCACCAACCGGTCCGTGCTGAGGGAGATGTCCGGGAAGGTGGATGTCATGCCGATGCTCCAACGCCGTTGACTGGGTGCTCCCGAACGTCGCGCGGGCCGTGCGCGCCGCGCGGCCGGGGCCGTCCTGACCGTCTTTGAATGCACCAGCATGCAGCATCGGCCGGCGGGCGTGCCACGCGCGGGCGGGCGGGAGCGCGGGGGTGGGCGGCCGGGGCCCGCCCACCCCCGAAGGCAAGGGGGCGACCCGTCCGCCCCGTAGGCGACGGAACTCCCGCCGCCCGGTGGGCAGATGGCCGCCCCCGTCCCGCGGTCGAGGGAGCGCCCGCCCGTCCCACGGGCAGAGCGGCGCGCCCCCGCTACCAGGGCGTCAGCTCTTGACCGGGCCGAAGGCCGGAATGACCGAGCCGTCCTTGTACTTGTCCTCGATGAACTTCTTGACCTCGTCCGAGTTGAGGAGCTTGGCCAGCTTCTCCACCCGGGGGTCGTTCTCGTTGCCCTTCTTGACGGCGAGGAAGTTGGCGTAGGGGTTGCCCTTCGCCTTCTCCAGGGCGAGGGCGTCCTTGGAGGGCTTGAGGTGGGCGCCGACCGCGAAGTTGCCGTTGATGACGGCGGCGTCGACGTCGGCCAGGCGCGGCGCGGTCTGCGCGGCCTCCAGCTCGGTGATCTTGATGCCCTTGTTGTCCTTGACGTCGGTCAGCTTGGCGTCGGAGCCGACGCCGGGCTTGAGGGTGATGACGCCGTTGTCGGCGAGCAGCTTGAGCGCGCGGCCCTCGTTGGACGGGTCGTTGGGGACCGAGACGGTGTCGCCGGCCTTGAGCTCGGAGAGCTTGTGGATCTTGTTGGAGTAGACGCCCAGCGGCTCGATCTCGACGTTGACGACCGGGACGATGTGGGTGCCGTTCTCCTTGTTGAAGGTGTCCAGGAACGGCTTGTGCTGGAAGAAGTTGGCGTCGACCTGGCCGTCGTCGGTGACCTTGTTGGGCATCTTGTAGTCGTTGAAGGTCTTCACGACCAACTTGAGGCCGACCTGCGGCGCCAGCTTGTCCTTGACGTAGTCGAGGATCGTGGCGTGCGGGGTGGGGCTGGCGGCGACGACGAGGGGGGCGTTCTTGTCGTTCTTGTCGCTGCTCGCGGTGGCGTCGGAGGGGGCGCTGCACGCGCTCGCGCCGAGGGCGACGGCGGAGGCGGCGGCTATCGCCACGGTGATCTTGATGGTGTTACGCACGAAGAGTGCCTCTTTCTTGTGCACACGGGGTCCGTGTGGGCTGCGCCCGGCAAAGGGTCCGGGCTTGCGGGGTGACGCGGATGGTACGGGTGGTGCGCGGGGTCAGGCAGCCTCGGTGACCGGCGCGGGCTCCTCGGTGCGGACCCGGCGCAGGCCGACCCGCAGGGAGGAGGCGTGGGCGCCGCGGCGGGCGAGCCGGCGGACGACCAGGTCGCCGAGGAGCTGGGCGACGGTGACGATGACGATCAGCTCGACCACGGTGATGATCATGAGCGAGGTCTCGTACTGCTGGTAGCCGTAGGTGTAGGCGAGGTTGCCCAGTCCACCGCCGCCGACCGCGCCGGCGATCGCCGAGTAGCCGATCAGCGTGATGACGGTGGTGGTGATGGCGGCGACCAGGGCCGGCAGCGCCTGCGGGAGCAGCACCTTGAAGATGACGGTCCAGGTGCCGCCGCCCATCGCCTGGGCGGCCTCGACCAGCCCGTGGTCGACCTCCCGCAGCGCGGCCTCGACGAGGCGGGCGAAGAACGGGATGGCCGCGATGGCCAGCGGGACCACGGCGCCGGTCGGACCGATGGAGACGCCGACGACGAGCCGGGTGAAGGGGATCAGCACCACGATCAGGATCAGGAACGGGAAGGACCGCCCGATGTTCACGATCGCGCCGAGGGCCTTGTTGACCACGACGTTCTGGAGCAGGCCGCCGCGGACGGTCAGGTGCAGCAGGACGCCGACGGGGATGCCGACGAGGACCGCGTAGAACGTGGACCACCACACCATGAAGAGGGTGTCGAGGGTGGCGTCGGACAGCAGCGGCTGCATGTCGTTCCAGCTCACTGGGCACCTTCCTTCCGGAGCGGGGTGGTGGGCGTCGGGGCGGTGTCCTCGCCGACGACGTCCACCTGGAGGCCCTGCTCGCGCAGGAAGCCGATGGGCACGACGTTGTCCTCGAAGCGGCCGGGCAGCTCGATGCGCATCCGGCCGACCTGGTTGCCGCCGACGGTGTCCATGGCGGCGCCGAGGATGGAGACGTCGACGTTGTAGGTGCGGGCCAGCTCGGAGATGACCGGGCGGGTGGCGGCCGAGCCGTGGAAGGTGACGTCGACGACGGTGCGGTCCTCGGCGGAGGGCTCGCCGCCGACCGGGAACAGCTCCCGGGCGAGCTCGGAGCCGGGGGTGGCGAGGAGATCGGAAACGGTGCCCTGCTCGACGATCCGGCCGCCCTTCATCAGCGCGGCGGAGTCGCAGATGGTCTTGACGACGTCCATCTCGTGCGTGATGAGGACGACGGTCAGGCCGAGCTGCCGGTTGAGGTCGCGCAGCAGCGTCAGGATGGAGCGGGTGGTCTCCGGGTCGAGGGCGCTGGTGGCCTCGTCGGAGAGCAGCACCTTGGGGTCGCCGGCCAGTGCGCGGGCGATGCCGACGCGCTGCTTCTGGCCACCGGAGAGCTGGGCGGGGTAGGCGTGGGCCTTGTCGGCGAGGCCGACCAGGTCCAGCAGTTCCAGGGCCTTGCGGGCGCGGTCGCGGCGGGAGACCTTGAGGATCTCCAGCGGCAGCTCGACGTTGTCCTGGACGGTGCGCGAGGACAGCAGGTTGAAGTGCTGGAAGACCATGCCGATGTGGCTGCGCGCGACGCGCAGTGCGGCGCCCGCGCGCAGTCCCCGTCCGCCGAGGGCGGTGAGGTCCTGGCCGGCCACGGTGACCGTGCCGGAGGTGGGGCGCTCCAGGAGGTTGAGGCAGCGGATGAGGGTGGACTTACCGGCGCCGCTCTGACCGATGACGCCGTACACCTCGCCCTCGCGGACGTGTAGGTCGACGCCGTCCAGGGCGGTGACCTCGCGGCCTCCGGATCGGTAGACCTTGGTCAGGCCCGTTGTGGTGATCACAGGGAATTCCGTCACTGTCGAGTGCTCGGCGGCTGGCCCGCCGGGCACGGGGCATTCTGGCGAGTGCGGCAGGGGGAAACGGGGAGCGGCGGTGGGCGCGGGGCCCGGCTCCGGGTTCCGGTGACGCGGGGCGGCCGAAGGGCGCGTGCTGCGTCGTCCGGCTCAAGGCGGAAGGCTCGCTTCGGGGCGCGAGGCGTACGGCGGGGGCCCTCAGCGGTCACACATTCGACACATGCAACGAGCACCGGGCATGAGGAATGCCTCGGTCGCGGGGGTGCGGCGGCTCGTCGTGGTCATGGCGGCCAGTAAACCAGACGGCGGCTTGGCCGAATCAAGCCCGTCCGCATAGCGGACAGTGCCGCTCGCCCCGTGGACCGGGCCGCCGGAGCCGGACGATCTCGGTGCGGTCGCCGGTGGCCTGGGCGGATGCCGGCGGGGGCGCGGGGCCCGGTGGTCGGACCCGCGGGCGGGGGCGGTGCGGGCTGTGGCCAACACCACGGCCGGCGGGCCGGTCGCCCGCCGGGACGACGGGCCGGCACCGGGCGGCCAGCGGACCGGCGGGCCACGGCGGGGCCGGACGCGGCGGGCCGCCCGGCGCCGATTAGCATCGGGCCCATGCCCCACAACCCCACGGCGCGCGGCCGCCTCGCCCGGAGGCCGCGGTGATCGACGCGCTGACGCTCGCGGTCGGTGTGACCGCTCTCGCGCTGGCCGCCTGGTGCGGCTTCGCCGCGTACCGCAACGAGCCCACCAAGGACTGGCACTTCATCGGCATGGCCGTGGTGTCCCTGCTGTGCATCGTCCAACTGGTCATCTCCCTCGTGCAGTTGGCGCGCGGGCAGCACCCGGACAAGGGCACCGCGCTGTTCCTGGCGTATCTGCTCGGGGCGGCCGCGTGCGTGCCGGCGACCGGGTTCATGTCGCTCTCCGAGCGGACCCGGTGGGGCTCGGCCACCGTCGCCGCGGGCTCCGTGGTGCTGGCGGTTCTGGAAGTACGACTCTTCGACATCTGGGGAGGCGGCAGTGCCTGAGGCTGCCCCGACGACCACTGCGGCACAGGCCGCGCAGCAGACCGCGGAGCGGGATCCGGGCACGAGGCTGGGCGCCGGCCCGGGGCGGCTGCTGGTCACCGTCTACGGCGTCTTCACCGTGGCCGCCGCGTCCCGCTCGCTCTACCAACTGATCGCCCAGTTCGACCGCGCCCCGCTGGCGTACGTGCTGTCGGCGGTCTCCGCGCTGATCTACGGCTTCATCACCTTCTCGCTGGTGCGCGGCGGCGAGGTGGCCCGGCGGGCGGCGATCGTCTGCTGCGCGCTGGAGATCCTCGGGGTGCTGGGCATCGGCACCTGGACGCTGGTGGATCCGGCGGCGTTCGCGGACTCCACGGTCTGGTCGTACTACGGCATGGACTACCTCTTCATCCCGGTCGCCCTGCCGGTCACCGGTCTGATGTGGCTGCGCCGGGCCCGCACCGCGAAGGTCTGATTACGCAGGTCTCCGGGCCCGCCCGTGGTGCGGGCCCGGTGACGGCGTCACGGCGCGGCGGTGAGCGCCTTCTCCAGCGTGATCAGGCTGAGCCGGCGGGTCAGTTGCTCGGTGCCGACGGGGGCGTAGCCGTGGTCGCGGTAGAGGCGGAGGTTGGCCTCGCTGCGGTGGCCGGTGAACAGGCGGTAGCGCTTGGCGGACCGCTCCGTCGCGAGCCGTTGCTCGACGGCGGCCAGCAGTCGGCCGCCGAGCCCGTGCCGCTGGAGGCGGGGGTGCACGATCAACTTGCCGATCTTCGCGGTGCCGTCGGCGTCGACCGTGCCGCGCACCGAGCCGACCACCTCCTGGCCGAGTCTGGCCACCATGACGCAGCCGTCGGCGAGTTCGGCGCGCAGCGAGTCCAGGGTCTGGGTCAGGGGCTCGATCCCGTAGTCGTCGTAGAGCGCGGCCTCGGACTGGTAACAGAGGTATTGGAGTTTGAGGATCTGCTCGGCGTCGTCGTCGGTCGCCGTCGAGATCGTCACGCTCGTGCCCATGCGCGTGTGCCTCCCCATTTTCGGTTCGCTGTCCGCTTCCGGACTCCCCGGACTGCGGCCGCGGCAATCTCCGCGGGGAGCATTCTGTGCGGGCATATGGGACAAGCGGAACGGACCGGCGCCAAGCTCCCCTGTGACATTCCCAACTCAGATGAGTGGGCGGGTGGATGGGGGCCGGGCGCCGGTCCGGGGGCGTCGGGCGCGTCAGTGCCGGCGGAACTCCTCGGCGGCGACCAGAGCGGTGTCCGGGTTGTCCGAGAACAGGCCGTCGATGCCGGTGGCGAAGAGCGCCTTGAAGTACGCGAGCGCATTGCCGTAGTCGCCCGGGTTCTTGCCGATCTGGAAGTCCAGCGGCAGGAAGCTGTTCTCGTTCCGCACGGTGTACGGGTGGACGACCAGGCCCGCCGCGTGCGCGTCGCGGACCAGGGTGGTGGGCTTGCCCAACTTGCCCTTGTCGTCCTGCGCGATGATCTGCGGCAGCCAGGGGCCGATGCCCTGGGCGAAGCCGGAGATCCACCTGAGCCCCGCGGGCTTGAGCAGGTCGGCGGTGGTGCGCGGGTCACCGGCCTCGACGAAGTCCCAGGGCCGGACGGACGGCTCGTCGAGCAGCACGACCTTCGGGCACTTCACGCCCAGTTCGCCGAGCCGCTTGAGGCTGCTGGGCTCGAAGGACTGCAGGAAGTTCGGGGCGTGGGCGGTGTGCCGGCCGTACCGGCGCAGCAGCTTGGCGAGCCGCTCCTCCAGGCCCAGGCCCAGCTTGCGGAAGTAGGTGGGGTGCTTGGTCTCGATGTGCAGCCAGACCGGGCGGCCGCGCTCGCGCCCCTTCTTCTCGGCCCAGCGCAGGGCCTCTTCGAAGGTGGGTATCTCCCAGACGCCGTTGTAGAGGGTGTTGTGCTGGCGGACGTCCGGTATGCGCTCCTTGGCGCGCAGCGTCTTGATCTCGGCGAGCGTGAAGTCCTCGGTGAACCAGCCGGTGATCTTCTTGCCGTCGATGGTCTTGGTCGTCCGGCGGCCGGCGAACTCGTGGTGGTCCGCGACGTCGGTGGTGCCGCTGATGTCGGGCTCGTGCCGCAGGATCAGATGCCCGTCCTTGGTGGGGACGAGGTCACCGGCCTCGATGACGTCCGCGCCCATGTCGAGGGCGAGTTGGTAGGAGCCGAAGGTGTGCTCGGGGCGGTAGCCGCTGGCGCCGCGGTGGCCGACGACCAGCGGGAACGGCAGCTTCTTGGGCCGCCCCGCGGGCGTCGACCGGGCCGCCTGCGCCGCGGCGGGCTCCGTCCGGCCGGCCGCGTTCGCCTGCCCCGCACCGCCCAGTACGGCCGCCCCCGCGCCCAAGGCGGCGGCTCCCAGTACCGTCCGCCGCCCCGGCTCGTGCCGCTTCTCCATGCCCGCGCTCCTTGCTGTCCGTTGCGCCCCTGCCGGGCCCGGTGGCATCCCGGCCCGGCAGGGTTCCGTGCTTGTCTCTCGGCCTCTCGGCTGCCCAGGCAGGCGTGGTTGACACCCCTCCCGGAAAGCTCCTTGATCGTAAGCACGGACGGGTGATGTCGGGGAGACGTCCGGGAGGACTGTGGGGAACATGGACGTAACGCACGTCAACTCTGCGTATCGGCCCGGTGAACCCGATGTGCGCGCGGGAGTAACTCGCGAGTATGGTCCTGGGCTGCAGAGTGCTGTGCCCCCTCGAACCTGACCAGCCGCGACCCGGAGGACCCGTTGTCCCGCATTGTGCTGAAGGCGATTCTCGGACTCGTGATGCGCGTCCTGTTCCGTCCGAAAGTCGAGGGCCTGGAGCGTATCCCCGGGACCGGGCCGGTCATTCTGGCCGGCAACCACGTCACGTTCATCGACTCGATGTTCCTGACGCTGGTGGTCAAGCGGCCGGTGTACTTCATCGGCAAGGACGAGTACGTCACCGGCAAGGGCCTCAAGGGCCGGCTGATGGCCTGGTTCTTCACCTCCGCCGGGATGATCCCGGTGGACCGGGACGGCGGGCACGGCGGGGTCGCCGCGCTGATGACCGGCCGCCGCATCCTGGACGAGGGCCACGCCTTCGGCATCTACCCGGAGGGCACCCGCTCCCCCGACGGCCGCCTCTACCGCGGCCGGACCGGCATCGCCCGGCTCGCGCTGATGACCGGCGCCCCGGTCGTCCCGTTCGCGATGATCGGCACGGACAAGGTGCAGCCCGGCGGCAAGGGCCGCCCGCACATCGCCCCGGTGACCGTGCGCTTCGGCGAGCCGCTGGACTTCTCCCGCTACGAGGGCATGGACCGGGACCGCTACGTCCTGCGGGCCGTCACCGACGAGGTGATGAGCGACGTGATGGAGCTGTCCGGTCAGGAGTACGTCGACGTCTACGCCACGAAGATGCGCACGGCCGCCTGAGCCCCGCCCACGCACTCGCGCCGAGGGCCCCGTCCGCTCAACGGACGGGGCCCTCGGCGTCGTTGCGACTACCGACGGGCGGTCAGCACGGCACCCGGAAGCCGCCGAGCACCCGCAGTCCCTCGGCGTCGCCGATCAGCGCGGCGCGCAGGGCCGCCTCCACCCGCGGCACCAGATTGCCGTCGGCGGCGAGGAGTTGCTGGTGCACGGCGACGGAACCGATGCGGGCGCCGGGGAGATGGGCGTTCTTCGCCGTGACGCGGTCCGGCTCGGCCGGCGACAGCCGCCGCTTGGCACGGACATAGGCGACGAAGCTCTCGAAGTCCCGGGTGTGCCGGACCGGTTCGGTGAAGCCGGTGAAGGCGCTGAAGCCGTCCTGGTTGGTCAGGGTGTAGGAGGGCGCGGCCAGACGGTAGCGGCGGGTTGGTTCGAGCGGCTCGTCGTCGATCAGGACCTCGGCGGGGTCGATCCGTCGCCCGGCCGGGGCGGTGGCGTCGAAGCGGTAGCGGACGTTGCCGGAGACGGCCAGCGGGGCGAAGGAGAGGCCGTCGTCGGCGGTCGACGCCCACTGCTGCTCCAGGGCCTCGTGGATCTGCCGGCCGGTGACCGTGACGGTGACGATCGGGTCGCCGAAGCCGACCGCGTTCCACGCCTGTCCGAAGGTGACCGCGCCGTCGGACGCCTCGTCGCGCACCAGGTCCCCGGAGATGATCGCGGCACCGACCCGCGGGGCCACCGCGATCACCGCGAGTTCGGCCGGAACGTTGCGGTACCCGCCGCGGTCGTCCATCGGGCCGTGCGGCTGACCGCCCGCCCAGAGCGCCCAGTCGGCGACGAGGTTGCCCATGGTGGACTCCCCCACCGCGTTGCGGCGTTGGGTGAAGGAGGCGGTCTGGGTGCCGATCCGGGTGCGGGCGCGGCGGGCGCCGTAGCCGGCCCAGTAGTCGGCGATCTCCTTCAGCTCCCGATCGGGCGCGATGTCACGGGTGTTGGGGTGGTTGACGGAGGTGGTCAGGGATCTGATGACCTTTCCGCTCACCGGGTCGAGCCGGAGGTTGATCTCGTTGATGATCTGGCCGTAGCAGCCGGCCTCGACGAACGGGCGGGGCACGCCCTTGGGGTCCGGCAGCATCATGGTGAAGGCGCAGTGCCAGTGGCCGGTGACGATGGCGTCGATGTCCGGCGAGACCCGCAGCGCCAGTTCGTAGGCCGGCCCGGAGGGGTTGCTGCCGCTCTCGAAGTTGCCGCCGGCGACCGCGCCGTCGTGCATGCTGAGCACGATCGCGTTGACGCCGCGCTTCTTGAGCGCCCTGGCGCAGCGGTTGGCGGTCTCCAGCTCGTCCAGGGTGCGCAGTCCCGGCTGGTAGGAGCCGGGGAAGGACTCGGTGCCGATGGCGGTCAGGTGGATGAAGCCGATCGGCAGCCGCCGGCCGCGGCCGGCGTCCACGTGCACGATGTTGTACGGCGGCAGCACCCGCTCGCCGGTGTCCCGGCGGACCATGTTGGCGCTGTAGTAGGGGAAGTTGGCGCCGCGGAAGCGGTGGCCGGTGGAGTCGGTGAAGGAGGCGTCGCGGCCGACGGCGGGGAAGGCGCGGCCGCGCTCCATGTGGTCGCGGAGGAAGACCGTGGACTTGTCGAACTCGTGGTTGCCGGCCGAGGCGAAGTCCAGCCGCATGGCGTTGAGCGCCTCGATGGTGGGTTCGTCGGCGAAGGAGGCGGCGTCGAACTCCCAGCCGGAGAAGAGGTCGCCGGGGGCGAAGAAGAGGGAGTTGCGCCGCCCGGCGCGCAACCGCGCCAGGTGGGCGGCCATGTAGGCGACGCCGCCGACGGTGTAGCGCTTGCCGCCGGCGCCGGTGATGACGGAGTTGGCGCCCGGGGCGCTCTGCAGATAGCCGTGCAGATCGGTGATGTTGAGCAGTTGGACGTCGACGTACTCGTGTGCCGTGGCGGCGTCGCGGGCGTGGCCGGTGGCGTAGGCGTTGGTGCCGATCGCGCTCGCGGTGGCCATCGCCCCCGCGGCGGTTACGAAGGACCGTCGTCCGATGTCGCGCACTGCGTCACTCTCCTGAGCGGGTCCGACCGTTGGGGGACGACGGGAGAGTCAAACGCGCCGCGCGGGACAACCGGCCACCAGGACGCGTACCGGGCGTGAACGGCCGGGGACAGTCGCCCCCGGGGGCGTGTCCCGTGGATCATGGCCGGTGCGCGCGGTCACGATCCACGGGACACGCCTGAACGGGGGCGCGGTGCGCGGTGGTGTCCCTCGTTCGCCCGCCGGGGTGGGCCCTTACGGGTGCTCGGAGGGGGGTGGCGCGGGGAGGCGCGCCGGGGTGCGTCAGCGGCGTTCGGAGCCGCGGGCAACGGGTCCCGAGCCGGCCACCGGTGCGGTCTCGGGGGCCGTCGCCGGCTGCGCGACGGGGGCGCTGTCCGCCAGTTCCTGGCCGCGGAGCAGGAACCACGCGGCGACCGCGGCGCCGAGCAGCACCACCGCGCCGATGCCGGCCGCGGTGTCCACGCCGCTCACGAAGGCGTCCTGAGCGGCCTTCAGCAGGGCGGCGCTCTGGTCGGCGGGGAGTTGGGAGGCGGCGTCCACGGCGCCGCCGAGCGACGAGCGGGCCGCGTCGACGACGTGTCCGGGCACCCCGACGGGGGCGGCGAAGCCCTGGTAGATGCTGGTGACGATGGAGCCGAGCAAGGCGATGCCGAGCGCGGCGCCGAGCTCGTAGGCGGTCTCGGAGACCGCGGAGGCGGAGCCGGCTTCCTCCTTGGGCACACTGGAGAGGATCACGTCGGCGGTGACGGTGAAGGCGAAGCCGGCGCCGATGCCGACGACGAAGAGGATGACGCACAGCGCGAGGGTGCCGGTGTCGCCGTGCAGGGCCATGCAGCCGGCGAGCGAGAGCCCGACCACCGCGAGGCCGCCGGCCACCACCAGCCGCACCGACAGCCGGCGGGCGACCCAGCCGGCGGCCAGCCCGGCGCCCACCGCGCCGACCGCGGCCGGGAGTTCGACCAGGCCGGCGTTGAGCGG
This sequence comes from Streptomyces sp. NPDC090442, assembly GCF_044769405.1. Taxonomy (NCBI): domain Bacteria; kingdom Bacillati; phylum Actinomycetota; class Actinomycetes; order Kitasatosporales; family Streptomycetaceae; genus Streptomyces; species Streptomyces sp. NPDC090442. Next base: position 44,819 of record NZ_JBIVXW010000037.1, read on the forward strand.
CGAGCGCATCTGCACCATCTGGAGGAACTGGGAGAGGAAGAAGACCAGTCCGGACAGGCCGAGGATGGTCAGCAGGTCGGCCAGGACCGCGCCGGAGAAGCCCCGGTGTTGGAAGAGCTTCATGTTCAGCAGCGGCGAGTCGAGGGTGAGCTGGCGGCGGACGAACCACACCAGGGCGAGCAGGCCGATGACGGCGGCCGGCCCGATGTCCCAGCGGAGGCCGTGCACCGCCGCTTCCTTGATGGCGTAGACGACGCCGACGATGCCCACCAACGACAGCAGCACGCTGGGGACGTCCCACGGTCCGGGGTCGGGGTTGCGGGACTCGGGGATGACCTTGGCGCCGACGACGACCAGCAGCAGCATCACCGGAAGGTTGATCAGGAAGACCGAGCCCCACCAGAAGTGGCCCAGCAGGAAGCCGCCGAGGACCGGCCCGACCGCGGTGCCGGCCGAGGCCATCGCGCCCCAGATGCCGATCGCCAGGCTGCGTTCCCTGGGGTCGTGGAAGAGGTTGCGGATCAGGGCGAGGGTGGACGGCATCAACGTCGCGCCGGCCACGCCCTGGAGGGCCCGGGCGACGATCATCATCTCCGGGGTGCTGGCGTAGGCGGCGAGCACCGACATCGCGCCGAACGCCATCGAGCCGATCAGCAGCAGCTTCTTGCGGCCGATCCGGTCGCCGAGGCTGCCCATGGAGACCAGCAGTCCGGCGATGACGAAGGAGTAGATGTCGCCGATCCACAGCAACTGGGTGCCGGACGGCTTCAGATCCTCGCTCAGGAAGGGGGTGGCGAGGCCGAGGACGGTGGCGTCGACGCCGACCAGCAGCACCGCCAGGACGAGGACCGAGAGCGCGAGCCAGCGGCCCGGACGGGGTTGGTCGTCGACATGGGCCGCACCGGCCCGGGGTGGCGCTATGCGCTCGCTCATTTCTCCATGCTCCGTCGGATGCCGCCGAGCAGCAGCTCGGCGATCGAGTGGTTGAGGTCGCCGCGGGCCAGGCGTCCTTCGTGGACCGACCAGGCGCCCGCGCCGAGGAGGCCGTAGAACGCCTCGGTCAGCCAGACCGCGCTGAGGTCGACGCGGAAGTCGCCCTCTTCCTGGCCGCGCCGGAACAGCGCGGCGAGCCGGGCGTCGAGCCGGGCCCAGCCGGCGTTGACCGTCCCGCCCTCGAAGAGTTGGTTCTCGGTGAAGAGGAAGGCCAGTACGGCGGCGACCGGTTCGGCCTCGCCGACCAGCCGGCGCAGCGCCTCGACGGCGCTGCCGTCGTCGAGGCGGGCGGTGTCCATCGCCCGCGCGAACATCTCGATGCCGTGCTCCTCCAGGGCACGGATCAGCGCGTCGCGGCCGGCGAAGTGCCGGTGCAGGGTCGCCCGGCTGATGCCCGCGGCGCGCGCGATCTCGTCCATCGACGTCGTGGAGCGGTGGGTGAGCAGCGCGGCGGCCTCGGTGAGTACGCGTTCTCGGTCCACAGCCATGAGACGTAGGCTAACCGAATGAGACGTGAATGTCTCATCGAGGGGGCGGCACCTCGCGCTCCCGCCGTGGGGCGGGCCCACCACGCACGAGGGCGGCCCCCACCCGCATCGGGTGGAGGCCGCCCTCGACCGCCGGGCGTGACCCCGGCGTCGACGTCACTTCCGGGCCGCGGCCCACTCCTGCTGTCCGGCCAGGTCCGCCCGCACCTCGGCGAGCTGCACCGCCACCGCCGACGGCGCGGTGCCGCCGCGGCCGTTGCGGGAGGCCAGCGCGCCGGGGACGTTCAGCACGCCGCGGACCTCGGGCGTCAGATGCGGCGAGATCTTGGCGAACTGCTCGTCGGTGAGCTGGTCCAGCTCGATGCCCTGCGCCTCGCACTCCTTGACGCACTCGCCGGCCACCTCGTGCGCCACCCGGAACGGCACGCCCTGCTTCACCAGCCACTCCGCGATGTCGGTGGCCAGCGAGAAACCGGCCGGCGCCAGCTCCGCCATCCGCTCCCGGTTGACGGTGAGGGTGGCCATCATCCCGGTGAACGCCGGGAGCAGCACCTCCAGTTGGTCGCAGGAGTCGAAGACCGGCTCCTTGTCCTCCTGGAGGTCGCGGTTGTAGGCGAGCGGGAGGGCCTTCAGCGTCGCCAGCAGACCGGTCAGATTGCCGATCAGCCGGCCCGACTTGCCGCGCGCCAGCTCCGCGATGTCCGGGTTCTTCTTCTGCGGCATGATCGACGAGCCGGTGGAGAAGGCGTCGTGCAGGGTCACGAAGGAGAACTCCTTGGTGTTCCAGACGATCACCTCCTCGGCGATCCGGGACAGGTTGACGCCGATCATCGCGGTGATGAAGGCGAACTCCGCGACGAAGTCCCGGGAGGCGGTGCCGTCGATGGAGTTGCCCACCGAACCGCGCTCGAAGCCGAGGTCCGCGGCGACCGCCTCCGGGTCCAGGCCCAGGCTGCTGCCGGCCAACGCCCCCGATCCGTACGGCGAGACGGCGGTCCGCTCGTCCCACTGCCGCATCCGCTCCGCGTCCCGGGAGAGCGCCTGGACGTGGGCGAGCACGTGGTGGGCGAAGAGCACCGGCTGGGCGTGCTGGAGGTGGGTGCGGCCGGGCATCGCGACGTCCGGGTGCGCCTCGGCGAGGCCGACCAGCGCCTCCTGGAGGTCGGCGAGCAGCCCGCCGACGATCCGGGCGTGGTCGCGCAGGTACATCCGGAACAGCGTGGCCACCTGGTCGTTGCGGGACCGGCCGGCCCGCAGCTTGCCGCCGAGGTCCGGGCCGAGCCGCTCCAACAGCCCCCGCTCCAGGGCGGTGTGCACGTCCTCGTCGGCGACGGTGCCCACGAACTCGCCCGAGGCGACGTCGCCTTCGAGCCGGTCCAGCCCGTCGAGCATCCGCGCCAGCTCGTCCTCGGTGAGCAGGCCCGCCGTGTGGAGCACCCGGGCGTGGGCGCGCGATCCGGCGATGTCGTAGGGGGCCAGGCGCCAGTCGAAGTGCACCGAGGCGGACAGCTTGGCCAGGGCCTCGGCCGGTCCGTCCGCGAACCGTCCGCCCCAGAGCCGGACGTCACCGGTGTTGCCGTTGCTCACTTGTGCTGCTCCTTGCTGGAGGGGGTGGTGGCCGGCTGCTCGCCGGTGGGGGTGCGCCCGCGCCCGGGCCACGGGGCCCGGCGCGCGGTCACGTCAGGCTCTGCCTGCCAGGTCGCGCTGCCCGGCAATCCTGCTCGACATGCCGAAGAGTTCGATGAACCCCTTGGAGAGCGACTGGTCGAACGTGTCACCGGTGTCGTAGGTGGCGAGGTCGACGTCGTAGAGGGACTGCTCCGAGCGGCGCCCCGTGACCACCGCGCGGCCGCCGTGCAGGGTCATCCGCACCTCGCCGGAGACGGACCGGTTGGCCTCCTCGACGAAGCCGTCCAGCGCCCGCCTGAGCGGCGAGAACCACAGGCCGTCATAGACCAGTTCGCCCCAGCGCTGCTCAACTCCCCGCTTGTAGCGGGCGAGTTCGCGCTCGACGGTGACGTTCTCCAGTTCCTGGTGCGCGGTGATCAGCGCGATCGCGCCCGGCGCCTCGTAGACCTCGCGGGACTTGATGCCGACCAGCCGGTCCTCGACCAGGTCGATCCGGCCGACGCCCTGGGCACCGGCCCGCTCGTTGAGCCGCTGGATCGCCTGGAGGACGGTGACCGGCTCGCCGTCGAGGGCGACCGGCGCGCCGCGCTCGAAGGAGACCACGACCTCGTCGGCCTCGCGGGCGACGGCCGGGTCCCTGGTGTACGCGTAGACGTCCTCGGTCGGCGCGCGCCAGATGTCCTCCAGGAAGCCGGTCTCCACGGCCCGCCCGAAGACGTTCTGGTCGATGGAGAACGGCGACTTCCTGGTGGTGGCGATCGGCAGGCCGGCCTTCTCGGCGAAGGCGATGGCCTGGTCCCGGGTCATCGCGTAGTCCCGGACCGGGGCGAGGCAGGTGAGGTCGGGGGCGAGGGCGGAGACCCCCGCCTCGAACCGGACCTGATCATTCCCCTTGCCGGTGCACCCGTGGGCGACCGCGCTCGCGCCGTACCGCCGGGCGGCGGCGACCAGGTGCTTGACGATGGCCGGCCGGGACAGCGCGGAGACCAGCGGATAGCGGTCCATGTAGAGGGCGTTGGCCTTGATCGCCGGAAGACAGTAGGCGTCGGCGAACTCGTCCTTGGCGTCGACGACCTCGGCCTCGACGGCGCCACAGGCGAGCGCCCGCTTGCGGACGGCGTCCAGGTCCTCGCCGCCCTGGCCGACGTCGACCGCGACGGCGACGACCTCGGCACCGGTCTCCTCGGCGAGCCAGCCAATACAGACGGAGGTGTCCAGTCCGCCCGAGTAGGCGAGTACGACGCGCTCGGTCATGGGTCCCTCCTTGTGCGCATGCCCCGATAGGCATAAGTATGCACTCGACCGTATGCTTCGTCAATGGAGGAGAAAAGCGCAGGTCAACGGGGCGACAAGAGGGGGCGCGGGGCGTTCTGGAGGGCGCGTCGGGCCTCGCCGGGGAGCCCGGGGCCACCCCGAAAGGACCCCGCTTTGGATTCATCGGCCGGGACAGGGTATTTTTCTGTCTGCACGCCCCGACCGGGAACGCCCGGTCGGTACGAGCACCGGGACGTGGCGCAGCTTGGTAGCGCACTTGACTGGGGGTCAAGGGGTCGCAGGTTCAAATCCTGTCGTCCCGACGGTGCAGAACACGGGCCGGAGGCCGTTCCTCGCAGGGATGCGAGGAACGGCCTCCGGTCGTTTTCGCGTGCGGGGCGGGACGTTCCGCCGCGCGCTGCGGAACGCCCCGCGGGCGCCGGGGTCGGTCCGGACCTGACCCACCGGTCAGGGGCTAGCGCGCCCCCTGCGCGAGCTGGAGGAGATGGTCGGCGAGCTGCTGGCCGCCCGACGGATCGCGGCTGATCAGCATGAGGGTGTCGTCGCCGGCGATGGTGCCGAGGATGTCGTGGAGCTCCGCCTGGTCGATGGCGGAGGCCAGGAACTGGGCGGCCCCCGGCGGGGTGCGCAGGACGACGAGGTTGGCCGACGCCTCGGCGGAGATGAGGAGTTCGCCGGAGAGGCGGCGCATCCGCTCCTCCTTGGCGGACTCCCCCAGCGGCGCCCGCGGCTTGCGGTCGCCGCCCTCGCTCGGCACCGCGTAGATCAGCTCGCCGCCGGTGTTGCGGATCTTGACCGCGCCCAGCTCGTCCAGGTCGCGGGAGAGCGTCGCCTGGGTGACGGAGAGGCCGTCGTCGGCGAGCAGCTTGGCGAGCTGGCTCTGGGAGCGGACCGGTTGCCGGTTGAGGATGTCCACGATCCGGCGGTGGCGGGCGGTGCGGGTCTGCGGCACGGCCGGGCCGTTGTTCGGCGGCTCGGTCTCCTGCGGCTCGGTCATCGTTGGCTCAGTCTCCGGATCATCGTTCCCCGTTGGCCGCTTGCTCGGCCGTCGACAGGACGCCGGGGAGCTTCTGGAGGAAGGTCTCCACCTGCTCGTCGGAGACGATCAGGGGCGGGGCGAGCCGGACGACGTCCGGCGCGACCGCGTTGACCAGAAGGCCCGCGTCCTGGGCCGCCTGTTGCACCTGGGATGCGTGGGGCCCGGTCAAGACGATACCGAGGAGCAGGCCGACTCCGCGGACCTGGCCGACGAAGGGGTGCCCCAGAGCCTCGATCCCGGAGCGCAACCGCTCGCCGGTCCGCCGCACGTGGTCGAGCAGGCCGTCCGCCTCGATGGTGTCCAGGACGGCGAGGGCGCCGGCGCAGACGACCGGGTTACCGCTGAACGTCGAGCCGTGCGAGCCGGGGGTGAGCAGCTCGGCGGCCGGGCCGAAGGCGAGCGTGGCGCCGATCGGGAGGCCGCCGCCGAGGCCCTTGGCGAGGGTGATGACGTCGGCCTCGACGCCCTCGGCCTGCGAGGCCAGCCAGTGCCCGGTGCGGCCGATGCCGGTCTGGATCTCGTCGAGGACCAGCAGGGTGCCGGTGGCGGCGGTGATCTCGCGGGCGGCCCCGAGGTAGCCGGGGGGCGGGACGACCACGCCGTTCTCGCCCTGGACGGGTTCGAGGATGACGAAGGCGGTGTCGGTGGTGACGGCGGCCCGCAGGGCGTCCGCGTCCCCGTACGGGACGAAGGTGACGTCGCCGGGCAGCGGGCGGAACGGGTCCTGCTTGGCGGGCTGGCCGGTGAGCGCCAGGGCACCCATGGTGCGGCCGTGGAAGCCGCCGGCGGTGGAGACGATGTGGGTGCGGCCGGTCAGCCGGCCGATCTTGAAGGCCGCCTCGTTGGCCTCCGCGCCGGAGTTGGAGAAGTAGACCCGGCCGGGCCGGCCGGCGAGCGTGAGCAGGCGCTCGGCGAGGGTGACGGTGGGCTGCGCGACGAAGAAGTTCGACACATGGCCGAGGGTGGCGATCTGGTCGGTGACGGCGCGGACCACCGCCGGGTGGGCGTGGCCCAGCGCGTTGACCGCGATCCCGCCGAGGAAGTCGAGGTAGGCGTTGCCGTCGGCGTCCCAGACGGTGGCGCCCTCGCCCCGGACGAGCGGGAGGCGGGGGGTGCCGAAGTTGTCCATCATGGCGCCCTGCCAGCGCCGGGTGAGCCCTTCGTTGGTGGCCGGTCCGTGGTCGGTCGTGGTGTCCCCGGTGGCCGGGGTCGCTGCCGCGGTGTTCATTCCGTCCCCTGTGCGGTGTGGTGTGCGGTGGCCTCGGCGCCGTCGGAGCACGGATCGGGATCCGGGACGACCATGGTGCCGATGCCCTCGTCGGTGAAGATCTCCAGCAGGATCGAGTGTTGCACCCGGCCGTCGATCACCCGGGCGGTGCGCACCCCGCTGCGCACCGCGTGCAGACAGCCCCGCATCTTCGGGACCATGCCGCTGGCCAACTCGGGCAGCAGCGTCTCCAGTTGGCTCACGGTGAGCCGGGGGATCACCTCGTCGCTGTGCGGCCAGTCCTCGTAGAGGCCCTCGACGTCGGTGAGGACCATCAGCGTCTCCGCGCCGAGCGCCGCGGCCAGTGCGGAGGCGGCGGTGTCGGCGTTGACGTTGAAGACGCCGGAGGGCTCGCCCGCGTCGCTGGAGCGGGCGATGGACGAGATGACCGGGATCCGGCCGTCGTCCAGCAGCGTCCGCACGGCACCCGGGTCGATCTCGGTGATCTCGCCGACCCGGCCGATGTCGACCCGCTCGCCGTCGACGTCGGCGTAGTGCTTGGTGGCGGACATCAGGTGGGCGTCCTCGCCGGTCATGCCAACGGCGAGCGGGCCGTGCTCGTTGAGCAGGCCGACCAGCTCGCGCTGGACCTGGCCGACGAGCACCATCCGGACGACGTCCATGGCCTCGGGCGAGGTGACCCGCAGGCCGCCCTTGAACTCCGACGCTATGCCGAGGAGTTCGAGCTGGGCGCTGATCTGCGGGCCGCCGCCGTGCACCACGACCGGGCGCAGTCCGGCGTGCCGCAGGAAGACCACGTCCTGGGCGAAGGCGCGCTTGAGCTCCTCGTCCACCATCGCGTTGCCGCCGAACTTGATCACCACGGTCTTGCCGTGGTGCCGGGTCAGCCAGGGCAGCGCCTCGACGAGGGTGCGGGCCTTGGGGAGCGCGGTGTGCTTACGGGTCGTCATGCGACGGTCTCGTTCCGCTCGGTGAGGGAGGCGTGGGGTGCGTGGGGCGTCCGCGGGTGCGCGGCGGGGTCGGCCGTGGGGCCGGTCACGAGGAGTACGCGCTGTTCTCGTGGACGTAGTCGGCGGTGAGGTCGTTGGACCAGATCACCGCGGACTCGGTGCCGGCGGCGAGGTCGGCGGTGATCCGCACCTCGCGGTAGCGCATGTCCACCAGCTCGCGGTCCTCGCCCACCGAACCGTTCTTGCACACCCAGACGTCGTTGATCGCGACGTTGAGCCGGTCCGGGTCGAAGGCGGCGGCGGTGGTGCCGATGGCGGAGAGTACCCGGCCCCAGTTGGGGTCCTCGCCGTGCAGGGCGCACTTGAGGAGGTTGTTGCGGGCGATGGAGCGGCCGACCTCGACCGCGTCGTCCTCGCTGGCGGCGTTGATCACCTCGATGCGGATGTCCTTGCTGGCGCCCTCGGCGTCGCCGATCAGCTGCCGGGCCAGGTCGTCGCAGACCTCGCGGACCGCCGCGGCGAAGGAGTCCGGGTCCGGGACGACGCCGGAGGCGCCGGAGGCCAGCAGCAGCACGGTGTCGTTGGTGGACATGCAGCCGTCGGAGTCGACCCGGTCGAAGGTGGTGCGGGTGGCGCCGCGCAGCGCGGCGTCCAACTGCTCGGCGGGGACGTCGGCGTCGGTGGTCAGCACCGCGAGCATGGTGGCGAGGCCGGGCGCGAGCATGCCGGCGCCCTTGGCCATGCCGCCGACGGTGACGCCCTCGGGGGTGGTGACCTGGGCGGTCTTGTGGACGCTGTCGGTGGTCTTGATGGCGATGGCGGCCTTCTCGCCGCCGTGGCCGGTGAGTTCGGCGGCGGCCTTCTCCACGCCGGGCAGCAGCTTGTCCATGGGCAGCCGCACCCCGATCAGGCCGGTGGAGGCCACCGCGACCTCGCCGGCGCTGTGCCCGTCCAGCACCTCGGCGACCTTCTCGGCGGTCGCATGGGTGTCCTGGAAGCCGAGCGGACCCGTACAGGCGTTGGCGCCACCGGAGTTGAGGATCACCGCGGAGACCCGGCCGCCCTTGAGGACCTGCTCGGACCAGAGGACCGGCGCGGCCTTGACGCGGTTGGCGGTGAACACGCCGGCGGCGGCCAGCCGCGGCCCGCTGTTCACCACGAGGGCGAGATCGGGGTTCCCGTTCTCCTTGATCCCGGCGGCGATGCCCGCCGCGAGGAAGCCCTTGGCTGCCGTCACACTCACTGGTTCTCCTCGTTCGCCCCGCCGCAGCAGCGGCTCGTGTCGTTGTCGGCCGCGTGGTGCGGCGACGCCCCTTCGGTCGTGGACCGCGGCCCGGCGGCCGCGCGTGCTCCGCCGGGAAGCCCCCGGCTCACGGCGCGACCCCGGTCGCGGACAGGCCCAGGTCCTCGGGGAGGCCGAGGGCGATGTTCATGCTCTGGACCGCGCCGCCGGCGGTCCCCTTGGTCAGGTTGTCGATCGCGCTGATCGCGATGATCCGGCCGGCCGCCGGGTCGAGCGCCACCTGGATCTGCGCGGCGTTGGAGCCGTACACGGCCGCGGTCGCGGGCCACCGGCCCTCGGGCAGCAGCCGGACGAACGGCTCGCCGGCCAGCGCCTTCTCGTACGCGGCGCGGACCGACTCGGCGGTCACCCCGGGCCGGGCCTTGGCCGAGCAGGTGGCGAGGATGCCGCGCGGCATCGGTGCCAGGGTCGGGGTGAAGGAGACCGACACCGGCTCGCCGGCCGCCGCGCCGAGGTTCTGCGCGATCTCCGGGGTGTGCCGGTGGCCGCCGCCGACGCCGTACGGGCTCATCGAGCCCATCACCTCGGAGCCGAGCAGGTGCGGCTTGAGGGCCTTGCCGGCGCCGGAGGTGCCGGACGCCGCGACGATCACCGCCTCCGGCTCGGCGAGGCCGGCCGCGTAGGCGGGGAAGAGCGCGAGCGAGACGGCGGTGGGGTAGCAGCCCGGGACCGCGATCCGCCGGGCCCCGGCCAGTGCCGCCCGGCCGCCGGGCAGCTCCGGCAGGCCGTACGGCCAGGTGCCGGCGTGCGGCGAGCCGTAGAACGCCTCCCAGGCGGCGGCGTCCCCGAGCCGGAAGTCGGCGCCGCAGTCCACCACCAGTACGTCGGGGCCGAGTTGCTCGGCGACCTCGGCGGACCGACCGTGCGGCAGCGCCAGGAACACCACGTCGTGGCCGGCCAGCGCCTCGGCCGAGGTGGGCGCGAGTTCCCGGTCGGCGAGCGGGGCGAGGTGCGGCTGCAGGTCGCCCAGGCGCTGCCCGGCGTTGGAGTGCCCGGTCACCGCCCCGATCTCGACCCGGGGATGCCCCAGGAGCAGGCGCAGGACCTCGCCTCCCGCGTATCCGCTCGCTCCGGCGACTGCTGCTCGTACCGTCATGGCCGCTCGACCCTCCTCTTCGATGGCATGACTATACGAAAGGTGGCAGTTTTATGCAATGGTCGCCTTGGGGCTCGCGTCGGTGCCCGCTCATCCCCCGTACACGCGGTCGGCGTTGCGCTCCGGCGCCGGGCGGTGGCGGGCCGCCGGGCCCGCGGCGAAGGCGCGCAGCAGGTTCTCGGTGGTGCGGGTGACGAAGGCGCCGGTGCGGCGGTCGAGGCCGTGGTTGCGGCCATTGTCCCGGGTGCCGGCCATGAGGGCCTCGACCCAGCGCATGGTGCCGGTGGCGAAGACCCCGGCTCCGCTGGGCACGGTGTAGTAGGCGGAGTCGGCGTGGCTGGCGCGGCCGCGGCAGACCAGCGGGGAGTGCGCGACGATCTCCAGGTCGGCGGGGGTGGGGGCCTCCGGCGTGACCCGGTCGTACTCCACCCCGACCAGGTGCGCGAAGGCGTCCCCGGGCCTGACCCCGGTGCCCTCGAAGAGCCAGTGGTCGGCGCCGTGGACGACGTAGGGCGCGTCCGTCGGGTAGCCCTCGTAGAAGACGCCGGTGAGGGAGGACTCGGGGTCGGCGGCGGGCGGGGCGCGGAAGTCGTGGGTGGGCGGGGCCTGGTGGGCGGCGAAGGCGGGGTCGTCGCGGTAGGCGGTCTTGTAGCACGTCACGGTGGGCGGCCCGCCGTTCGGGCCGGCGTCCAGGCGGACCCGGCGGAAGCAGGCGTTGGCGCCGAGGAAGGCGACGTTGGTGCCGGCGTCGCGGGCCCGGGTGACGTGCGCGCGCTGCTGCGGCGTCCAGTACTCGTCGTGGCCCGGGGAGAGCACGGCGGTGGCGCCGCGCAGCGCGTCGGCGTCGCGGTGGACGTCGAGCGAGGTGGTGTAGGCCAGCGGCAGCCCGAGGCGTTCGGCCAGCACCACCAGGGCGCGCTCGTAGACCAGGAACTTCTCGGCGCCCGAGGCGTCGTAGGGGCGGTCGAAGGCGACGGCGAGGGAGCGGCCGGCGTAGTCGCCGTCCCGACCGCGGTAGAGGCTGTGGTCGCCCCAGGCGTTGTACGCCTGCCAGGTCGTCACCGCGTGCATCAGCACGGTGCGGCCCGCGGCGGCGGGCGAGCGGACCACGAGCGGGACGTAGCGCTGGTGGCCGTGGTCGGCGTCCAGGCGCAGCAGGTAGGCGCCGGGCGGCCAGCCGTCGGTGCGGACGGCGGTGGCACGCGGCCAACCGGCCCGTACCGTACGGGTCTTGGGCAGCAGGTGCGGGGCGGGGGCGCGGCGTCCGGCGAGGCGGTCCGAGCGCCACACCAGGCGGGCCTGGGCGCCGCCGTACCAGCCGACCCGGTAGGCGGAGATCCGGAAGCCGGGCGCGGTGGTGGAGACGTGCAGGCCGAACTCCTCGCCGGGGAGCACGCTGACGCGGTCCGGGTAGCCCTCGATCGCGTCCGACGGGCCGGTGGCGCGCAGTCGCCAGTCGGGGCTGCCGGGGCGGTCGCGCTCGGCGGCGAGCGGGTCCGCGGGGCGGCCGCCGCGCGGACCGTCGCGGGAGGTGTCGCAGCCGGTCAGGCCGGTGGCCAGGGCCGCGAGCCCGGTGGCCGCGCCGAGGAAGTGCCGGCGGTCCAGGCCGGGCCGCGGGCGGTCCCCCGGGCCGTCCGCCCCCGCGTCGTGCGCCGCGCCGTCCGCCATCGGCTCGCTCCCGTCCGTGCGTCCCCGGTGGTGCCCGACGGCCTCGTCGCGGCGGTGTCGCCGGGCGGGCGCCGGGTGCCCGTTCCAGGACGATCCTGCGCCGGGCGGCGCGGCCCGACGACCGCAGCGGGCCCGAACGCGGGTACCGGGAGCGCGCGTGCCCGGCCGCCCCTGGGAACGACCGGGCACGACCACCGCTCCACCGGTGGCTCAGGCGGGCTGTGGCATCTCGTTCCTGAGGGCCTTACGGAGTTGCTCGCGCAGTTCGGGGCTGTCCGTGTGGCCGTGCACGGCGATCGCGTGCGCAGTGGCGGCGCGGAGCACTTCCTCCTCCTCGCCGGCGATGACGAGGGTGCACTGCTTCTCGCTCGGGTGGTCCCGGCAGTCGATCATCTTGCGCATGCCCCACCACCTCCTCGTCCTCCCAGTCTCGGCCGGCGGCGACGGGCCCGCCCGGCGGGTACGGGGAACCGCGTATGGCGCTGCCGCGGCCCCAACTGGTGCAGTAGAAGGGAGCAGACGACGGTCACGGCGGTCTCCGCCCGTCAGGGCGGGAAGCGCGTCCATGCCGTCGGGCGCCTCGCGCGCCCGACGCCCCCGGCCGGTCTTCCCCCGGCCGGCCGGGCGGCCCCGCTCCGGACGGCTCCCGGGCGCCTCGGGAGCCGCCCCGAGCGGCCTTGACCACTGCCGGGGGGCTCGGCACGCTGGACGTATGAGCACGGCCGCCGAGGCCGGGGTGCGGCGCATCCTCCCCGTCGTGGACCTCCTCATCGACGCCGTGGACGAGGACGTCCTGGTTCCGGCGCTGCTGCCGTTGCTGCTCGACGCGCTCCCCGGCGACAGCGTCATCTGGTCGCCCCGCCCGGACCCGGCCCACCCGTTGCGCACCCTCCCCGAGGACCTGCTGAGCCGGGACGTGCTGGACGCCTTCGACCGCGGGTGGTGGTGCGACTCCTTCGTGCGGCACACCCGGCTCGGCAGCGGCACCCCGCTGCGCCGCTCCGCCCTGCAGACCGCCGGCGAGTTCCACGCCCTGCCCGTCTACCCCGACGTCTACCGACCGTTCGGCGCCGAGCGGCAGTTGGCGATGTCCTTCCCCGCCGGGTACGCCGCGGGCGGGCCGCGCCGGGTCGCGGTGGTGGTCAGCCGGGGCCGCCGGGACCGCGACTTCAGCGACGCCGACGTGGCCGCCGCCGGCCTGCTGCGCGCCCGCCTGGTCCGGGCCCTGGGCCGCCTCGCCCCACCGCCCCCGGAGCCGGCCCGGGACCTGGTCACCCGCCGCGAGTCGGCGGTGCTCGGCCTGCTCGCCGACGGCCTGACGAACCAACAGATCGCGCACCGGCTGGAGATCAGCCCGCGCACCGTCGACAAGCACCTGGAGCACGCCTACGCCAAGCTGCGGGTCGGCGGCCGGGTCGCGGCGGCCAACGCCTGGCTGATGCGGACGGGCGGGCCGGCCGACCGCCCCCCGGACGCCGGGGCGTGAGCCCCATGTGCCCGGCGGCCGCGGCGACTTGACTGTCAGGCGGTCTCCGGGGCGACGGGCCCCGGGTCGAGCAGCCCGAGCGTCATCCACTGCTCGGGCGCGACCAGCGGCCGGAAGCCGACCTTCTCGTAGACGCCGTGCGCGTCCTTGGTGGCGAGGGTGATCCGGGCCAGCCCGTGCGGCTCCAGTTCCGCGGCGACGGCCTCCACCAGGGCGGCGCCCAGGCCCTTGCCGCGGTCGTCGGGGCAGATGTAGACGTCGCAGAGCCAGGCGAAGGTGACGTAGTCGGTGACGATCCGGGCGTAGCCGACCTGGCGGCCCGAAGCGGCCTCGTACAGGCCGAAGTTGAGCGATCCGGCGACGGCCCGGTCGTGGTGCTCGCGGGTCCGGCCCAGGGCCCAGTAGGAGTCGGTGGCCAGCCAGCGGTGGACCAGGGCCACGTCGAGCCGGTCGGGGTCGGTGGAGATCTCGTAGCCGTCGAGGGCGCGCGCGTTCATGCCGGGAGACTGGCAGATGGGGCGCGCGGAGTCGAACGGGTACCCGGGGCCGCCCCGACCCGCTCAGCCGACCGGGACGCCCAACTCCTCGCAGGCGGTGCGGAGCCTGCGGACGCCCTCGTCCAGTTCGCCGGGGCCGGCCGCGGAGGCGAAGCTCAGCCGCAGGTGGGCGGCGGGCGGCTCGGCGGGGAAGTAGGGGCGGCCGGCCGCCACCGCGACGCCGGCGCGCAGCCCGGCGCCGGTCAGCGCCGCCTCGTCGGTGCCGTCCGGCAGCCGCAGCCAGATGTGGCAGCCGCCGCGGGCGGTGAGGCTGCCGGGCTCCGCGGCGACCAGCGCCGGCACCTCGCGCTCCAGCGCGGTCCGCATCGCCTGCCGACGGGTCGCCAACTCCCCGGCCACCAGCCGGAGATGACGACCCCAGGCGGGCGAGCCGACGAGCTCCAGCGCGGCCTCCTGGAGCGGCCCGGGCACGAAGAAGCTGTCGACGACCTGGATCGCGCGCAGCCGGTCGAGCACCGGGCCGCGGGCCGCGAGGGCGCCCACCCGCAGGCTCGGGGAGGTGATCTTGGTGAGCGAGCGGACGTGCACGACGGTGCCGTCCGGGTCGTCGGCGAGCAGCGTCGGCGGCAGCGCGGGCGCGTCGGCGTGGCCCAGGAAGCGGGCGAAGTCGTCCTCGACGACGAACGCGCCGGCGGCCCGGGCGATCCGCAGCACCTCCCGGCGGCGCTCGGCGGCCAGCGCCGCGCCGGAGGGGTTCTGGAACAGCGGCTGGCAGACGAACAGCCGGGCACCGCTGGCCCGGAAGGCGTCGGCGAGCAGATCGGTGCGCACGCCGTCGGCGTCCATCGGGACCGGGACGGGGCGGAGGCCGGAGGCCCGGGCGACCGCCAACATGCCGGGGTAGGTGGGCGATTCGAGCAGGACCGGGGCGCCGGGCGCGGCCAGCGCGCGCAGCGCGGCGGTCAGCGCGCTCTGCCCGCCGGCGGTGATCAGGACGTCGCTGGCGGCGAGCGGTCCGCCGGGCCCGCCGATCTCCCGGGCGAACCACTCGCGCAGCTCCGGCACCCCGTCCAGGGGCGGTCGCCCCCAGGCGCCGGGCCGCCGTCCGGCCCGGGCCAGCGCGGCGGCCAGGGCGCGTTCGGGCTGGATGGAGGGGTGCAGATAGCCGCCGTTGAACTCGATGACGCCGGGCGCGGGAGCGGCGAGGGTGGCCAGCACCCCGGTGGCGTCGACGCTGCGCGGCACCTGGTCGCCGGCCGGCTCGGCGCTCAGCGCGATCTCCTGCCAGGAGGTGTCGACCCGGCGGGGCGCCGCGCCGCGCGGCTGGGCGCGGAACGCCCCGGCGCCGGGGCGGGTGACGACCAGCCCCTCGGCGACGAGCACGGCCAGCGCCCGGGAGACGGTCACCGGGCTGACCCGGTGCCGCTCGACCAGCGCCCGACTCGACGGCAGCTTCTCACCCGGAGAGTAGCGCTCCAGCTCTTTCCGCAGGCTCGCGGCCAGTTCGGCTCCACTGCTACGCTCATACATGAGAGCCAATGATAGCGCTATCGTCCCGGCGTCGATAGCAGTCGCCACCCCGGCCCCCGGCCCCGCCGCACCCCTCCCGGCGCCGCCGGGCCGCGCGTCCGGCTCCGGCGCCCTGCTCGCCGTCCTCGGCGTCGCCTCCTTCTCGCTGACCTTCCCGGCGACCGCCTGGGCCCTTGAGGGGATGGGGCCCTGGACGGTGGTGATGCTGCGCAACGTGCTGGCCGCGGCGCTGGCCGGCGCCTGCCTGCTGGCCTGCCGGACCCGGGTGCCCGCGCGCCGCCACTGGTTCGGCATCGCCGTGGTCGCGGCCGGCGTCGTGCTGGGCTTCCCGATCCTGACCACCCTCGCCCTGCAGACCTCCACCACCTCGCACGCCGCCGTGGTCGTCGGCCTGCTGCCGCTGACCACCGCCGCGTACTCCGCGGTCCGCACCGGGTCCCGCCCGTCCCGGACGTTCTGGATCGCGGCCCTGGTCGGCGCGGCGCTCGTGATCGCCTTCGCGGTGCTGCAGAGCGGCGGCACGCCCAGCACCGGCGACCTCTACCTCTTCGCGGCGCTGGTGCTGTGCGCGGCCGGCTACGGCGAGGGCGGGCGGCTGGCCCGCCAGATGCCGGGCTGGCAGGTGATCGGCTGGGCGGTGGTGCTGTCGCTGCCGGTGACCGTGCTCGGCGGGGCGCTGTCGCTGTACGCCGAGCCGGCGCCGCGGTGGACGGGCCACTCGGTGGCCGGACTGGTGTGGCTGGCGCTCGGCTCGACGTTCCTGGGGATGATGGTCTGGTACCGCGGGATGGCCGCCATCGGCATCTCCCGGGCCAGCCAGCTCCAGCTCGCCCAGCCGCTGCTGACCCTGGTCTGGTCGGTGGCGCTGCTCGGCGAGCACCTGCCGCCGGCCGCCCCGCTGACCGCGCTCGCGGTGCTGGCCTGCATCGTGGTCACCCAGCGGGCACGTAGCTGACGGCCGGGTGCCGGGCCGCCCTCACCGGGTGCGCCCCGGCACCCCGGACCTAAACTGGCGAACGACGGCAGGTAGTGCCGTCCGGGCCGCTCGCGGGCCCGCAAACCGTTGGCCGCCCCACCGCCCGGCCGCCGTGCGCGTCGGCCGCCCCGGTCGGCGGCCGCCCGAAGCGGGAGGAGCCCAGATGCACGCGAAGACGGGCGACCGGCTGCTGGTGCACGGCAGGACCGTCGGTCACGGCGACCACATCGTCGAGATCGTGGAAGTGCTGGGGACCAACGGCGAACCGCCCTTCCGCGTCCGCGCCGAGGACGGCCACGAAACGATCATGTGGCCCGGTCCGGACTGCGTCGTCCAGCACCCCAAGTCCACCGAACCCCACACCATCCGCTAGCGGACCGCGCGGTGGTGGCGGGCCGCCCGCCACCGCCGCTTCGGTGCTCACGGCCGGGCCGGGCCGCCGTAGTGGTCCTTCACCACCCGGGCCAGCGCGCCCAACGGGTCCTTCACCACGTCCTTGGTCGAGAAGTAGACGTGCCCGCCGACCTGCGGATAGCGGGCGGCGAAGGTGAGGTGCCGGGAGAGTTCGGCCGGGTCCTGCCAGGCCGCGGGCTGCGCGGTCCGGCCCGCCTTGTAGAGCGCCTCGCCGATGTAGAGCGCCACCCGTGTGCCCGCCACCGTCCTGGCCCACCACGTCACCAGCTCCGCGTAGTCGGCGGCGGCGAAGCCCAGCGGCCAGTAGACCTGCGGCACGATCGAGTCGACCCAACCCTCCCGCACCCAGCGCCGGGTGTCGGCGTAGAGGTCGTCGTACGCCTGCACCCCGGCCTCGGTCCGGGAGCCGTGCGGATCGGTCGCGCTGTTGCGCCAGACCGCGAACGGGCTGACGCCGAACGGTACTTGGCGGCCGACCCCGGCGAGCCGCTGGTGCATCTCCCGGATCAGCAGGTTGACGTTGTCCCGCCGCCAGTCGCCGCGGCCCGCGAACTCCCCGCCGTACTCCTCGTAGGCCGCGTCGTCGCCGAACGCCTGACCGGCGACCGGATACGGGTAGAAGTAGTCGTCGAAGTGCACCCCGTCGAGCGGGTAGCGGCGGACCGCGTCCAGCATCGCGTCCTGGACGAAGCGGCGGACCTCGGGCAGCCCGGGGTTGTAGTAGAGCTTGCCGGCGTACGGCACCACCCAGCTCGGGTGCCGGCGGGCGGGGTGACCGGGGACCAACCGGCCGAGGTCGGTGTGGTTGGCGATCCGGTACGGGTTGAACCACCCGTGCAGCGCCAGGCCGCGCCGGTGCGCCTCCCGGACCGCGAAGTCCAGCGGGTCCCAGCCCGGATCGCGGCCCTGCACTCCGGTCAGGACCTGCGACCAGGGCTCGTACGGCGACGGCCACAGCGCGTCCGCGGTCGGCCGCACCTGGAAGAACACCGCGTTCAACCGCCGCCGGACCGCGGCGTCCAGGAGTCCGACCAGTTCCCGCTGCTGGGTGGCCCGGTCCAGGCCGGCCCGGGACGGCCAGTCCAGGTTGGCCACCGTCGCCAGCCACATCCCGCGCAGCTCCCGACCGGCCGGGGCGCCCCGGCCCGCCCCGGCACCCGCGCCGAGCAGCCAGGAGGCCGCCCCCAGCGCCGCCGCACCGAACCCGCGGCGTGAGATACCTCGCATGAAAAGCCCCCATCTCGTCCGATTCGTCCCGAGTAGCAGCCTCAGAATGCCCGCCCCTGCGCCCTCCTTCCGGCACCGCGCGGAGTAACGTCAAGGGCGAGGCGGCCGCCTAACCCTTACGGCGGACCGCCGGTCCTGTAGATCAGCGAAAGGCACGAGGTGACGGACTCATTCGCCGACATTGCACGCGTCGGAGTGGTCGGCTGTGGCCAGATGGGCGCTGGCATCGCCGAGGTGTGCGCCCGCGCCGGGCTGGACGTCAAGGTCGCGGAGACCACCGGTGAGGCACTGGAGTTGGGGCGCACCCGCCTGACCAACTCGCTCGACAAGGCCGCCGAGCGCGGCAAGATGACGGTCGCCGAGCGCGATGCGACGCTCGGCCGGCTCAGCTTCACCACCGACCTCGGCGAGTTCGCCGACCGTGACCTCGTCATCGAGGCGGTGGTCGAGAACGAGCAGGTCAAGACCGAGATCTTCCAGGTCCTCGACCAGGTCGTGGTCCGCTCGGACGCCATCTTGGCCTCCAACACCTCGTCCATCCCGCTGGTGAAGCTGGCGGTGGCGACCTCCCGGCCCGACCACGTCATCGGCATCCACTTCTTCAACCCGGCACCGGTGCAGAAGCTGGTCGAGCTGATCCCCGCGCTCACCACCAGCGAGGAGACCCTCAAGCGCGCCGAGTCCCTGACCCAGGACGTGCTCGGCAAGCACGCCATCCGCGCCCAGGACCGCTCCGGCTTCGTGGTGAACGCGCTGCTCATCCCCTATCTGCTCTCCGCGGTCCGGATGTTCGAGTCGGGCATCGCCAGCCGCGAGGACATCGACAACGGCATGGAGTTGGGCTGCGCCCACCCGATGGGCCCGCTCAAGCTCTCCGACCTGATCGGCCTGGACACCGTCGCCTCGGTCGCCGCCTCGATGTACGACGAGTACAAGGAACCGCTGTACGCCGCTCCCCCGCTGCTCCAGCGGATGGTCGACGCGGGCCGGCTGGGGCGGAAGACCGGGTCGGGGTTCTACTCCTACTGAGCCTGACTCCCCCGGCGAGGCCGCCGCTTCGCCGGGGGATGTTGCGTGGGCCGGCCGCCCGGGCGGAAAGAGGGGGGCCCTCCGCCCGGGCGGGATACGAGGGCCGTCCGCCCGCCGCTCGGGGGAAAGTTCGGCGGGCGGACCCGGCCGGCGGGCGCCCGACCGCCGGCGTTCGTCCCCGTAAGAAGAGTGAACTCCCTTCCGGCCGTTGATGACAGAGTGTGAATGCGCCAACTCGGCGCGCGCGCTTCGCACCCCGTGCGAAACGCTCACCGAGCGTCACTTCGCACGGGGTGTGAACCACTGACCCGCATCTCCCCGCCGCACACGCTCCCGCCTTCTCCCCCAGCGCAGTTGACTGGTTCCGGTAACCACCCGACCGCCACCAGGAGAAGGAAAGAGGAGCGGAACGTGACCGCCCATCGGGATCCCGATCTGATCGCCGCCGACTTAGCGGAGCTGCGACGCCTACTCGACGTACGCACCGCCACGGTCGACGGCCAACTCAGGCTCCAGGCCCAGCGCTGCGAGCAGACCACCCGCGACGCGGACGAACTCCAGGCCCGCGTCACGCGGTTGGAGAGTCGACGCTGGCCACTGCCCTCGCTCGCCGCCCTGGCCGGGCTCGTCGCGGGGGCCGCCGCCCTGTGGCAGGCGTACGGGCGCTAGGGCCGGAGCGCCCCGACCGGCATCAGCCGAGCCGGATGTGGTGGAGCATCAGCAGGGCCGCGGCCATGTTCGCGGCCGGCACCTCCCCCCTCGCCACCATGTCGGGCACCAGCTTGAGGTCGACCCACTCCCGCCGGTCCGACTCGAAGTCGTCCTGCGGAACGCCCAGGTACTCGGCCTCTTCGGACCAGTAGATGTGGTGCCGCGCGTCGGTGAGGCCGTTGGACGGCTCCACCGAGAGGAGGTGATGGAGGGACCCGGGTCGCCACCCGGTCTCCTCCTCCATCTCGCGCGCGGCCGCGATGACCGGGTCCTCCCCGTCCTCCACGACGCCGGCGGCCAGCTCCCAGCCCCAGCTGTCGGTGATGAAGCGGTGCCGCCACAACAGCAGCACCTCATTGGCCTCGTTGACCGCGGTGGCCACCGCGACCGGCCGCATCCGGATCAGGTAGTGATCCAGATGACGGCCGTCGGGGAGTTCCACGTCGGCCAGGTTGACCCGGAACCAGGGATTCGCGTAGACCGGCTTTTCGCTGAGGTTGTTCCAACGCACGTAACTGCCACCTTCCGCTTGAGGGCCGGCAAGGTGACACGAGCCCGGTCACAGCGGAACGCGCAGCACCTCGTCGATGAGATCGGCAGCCTCGTCCGTCGCGGAGCTCCCGGTCTCCGCCAGATGCTCGCGCACGGCCCGCAGCCGGTCCCGCAGGCGCTGCGACTCCATGCCCCGAGCCTGCTCCGTCATCTCCGCGGCATTGGCCACGGCCCGGTCCGCATCCCCTTGGCGCAGCTCGATATGGGTGAGCATGGCCAGCCGGTGAACCCGGCCGCGGTCGTGTGCGGGGGTGTCCACGGCGGCGTCCGCCTGCTCCCGGGCGGACCGCAGGTCCCCCAGGCTGAGCAGCGCCTCCGCCACTTGTACGTTCACCAGGCCCGGCTGCACATAGCCGGTCTCGGCGGGCTCCAGCCCGGGGCGGATCCGGTCCGCCGCCGACTCGGCCCGTCGGATGCAGTCCAGCGCGCCGGAGCCGTCGCCCAGCCGCGCGTACGCCTTGGCCTGCATCGCGTGCAGATCGGCCGACAGCGCCGGGGTGAGCTGCCCGCCGGCGGTGCGCAGCGCGGCCTCCGCGAAGGCGACCGCCTGGCGGTACTCCCGTACGAAGAGGGACTGGTTGACCAGCAGCGCGATGATGTACGCGCCGAGACCGCGGTCCCCGCTGGCCTTGGCTAACCGCAGCGCCTGATGGAAGTAGCGCTGGGCCAGCCCGAGAGCGTCCGAGTCGTACGCGCAGATGCCCGCGACGGCGACCAACCCACCGGTGGCCCGGTGCAGTTGACGCCCCGTCGCATCGCTGTAGCTGCCCCGCAGCAGCGGCGCCGCCTCGGCGTTGAGGAATCCGACGATGCGTGTTCTGGTAGCGATACCACCCGCCTTCCGGTACATCTGCTCGTAGTGGGTCCGCGCCGCCCGGAGCATCTCGATGTCGGCCATGCCGACCCGGGTCAGCCCCTCGCGCGAGACGTCGAAGTCCTCCGGCGGGTTCTCCCACTCCCAGACCGGAATGATCGCCGACGTTCCGGTGAGCGCGGGCGCCGCGACCACGTGCGGCCGCTGCTGTTCGTCGGACCGCCACAGCGCGGTGGCCCGCTCGACGAACCCCGACAGCAGGGTGTCCGGAGTCCGGCGCGCCCCCGGGCCGCTGAACCCGATGTCGCCCAGGCCCACCGGCCGGCGCAGCCGTTCGCCGAGCACCTCGCAGATCAGGTCCGGCACCTGCCCGCGCGGGCGCTGCCCCTTGAGCCAGCGCGCCACGGCGGTGTGCTCGTAGCGCAGCGCGAGCCCGCGCCGCCGCCCGAGTTCGTTGATCCGGGCCGCCAGCCCGGCGTGTGAGATGCCGGCCTCGTCCAGGATCGCGTCGAGCAACGTGTTGGGCTCCATGGCTCGCCCCCCAGGGACGTAAGGACTCCTTAAGTCCAGCGTAATCAGGGGGAGTTCACACGGGGTGTGAAGCGGCCACGAGCGGGGCGCGGGCCCGTCCGGGGTCGGGTATGGGCGGGTTGCGGGTGGGTTGGGGATGGCCGGAAAGCGACGGGCCCCCGTCCACGGAGCGTGGACGGGGGCCCGTTCGGGGCCTCGATGGGCCGGACGTCAGCCGCGCAGGGCCGCGCCCACCCGCTCGACCGCGACGGCGACCGCCGCGTCCCGGGCCGCCGTGGCCTCCTCGGCCGTCAGCGTCCGGTCGGACGCCCGGAACCGCAGCGCGTACGCCAGGGACTTCCTGCCCTCGCCCACCTGCTCGCCGGTGAACACGTCGAACAGCCGCACCGACTCCAGCAGTTCGCCGGCGCCGGCCCGGAGGGCGGCCTCGACGTCCGCCGCCGCCACCGACGCGTCGACGATCAGCGCGACGTCCTGCGTGGCGACCGGGAAGGTGGAGATCCGCGGCGCCTGCTGGGCGCCGGCCGAGGCCCGCTCCAGCCGGTCCAGGTCGATCTCCATCGCGCTGGTGCGCTCGGGCAGCCCCAGCGCCTTGACGACCCGCGGGTGCAGCTCACCGGCGTTGCCGACGAGGATCTCCTCGCCGTCGACCACCGCGAGCAGCGCCGCGCACCGGCCGGGGTGCCACGGGGCGTGCTGGTCCTGACGGACCATCAGCTCGACGCCCGCCTCACGGGCCACGGTCCGGCCCGCCTCGATGGCGTCCGCCCAACCGGTCGGATAGCCCTCGCCCCACCAGCCGGCCTGCTCGCGCGCGCCGGCCAGCACCACGGCGGCCCGCCGCGGCTGCTGCGGCAGCGAGGCGTCCAGCGAGGCGATCTCGTCGTCGGTCGGCCGGCGGTCGACCACCAGCCGGCGGGCCGGCTGCTCCTGACCGGTGGCCCGGAACACCGGACCGGTCTCGAAGAGCGCCAGGTCGTGGTTGCCCCGGCCGACGTTGCGGCGCAACGCGCCCAACAGCCCGGGGACCAGGGTGGTGCGGAGGTCCGGCTCCTCGTCCGAGAGCGGGTTCACCAGCGTGACCGCGTCCCGTCGCGGGTCGTCCGCCTCGATGCCGAGCTGGTCCAGGACGGCCGAGCCGGTGAACGGGTAGTTCAGCGCCTCGACGTAGCCGGCGCCGGCCAGCGCCCGGCCGACCCGGCGGTGCAGCCGCTGACGCTCGGTCAACCCGCGGCCGGCCGGCGGCAGCGGCAGCGTGGAGGGCAGGTTCTCGTAGCCCTCCAGCCGGATGACCTCCTCGGCCAGGTCGTTGGGGTCGCTGAGGTCGGGGCGCCAGGACGGCACCGTGACCACCAGCTCGTCCTGGCCGTAGACGTCGCAGCCGACCTGCTGGAGGCGGCGGACGACGGTCTCCCGGCCGTACGGGACACCCGCGACCTTGTCCGGGTGGTCCGCGGGGATGCTGACGGTGCGCGGCCCGCGCGGCGAGACGATCTCGGTGACGCCGTCCTCGACGGTGCCGCCGGCGAGCAGCACCAGCAGGTCCACGGTGCGCTGCGCCGCCGCGGACGCCGCCTCCGGGTCCACCCCGCGCTCGAAGCGCTTGGCGGCCTCGGAGGAGAGCCGGTGGCGGCGGGCGGTGCGGGCGATGGAGATCGCGTCGAAGTGCGCGGCCTCGATCACCACGTCGGTGGTGCCGTGCAGTTGGCCGGACTCCGGGTCCGCGGCCGGCGCCTCGATCTCGGTGTTGGCGCCGCCCATCACGCCCGCCAGCCCGATGGGGCCGCGGTTGTCGGTGATGACCAGGTCCTCGCCGTCCAGCACCCGCTTGGTGCCGTCGAGGGTGACCAGCTCCTCGCCGGGCGTGGCACGGCGGACGCCGATCGGGCCGTCGACGGTCGACCGGTCGTAGGCGTGCAGCGGCTGACCCAGCTCCAGCATCACGTAGTTGGTGACGTCCACGGCCAGCGAGACCGGGCGCATACCGGCCTTCTGCAGCCGGCGCTGCATCCAGATCGGGGTGCGGGCCTCGGGGGCCAGACCGCCGACCGTACGGGCGGTGAAGCGGTCGCAGCCGATCGGGTCGGCGACCTGGACCGGGTAGCCGCCGGCGTTCGGCGGCGCCACGTCCAGCAGCGCCGGGTCGCGCAGCGGCAGGCCGAAGGCGGTGGCCGCCTCGCGGGCCACACCGCGCATCGACAGGCAGTAGCCGCGGTCCGGGGTGACGGCGATGTCCAGCACCTCGTCGCGGAGCTCCAGCAGCTCGATCGCGTCGAGGCCCACCTCGGTCTCCGGCGGCAGCACGATGATGCCGTGCGTGCCGTCGTCGCCCATGCCCAGCTCGTCGCCGGAGCAGATCATGCCGTGCGACTTCTTGCCGTACGTCTTACGGGCGGCGATCTTGAAGTCACCGGGCAGCACGGCGCCGGGGAGGACGACCACGACCTTGTCGCCGACCGCGAAGTTCCGCGCACCGCAGACGATCTCCTGCGGCTCGCCGGTGCCGTTGGCCCGGCCGACGTCCACCGTGCAGAAGCGGATCGGCTTCTTGAAGCCCTCCAGCTCCTCGATGGTCAGCACCTGGCCGACGACCAGCGGGCCGGTGAGGTCTGCGCCGAGCTGCTCGACGGTCTCGACTTCCAGGCCGACCGCGATGAGCTTCTCCTGTACGTCGCGGCCGGTCGTCGTCGCCGGCAGGTCGACGTATTCCCGCAGCCAAGAAAGCGGGACCCGCATCAGATCTCCATCCCGAACGGCCGGGTGAACCGGACGTCGCCCTCGAACATGTCGCGCATGTCTTCCACGTTGTGCCGGAACATCAGCATCCGGTCGATTCCGAACCCGAAGGCGAAACCGCTGTACTTCTCGGGGTCCACACCACAGGCGACCAGCACCTTGGGGTTGACCATGCCGCAGCCGCCCAGCTCGATCCAGCCCTCGCTGGAGCAGGTGCGGCACGGCCGGTCCGGGTTGCCCACGGACGCGCCGCGGCAGACGTAGCAGACCATGTCCATCTCGGCGGACGGCTCGGTGAACGGGAAGTAGTTCGGCCGCAGCCGGGTCTTCATGTCCGGGCCGAACAGCGCCTGGACCATGTGGTCCAGGGTGCCCTTGAGGTCCGCCATGGTCAGGCCCTCGTCGACGGCGAGCAGCTCGATCTGGTGGAAGACCGGGGAGTGCGTGGCGTCCAGCTCGTCGGTGCGGTAGACCCGCCCCGGGCAGACGACGTAGACCGGCGGCTCCCGGTCGACCAGCGTGCGGGCCTGCACCGGCGAGGTGTGGGTGCGCAGCACCACGCCCGACTCGTCGCCCTGCGTGCCGTTGCCCTGCACGAAGAAGGTGTCCTGCATCTGGCGCGCGGGGTGGTCCGGCACGAAGTTGAGCGCGTCGAAGTTGAACCACTCGGCCTCGACCTCGGGGCCCTCGGCGACCTCGTAGCCCATCGCGACGAAGACGTCCGCGACCCGCTCCATGAAGGTGGTCAGCGGGTGCCGGGCGCCGGCCGGGACCCGGTCGTACGGCAGCGAGACGTCCACTGCCTCCTCGACCAGGACGCGCGCGTCGCGCTCCGCCTCCAGCTCTTCCTGACGGGCCTTGAGCGCCTGGTTGACCCGCCCGCGGGCCTGGCCGACGCGCTTGCCGGCGTCCGCCTTGGCCTGCGGCGGGAGGGCGCCGATCTCGCGGTTGGCGAGCGCCAGCGGCGAGGTGCCCCCGGCGTGCGCGGCCTTCGCCTGAGCGAGCGCGTCGAGGTCACCCGCGGCGGCGATGGCGGCCAGCGCCTCGTCGACCCGTCGGGCGATCTCTTCCGGTTTCAGGGCTTCGACCTCGACAGGGTCGTACGACTTATTGGGTGCGGACATCTCTTCCCGTGCTTCCGGTGGTGTGGCTTGGCGCGGCTCGCTTCGCCTCGGCTCTGCGCCCGCGTGTCCGCGATGCCTGTGCGCCAAAGGTGCCAAAGGTCAAGTCTAAGGGGCGGGCCGCCGGCGGCCCGCCCGCCCCTCGGTCGGGGCACCCGCCGCGCCCACCCGTCGCCCGGCCACCACCCCTGTCCGACGCTTCGCGGCCCCTCTTCATGCCAGGAAGGCCGGCGCCGCGACGGGCAGGCTGAATCGGAACTGGGCGCCGCCGGCCGGGGCCCGGCCGACCGTGATCGTGCCGCCGTGGGCCTCGACGATGCCCTTGACGATGTAGAGGCCGAGCCCGGTGCCGCCGCGCTTGCTGCCCCGCCAGAAACGGGTGAAGACGCGGCTCATGGACTCCTCCGGGATGCCGGGACCCTCGTCGCTCACGGTGACGCTCGTCCCCTTTCCCCCGCTGGTGTCCTTCACCGGCCCGACCTCGATGGTGACCGTTCCGTCGCCGTGGCGCACCGCGTTTTCCAGGAGGTTGCCGAGCACCTGGTCCACCTTGTCCGGGTCCGCCCACAGGTCGGGCAGCGGCTCCATCATCCGGATCAGGAAGCGGTCCGGCCGCTGGCCCGCGGTGGTCTGCGCCTGCACGTGCCGCCGCACCGCGGCGATCATGTCGACCCGCTGCCGACGGACCTCCAGCCGCCCGGAGTCGATCCGGGAGATGTCCAGCAGCTCGGCGATGAGCCGGGTGACGCGGTTGGCGTCGGCGTCCACCGTCTCCAGCATCAGCCGCTTCTGGTCGTCGGTGAAGCGTTCCCACTTCTGGAGGAGGGTGGCGGTGAAGCCCTTGACGGAGGTCAGCGGCGAGCGCAGCTCATGGGCGACGGTGGCGATCAGCTCGGCGTGGCTCAGCTCGGTGCGCCGCCGCGCCTCGGTGCCGCGCAGCGCGATCACCAGCCGCCGCACCGGCCCGGCCGGCCGACTGCGGACGTAGCGCGCGGAGACCAGCACCTCCCGCCCGCCCAACAGCAGGTTCCGCTCCGGCTGCCCGCGGCGGATGGCCAACCCCCCGTACGGGTCCGTCAACTGCCACCAACGGCGGCCCTCCAGGTCCTGGAGGGGCAGGGCGTCCCCCACCGGGCGACCCAGCGCGTCCGGCGCGGCGATCCCGGTGATCCGGGCGGCGGCGGCGTTGAAGCAGATCACCCGGCCGTCCTCGTCGGCGACGACCAGACCGTCGGGGAGGTCGTCGGGCCCCACTCCGAGCGGCCCCGCGACCGCGCCGGACGCCTCGGGCCCGCCGTCGGCGGCGGTCGCCGCACTGGCCGAAGTCCTCGCCGTCATCGCCGTGTTACCCCCTTCCGGGCCGGAGCTGGTCACACTACTAGCTCGGCCCGGCCCCACCGTCGGGATCGCGACTACGCCCCTCCCGCGGGTGACGTCGCGCGGCAGCCGCCGGTCGTGCGCTGGGCGCGCGCGGAGGCGTAGAGGCACACCGCGGCGGCGGTCGCGAGGTTGAGGCTCTCGGCCTTGCCGTGGATCGGCACCCGCACCACCGCGTCGGCCAGCGCGCGGGTCTCCACGGGCAGCCCCCACGCCTCGTTGCCGAAGAGCCAGGCGGTCGGCCCACCCATCGAGCCGGCGTCCAACTCCGCGTCCAGATCGCGGTCGCCGGCCCCGTCCGCGGCCAGCACCCGCACCCCGGCGCCGGTCAGCCCGGACACCACCTGCTCGACCGGCACGCCCACCGCGACCGGCAGGTGGAACAGCGAACCCACCGACGCCCGCACCGACTTGGGGTTGTAGAGGTCCACCGAGGCGTCGGTCAGCACCACCGCGTCGGCGCCCGCGGCGTCCGCGCAGCGCAGCACCGTACCGGCGTTGCCGGGGTCGCGGACGTTGGCCAGCACCGCGACCAGCTGCGGGCGGGCGGCCAGGATCTCCTCGAACGGCGAGTCCAGGAACCGGCAGACGCCCACCAACCCCTGCGGGGTGACGGTCTGCGAGACGTCCGCGACGGTCCGGTCGTCGGCGAAGTGCACCGGCACCCCGGCACCGCGGGCCGCCTCGACGATCTCGGCGTGCCGCTCGGCGGCCTCGACGGTGGCGAACAGCTCGATGAGGGTGGGCGATCCGCCGGCGCGGTGCGCGACGGCCTCGCGGACGGCCTGCGGGCCCTCGGCGATGAACCGGCGTTCCTTGCCCCGGAAGTGGCGCCGGGCCAGCCGCCGGGCGGCGGCGACTCGCGGGGAACGCGGGGAGATCAGCTCGGGGGTGCCCATGGGCGGCGGCTCGCTTCTTTCGTTCGGTGCGGGGACCCGGCGCGGACCGGGGCCGGAAACGCGGCGGACCCGCAGGCCGGGGCCCGCGGGTCCGCAATCCCGACGTCGTGCCGACGTCAGTACGCTGTCAGGCTGAGCCTCAGGCGGCAGCCTTCGGGGCGTTGACGTCGCTCGGCAGCGCCTTCTGCGCGACCTCGACCAGCGCGGCGAACGCGTTGCCGTCGTTCACGGCCAGGTCGGCGAGGATCTTGCGGTCCACCTCGACGTTGGCGGCCTTCAGACCCTGGATGAAGCGGTTGTAGGTCATGCCGTTGGCGCGGGCAGCGGCGTTGATGCGCTGGATCCACAGCTGACGGAAGTCGCCCTTGCGCTTCTTGCGGTCGTTGTAGTTGTAGACGAAGGAGTGGGTGACCTGCTCCTTGGCCTTGCGGTAGAGGCGGGAGCGCTGGCCGCGGTAACCGCTGGCCTGCTCCAGGATCGCCCGGCGCTTCTTCTGGGCGTTGACTGCCCGCTTGACGCGTGCCACTTGTTAACTCCTTGTAGCGGGGCCGTGGTTGATCGTCACACGACCCGAATCGACGTTAGGTCCCGGTCCGGTCGGCGCGCTCCGCTCACGTGGCGGAGCGCCCCGGCTCACTTGCCGAGAAGCTTCTTGATCTTCGCGGCGTCGCCCGGGGCCATCTCGGCGTTGCCGGTGAGGCGACGCGTCACGCGGGACGACTTGTGCTCGAGCAGGTGGCGCTTGCCTGCGCGCTCGCGCAGCACCTTGCCGGAGCCAGTGATCTTGAAGCGCTTGCTGGCACCGCTGTGCGTCTTGTTCTTCGGCATGCGCCGTACTCTCCTCGTCAGTGGCGCTCCCACCGGCGGGGACCGGCATGCGGGAGCGTCAGATGTGTCGATTGTTCCGGGGCTGGCGCCCCGGCCTGGATCCGGGACAGCTCACCCAAGAGCTCACGCCTCGGCGTGCTCCTCAGCGGGCTCCTCAGCGGGCTCCGCGGGAGCCACACCCTGGCGCTCCGCCTTGCGGGCAGCCTGCGCCTCGCGGGCCTCGGCCATCGCCTCGGTCTTCTTCTTGTGCGGACCGAGGACCATGATCATGTTCCGGCCGTCCTGCTTCGGGTTCGACTCGATGAAGCCGAGGTCCTGGACGTCCTCCGCGAGCCGCTGGAGCAGTCGGAAGCCCAGCTCGGGGCGGGACTGCTCGCGACCACGGAACATGATCGTGATCTTGACCTTGTCACCCTGCTTGAGGAACCGGACGACGTGACCCTTCTTGGTGTCGTAGTCGTGCGGGTCGATCTTCGGCCGGAGCTTCATCTCCTTGATGACCGTGTGCGCCTGGTTCTTGCGCGCCTCACGGGCCTTCATGGCCGACTCGTACTTGAACTTTCCGTAGTCCATGAGCTTGCAGACCGGCGGACGGGCGTTCGCCGCCACCTCGACCAGGTCGAGGTCGTACTCCTGCGCAAGCTCCAGGGCCTTGGCAAGCGGCACAATGCCGACCTGCTCGCCACTGGGACCGACGAGTCGCACCTCGGGGACGCGAATCCGGTCGTTGATGCGGGGCTCGGCGCTGATGGATCCTCCTCGGTAGCACCACGCGACGGCCTGGCGGACTGCCGCGTAACGTCTGTTCGGTGTGACCAACCGCGCCGGCACACGAAAAATGCCCCGGACGGGACACAGGCGGGGCTCCACGAGATCAGGAGCACCGTCGCGAAGTCTCCGCGGGGCGCAGCCAGACCGTTGACCCGCCAACCTGAGATCGGTCGGGTGGGAGATCGGAGCCTCCACTTGTGGGCCGGTCACATACGTGTCCGGCCGGTCGGAACACCAGAATACACGAGTCAAGAGGGCGACCCCACTCCCGTGCACGGGGCCGCCCCGG
The DNA here is from genome assembly GCF_044769405.1 of Streptomyces sp. NPDC090442. Taxonomy (NCBI): domain Bacteria; kingdom Bacillati; phylum Actinomycetota; class Actinomycetes; order Kitasatosporales; family Streptomycetaceae; genus Streptomyces; species Streptomyces sp. NPDC090442. The sequence goes on from NZ_JBIVXW010000037.1 coordinate 74,276, forward strand.
GCCCGGGCGCTCCCGGGCGCGGGGCCGTCGGGCGGGGGTCCTAGTCTGGAGTGCGACCCCTCCAGCAGGAAGTGAAACCCCAGCACATGAGCGAGCAGATCCCCCAGCAGCCGGCCGCCGCGGAGACCGCCGGCCAGGCGCCCGACTTCGACAGCATGACCCGGGACATCGCGGAGGTGCCGGCGGTCGAGGTGATCACCACGGTCGCGGTGCACCTGATGAGCTCGGCGGCGGTCAACCTCGGTCTCGCCGAGGAGGGCGCGGACCACAAGGACCTGGACGAGGCCCGCAAGCTGATCCACGCGCTGGCCGGACTGGTCACCGCGAGCGCCACCGAGATCGGCTCGTACCACGCGGCGCCGCTGCGGGACGGTCTGAAGTCGCTCCAACTCGCCTTCCGCGAGGCGTCGGTGGTCCCGGACGAGCCCGGCCAGGGCCCCGGCGAGAAGTACACCGGCCCCGTCTACGGCTGACGCACCGCGACGACGAGCCCCGGCCGCATCCCGGCCGGGGCTCGTCGTCGTATGTGGGGGCCGTGACTCAGACGCGGTCGCCGGAGGCCGGCTCGTCCGGCTTGGTCGACTCGCCGGCGGCCCGGCCGGCGGTCCCGACGTGCTCCTCTTGCGGGTGGGTGATCTGGTGCACCACCGCCGCCAGCGCGCCGCCGATCAGTGGCGCGAGGATGAACAACCACACCTGGGTGATGGCCGCGCCGCCCGCGAAGATCGCCGGGCCCAGGGTCCGCGCCGGGTTCACCGAGGTGCCGTCCAACGGGATGCCGAAGAGGTGGACCAGGCCCAGGGCGAGACCGATGGCCAGGCCGGCGAAGCCCGTCACCGCCGTGTTGTGGGTGACGCCCAGGACGACGAAGACGAAGAAGAAGGTCATCACGATCTCGGCGACGAACGCGCCACCGAGGTTGATGTGCACCGCCGAGCGGTCGCCCCAGCCGTTGGTGCCGAAGGCCCCGTGGGTCTGCAGGCCCGGTACCTGCTTGGCGACCAGGAAGAGCAGGGCGGCGCCGACGATGCCGCCGAGGATCTGCGCGATCCAGTACTCGACGGCGGTGCGGACCGTGATGCGCTTGGCCAGCAGCGCGCCGAGCGTCACCGCGGGGTTGATGTGGCAGCCCGAGATCGGGCCGAGGGCGTAGGCAAGTGCCAGCATGACGAATCCGAAGGCCAGGGCGATGCCGAAGGTGCCGATGTATTCGCCGGCCAGCACTGCCGCGCCGACGGCGAAGAACACCAGGAGCAGCGTGCCGAGGAATTCGGATGCGACCGTGCGGGTCTCCGTGGTCTCCATGGGCTCTCCTCGCGTGGATCTTGAGCTCTCCTCGCATTGTGCGGCCCGCGGGACGAAGCCGCCCGTTGGCGGCGGGCGGCGCCGGAGTCGTGTCCCGGTGGATCAGCGTCGGTAGAGGGGCTCCTCCGGGGCGTCGGAGCCGGGCGGGAGAAGGGCCAGGTCGAGGCCGCGGACCAGCCGGGCGCGGAGCGTCTCGTCGCCGGCGAGCGCCTGGGCGAGCCGCTGGGCGACCGCGGCGGGGTCGGTGCCGGGTGCGAGGCCGAGGGCGAGGGTGCCGTCGGTCTCCGCGGACGGGGTCAGGTGCGCGAGGCGGACCGCGGGCTCGGCGTCGAGGAGGGCGCGCAGCGCCTCGGTGACGGCGGGGTCGGCGAGCGGGTCGGCGCTGGTCCGGCCCTCGGCGAGGGCCCGCAGGGCGGCGCCGGTCAACTGGTAGGTGACCGGTCCGGCCAGGTCGATCACGACGGTGTCGGCCTGCTCGTGGGAGGCGGCCAGCAGGGCCTGCCGCATGGGGACCGCGACCGGCCGGGCGTCCGCCCGCCAGCGCTGGAGCGTCTCCATGGACGTGAACGCGGGGAGGGCGCGGCGCCCGTCCGGCGCGCTGAGCGTCGGCACCGCCATGTCGCTGGTCTTCTCCCGCCGCAACCCGTCGGGCCCGGTCTCGACCTCCCCGAGCACCGCCACCACCGGCACCAGCACACGGGCCGTCGCCAGCGCGGTCAGCAAGGGGCCTTCGGCGCCGCGGTCCGCGTCGTACGCCGCGAGCGCCGCCGCCAGCACGGGATCGGCCGACCCGTCGTCGTCCGCGAAGCCAGGATTCGGAATGTTCTTCTCCACCCGCCGAGCGTATCCACGCCCACGAAGACCACCCCCCACCGCCCCCCAGCGGGAGGGGGAAGTCTCAACCGCCCTTCACGGAACGACGCCAGAGGAAGAACGCCACTCCTACCAGCCCCGCCCCCATGGCTCCCAGTGCCCACGGGACCCCGTTGACGGGGGCGTCGTCGTCGGGATCGGCGGCCGGCCCGGGGCCGAAGTACCGGTGGGGATAGGCAACGGGGGCCGGCTTCTGGGGTGTGGGGGCGAGTCGCTCCGCCGCCGTCAGCGCGGCGGCCGGATCGATGAGCCCCGCGCCGTACTCGTCGTCCCGCCCGCCCTCGGGGTGGTGCTGCGCGGTGCTGGTGAGCAGATCGCGGATCTGGTTCGGGCTGAGACCGCGGTGCGCGGAGCGGATCAGCGCGACGGCCCCGGAGACGAAGGCGGCCGCGGGGCTGGTGCCCCAGCCGGAGACGTAGCCGGTGCCGTGGTCGGCCATGAGGATGTCGTAGCCGGGGGCGCTGACCGTGGCGTACCAGTGGCGGGTGGAGAAGGGCGCGCGGGCGTCCAGATGGGTGACGGCGGTGGCGGCGATGACGCCGGGGTAGGCCGCGGGGTAGGAGACGTGGTTGCCCTTGAGGCCGCCGTTGCCGGCGGAGGCGACGACGGGGATGCCCTTGCCCAGGGCGTATTGGATGGCGGCGTCCTCGCGGGAGTCGGGGTGGGCGGTCTCGCTGTCGTCGCCGAGGGACATGTTGATCACGTCGGCGCCGTGGTCGGCGGCCCAGCGGATGCCGTCGGCGAGGGCGCCGGCCTTCTGGTCGCGGGCGCGGCGGCGCTCGGGGTCGTGGTCCTCCAGGATCACGCGGACGGGCAGGATCCTGGCCTCGGGGGCGACGCCGAGGACGCCGTCGGAGCGGCCGGCGCCGTGGCCGTGGCCGGCGATGACGCTGGCCATGCCGGTGCCGTGCTGGGCGTAGGTGTCGTCGCCGGGGCGGGCGCCGAAGCCGATGAGGTCCTTCTGGGGCAGCACCTGGCCCTTGAGGTCGGGGTGGTCGGCGTCCACGCCGGTGTCCAGGACGGCGACGGTGACGCCGGCGCCCTTGGTGGTCTCCCAGGCGTCCTGGGCGTGGATGGCCGCCAGGCCCCATTCCTGGGCGCGGAGGGTGTCGGCGCGGGCGGGCAGGGACGGCAGGACGGCCAGCGCGGCGGAGGTCAGGGCGACGGCCGCGGTGCGCAGCACGGACGTGGTCATGGGGCTTGCTCCGTGGGCTGCGCGGGGAGGCCGGACGCGGCGCGGAAGGTCGTACTGATCTTGTCCGCGAGGCCCTTGGCGTCGTGGCCGAGGCCGGCCTCCGCGGGGGCGGTGGCGGTGCCGGGTTGGACGGCGGCGTCGGCGGGCTGCGGGTCGGCGACCTCGCGGCCGTCGGCGAAGCCGGAGACCGCGTAGACCACGACCGGGACGTCGGTGAGGACCCGGACCGTCCAACTGGCGCGCTGGGCGGGGCCGAAGTCCTCGGCGGCGGTGCCCTTGGCGGCCAGCGGCAGCGGCATCAGGGCGCTGCGGGTGGCCAGGTCGTTGGTGCTGAAGCGGGCGTTGAGGTCCATCATTCCGGACCGGTCGGCCTTGGTGGTCTGGGCGCCGACGGTGATGACGCCGGTGCGGGTGGCGTCGACGTAGGTGGCGCGGAGCAGACGGGCGCAGCCGGCCGGGGCGAGTTCCTTGGCGAGCGGGCCCTCGGCGGCGGGGGTGCAGCCGGCGTCGGGGGCGACCGCGATCCGGATCCAGGTGCGGTCGGCGCCGCCGGGGCCGGCGGCCAGGCCCTCGACGGTGCGCGGGAAGAGGGTGTCGACGGGGGTGTTGCGCCAGGCGTCCTGGCCCCTGGCGAAGACGACCTCGGGCGTCGGGGTGCCCTTGGCGGGGGTGTCGGTGAGCCAACTGCCGGCCGCGGCGCCGGCGATCAGGCCGATGCCGAGGACCAGGGAGACGGCCGCGGCCACGACCCGGTTGCCGGGCAGGCGGTCGGCCAGCGGGCGACGCGGTTCCGCTTCGACTCCGGTGGGGCGGGCGGGAGTTGACGGCCGGCCGGGGGCGGGCGGGGGCTCGGCGGGCGGGGGTGGCGCGGGGTGCGCGGCGCGGTCGTGGGTCTCGTCCCACAGGGCGGCGCTGTGGGCGAGGTGGAAGGCGGCGGTGTCGCGGAACGAGCGGGGGGCGCCGGCGGGCGGCGGCGGGGCGGCGGGCGGCTCCGTACGGGGGCGGGGCGGGGTGGCCCGGGGGGTGGCCGGCGGGTTCGTCGGCCGGGGTGGGGTGGGGGCCGGAGCGGGGGCCGCGTGCGGCTTGGGCGCGGGGGCGGCGGGCGCCGGGGGCGGCTCGGGGGCCGGGGTGGTCTCGGCGGGGAGCGGCCGGCGCGTGGCGGGGGGCTCGGCGGGTTCGGCGGGGACCGGGCGCAGGACGGTGGTCCTGGGGTCCTCGTCGGGGGCGGGCCCGGCGGGGCGGTGCGGCGGGCGCGGGGGTATGGGTGGGATGCGCGGCGCATCGGCGTAATCGGCGTCGGCGCTCACCAGCGCTCCCCCTCGCACGGTGTGCCCCGGACCCGACAAGCAATCGGGGCAGGGTGGTTCGTATCCGGACAACACGCCGCTGACCTGCTGGTTGCGGTGTCGAGCCACTTTAAGGGCTGGCCGGGTCGCCGCTCCAACCCCCGCGCGCTCCCGCGTCACTTCCGACGCGGTTCGTCCCCTTACCAGGGGTAGCGCGGTCTGGCAGGCTGCGGCCATGTCCCCGCTCTTCACCGATGCGCATGCCGCCACCACCCCGGCTCCCCGGGCGCCCGGCTCCGGCCAGACCCCGCTCGACCGGGCCACCGCCTCCCTCGACGCGCCGCTGGCCGTGGTCGATCTGGCCGCCTTCGACGCCAACGCCGCCGATCTGGTGCGCCGTTCGAAGGGGAAGCCGATCCGGGTGGCGAGCAAGTCGGTGCGCTGCCGGGCGCTGTTGGAGCGGGTGCTGGCGCGCGACGGCTTCGCCGGGATCATGAGCTTCACGCTCGCCGAGTCGCTGTGGCTGGCCCGGTCCGGCTTCCCGGACGTGCTGCTGGCGTACCCGTCGGCGGACCGGGCCGGCTTCGCCGAGCTGGTCGGCGATCCCGAGTCGGCGGCGGCGGTGACGGTGATGGCCGACGACCCGGCGCACCTGGATCTGATCGACGCGGCCCGTCCGGGCGGTCCGGGCAGCGGCGCGGAGGTCCGCATCTGTCTGGAACTGGACACCTCCTACCGGCTGTTGGGCGGGCGGGTGCGGGTCGGGGCCCGGCGGTCGCCGGTGCGGGACCCGGAGCAACTCGCCGCGCTGGCCCGGACGGTGGTGCGCCGCCCCGGTTTCCGGCTGGTGGGGCTGATGGCCTACGAGGGGCATGTGGCGGGGGTGGGCGACGAGGTCGCGGGGCGGCCGGTGCGTTCGCGGACGATACGGGTGATGCAGGCGGCGGCGCGGCGGGAGTTGGCGCAGCGGCGGTGGGCGGCCGTGCGGGCGGTGCGGCAGGTGGCGCCGCGGCTGGAGTTCGTCAACGGCGGCGGGACGGGGAGCGTGCAGCACACCGCGGCGGAGGCGGCGGTCACCGAGATCGCGGCGGGCTCGGGGCTGTACGTGCCGCGGTTGTTCGACAACTTCCGGTCGTTCCACGGGCGTCCGGCGGCGCTGTTCGCCCAGCCGGTGGTGCGACGCCCCGGGCCCGGGGTCGTCACGGTGCTGGGGGGCGGCTATCCGGCGTCGGGGGTGGCCGGCGCGGACCGGCTGCCGGAGCCGTATCTGCCGGCCGGGCTGCGCTACGACCCGCAGGAGGGGCCGGGCGAGGTGCAGACGCCGCTGCTGGGGACGGCGGCGGACGGGCTGGCGGTCGGCGACAAGGTCTGGTTCCGGCACGCCAAGGCGGGCGAACTGTGCGAGCGGTTCGCGCAGTTGCACCTGGTCGAGGGCGAGCGGGTGGTGGCGACGGTACCGACGTACCGGGGCGAGGGCCGCACCTTCCTGTGACGGCGCGGGCCTCGCCCGTGGTCCGGCGGTGCGCTCAACCGTGGATGCGGTCCCGCTGGTCGGCGACGACGGTGCCGTCGGGGCGGCGGACCGGGCCGAGGGAGCCGTCGGTGTTGGTGTAACCCCTGGTGGCGCAGGGGTAGGCGCCGGACTTGCCGGGCAGCGGGTCGATGAACATCGGGTTGACCACCCAGCGGCCGTCGGCGTCGTCGTAGCCGCGGCACATCAGCTCGTCCTTGTTGCGGTTGATGGCCAGGTGGGCGCCGGTGGCGTCGCCGACGAAGGTGACGTCGGTGGTGGCGTCGCCGCCGCCCAGCGCGATGCGGTGCGCGGGGTCCTGCTTGCGCCACGCCTCGGCGCCCTTGATGCCGTAGATCTCCTGGTTGATGAAGCAGCGCTTGCCGTCGATGTACGGGATGGCCTCGCCGGGGCCGTCCTTGACGTCGCCGCAGCCGGCGAGGCGGGTGGTGAACCTGCCGTGGTGCAGGCGGCTGCGGATGCCGATGGTGTGCGCGGCGTCCAGCCCGACGCCGCCGGACCATGCCTCGGCGAGGGTCTCGGAGGACGCGGAGACGATGTAGACGTCGAAGCCGGCGGCCTTCAGCGTGCGGATCAGGTCCTTCTGCTGCGGGTAGTAGCGGATGTAGCCGGCCATCTTGTGGGTGCCGACGGTCTGTTGGGCGCCGATCGGCGCGGCGAGGTTCTCGGCGCGGGCCCGCTGGGCGTACCGGGTGAGGGTGGCGGGCTTCAGGCCGGCGAAGAGCTGGGGGACCCAGGCGTACTGGGGGACCGTGCGGCGGTGGTTCCAGGTGCCGGCGAAGGCGGCGGCGCCGCTCATGGTCTTCCCCTCGCCGCGGATCTCCATGATCTCGTCGGCGCAGGCGGCGCGGGTGGACGTGGGCAGCGGGCGGCCGGCGGGGCCGGTGCCGCAGGCGCGGGTCAGCGCGCGGTCGGCGGCGGCGGTCAGCCAGGGGCTGGTGTCCCGCCAGCTCTTGGGCCGGAGCACCTTGTCGTGCCGGAGCATCCAGGCCAGGGTCGCGTCGGTGATGTCGTTCTTGACGACGGTGTTGTCCCAGTCGAAGGCGGCGACGGGACGGGGGCCGCCGTGCCGGCCCGAGCAGGTGCCGCGCTCGTCGATCATCTTCTGGAGCTTGGCGCGGTTGTCGCCGTACCAGGGCAGCTTCTTGGAGAGCTGCGGGCAGTCGGCGCGGGCCGGGACCTTGGCGGGGGTGGCGGCGGTGGCGGGCGCGGTGGCCGTGAGGGCGGCGAGCGCGGCGGCACCGGCCAGGCCCAGGGCCAGCAGCCGGCGGGGGCGGGCGGTCATGTGTCCTCCGTGGTCAAGGGGGAAGCACGGCGGGACCGGCGCCCGCGGGCGCCGGTCCCGATATTGATCATGGAAGCCTACAGGGGGGTCACATAGGCGCCGGCGATGCCTCCGTCGACGAGGAATTCGGCGGCGTTGACGAACGAGGAGTCGTCGCTGGCGAGGAAGGCGACCGCGGAGGCGATCTCCTCGGGCTCGGCGAACCGGCCGACCGGCACGTGCACCAGGCGGCGCGCGGCCCGCTCCGGGTCCTTGGCGAACAGCTCCTTCAGCAGCGGGGTGTTGACCGGCCCCGGGCAGAGCGCGTTGACCCGGATGCCCTCGCGGGCGAACTGCACGCCCAGTTCGCGGGACATCGCCAGCACGCCGCCCTTGGACGCGGTGTAGCTGATCTGCGAGGTGGCGGCGCCCATCACGGCCACGAAGGAGGCGGTGTTGATGATGGAGCCGCCGCGCCCGGTCCGCTCGAACTGCCGCTGCATGTAGGGCAGCGCGTGCTTGCAGCAGAGGTAGACCGAGGTGAGGTTGACCTCCTGGACGCGCTTCCAGGCGTCGATGCCGGTGGTCAGGATGGAGTCGTCGTCGGGCGGCGAGATGCCGGCGTTGTTGAAGGCGATGTCCACCGAACCGTAAGTGTCGTAGGCGGTCTTGTAGAGCGCCTCGACCTGCTCCGCGTCGGTGACGTCGACCTGGACGAAGGTGCCGGCGACCTCCTCGGCCGCGGCCTTGCCGGCCTTCTCGTCGATGTCGGCGCAGACGACGTGGGCGCCCTCGGAGGCCAACCGGCGGGCGGTGGCCAGGCCGATGCCGCTGCCGGCTCCGGTGATCACGGCGGTACGGCCGACGAGGCGGCGGCACACGGCGGTCTGGTCGGTCACGTGGCTCTCCTAGTGGGTGGTGACGGTGCGGGGTGCGGTGCGGATCACGAGCCGGCCGGCTCGGTGGCGAGGAAGACGTTCTTGGTCTCGGTGAAGGGCGTCAACGCGTCCGGGCCCAGCTCGCGGCCGAGGCCGGACTGCTTGAAGCCGCCGAACGGGGTCCAATAGCGCACCGCGCTGTGCGAGTTGACCGAGAGGTTGCCGGCGGCGACGGCGCGCGCCATGCGCAGCGCGCGACCGACGTCGCGGGTCCACAGGGAGCCGGCCAGGCCGTAGTCGGTGGCGTTGGCGAGCCGGACGGCGTCGGCCTCGTCGTCGAAGGGGATGGCGACGGCCACGGGTCCGAAGATCTCCTCGACGGCGGTGCGGTCCTCGGGGCGGCCCTCCAGGACGGTGGCCGGGTACCAGAAGCCCTTGCCGGTGGGGGCCGTGCCGCGGATGGCGGCCGGGGCGTCCTCGGGGACGTAGGAGCGCACCCGGTCGCGCTGGGCGGCGGAGATCAGCGGGCCCATCTGGGTCGCGGGGTCGGTCGGGTCGCCGGCGGTGAACGCCTTGACCGCGGGCTCCAGCAGGCTCAGGAAGCGGTCGTAGACGCTGCGTTGGACCAGGATGCGGCTGCGGGCGCAGCAGTCCTGGCCGGTGTTGTCGAGGAACGAGCCGGGGGCGGCGGCCGCGGCGGCCTCCAGGTCGGCGTCGGCGAAGACGATGTTGGGGCTCTTGCCGCCGAGTTCGAGGGTGAGCCGCTTGGTCTGCGCGGCGCACTGCGTGGCGATGGTGCGGCCGGTGGCGGTGGAGCCGGTGAAGACGACCTTGGCGACGCCGGGGTGGTCGACCAGCGCGCTGCCGGTGACCGCGCCCTCGCCGGGCAGGACCTGGAAGAGGTGCTCGGGGAGCCCGGCCTCCAGGGCGAGTTCGGCGAGCCGGAGGGCGGTGAGCGGGGTGGTCTCGGCGGGCTTGAGGAGGACGGCGTTGCCGGCCGCGAGGGCGGGGGCGGTGCCCCAGGCGGCGATCGGCATCGGGAAGTTCCAGGGGGCGATGACGGCGACCACGCCGAGCGGTTCCTGGAGGGTGAGGTTCAGCCCGCCCGGCACCGGGATCTGATACCCCGTCAGGCGCTCCACTCCCCCGGCGGCGTAGTGCAGCAGGTCGCGGACGTTGCCCGCCTCCCAGCGGGCGTTGCCCAGGGGGTGGCCGGCCTCGCGCAGCTCCAGTTGGGCCAGCGGTTCGATCTGGGCGTCGACGGCGTCGGCGAACCGGCGCAGCAGCCGGGCCCGGTCGCCGGGGGCCAGTGCGGCCCAGACTTCCTGGGCGGCGGCGGCCCGGCGGACGGCCGCGTCGACCTCGGCGGGCGGGGTGGTGGGGACGGTGGCCACCACCTCCTCGGTCGCCGGGTTGAGGATGGTCAGCTCTTGCAGCACGGGCGTTCCTTACATGCGCTCGAAGGAGCGGAAGCGCTCCCAGTCCGTGACGGCGGCGTCGTAGGCGTCCTGTTCGACGCGGGCCATGTGGCGGTAGTGGTCGACGACCTCGTCGCCGAAGGCGGCGCGGGCGACCGTGCTGCGCTCCCACAGCTCGGCGGCCTCGCGGAGGGTGGCCGGGACGTGCGCGGCGTCTTTGGTGTAGGCGTTCCCCGTGGTGGCGTCCGGGAGTTCGAGCTCCTGGTCTATGCCGTGCAGGCCGGCCGCGATCATGCCGGCGACCGCGAGGTAGGGGTTGACGTCGCCGCCGGGCAGGCGGTTCTCCAGGCGGTGCCCGCGACCGTGGCCGACGACGCGGAGGGCGCAGGTGCGGTTGTCCGGGCCCCAGGCGACGGCGGTGGGGGCGAAGGAGCCGGGGCGGAACCGCTTGTAGGAGTTGATGTTGGGGGCGTAGAGCAGCGTGAAGTCGCGCAGCGCGGCGAGTTGGCCGGCGAGGAAGTGCCGCATGGTGCGCGACATGCCGTGGGGGCCGGCGTCGTCGGCCAGCACCGGGCGGCCCTGCTCGTCCTGGAGCGAGAGGTGGATGTGGCAGGAATTGCCCTCGCGCTCGTCGTACTTGGGCATGAAGGTGAGCGCCATGCCCTCCTGGGCGGCGATCTCCTTGGCGCCGGTCTTGTAGACGCTGTGCTGGTCGCAGGTGGTGAGCGCCTCGTCGTAGACGAACACGATCTCGTGCTGGCCGAGGTTGCACTCGCCCTTGGCGGACTCGACGGTCATGCCGGCCGCGCCCATCTCGTTGCGGATCCGGCGCAGCAGGGGCTCGACGCGGCCGGTGCCGAGGACGGAGTAGTCGCCGTTCCACTGGTTGGCCGGGGTCATCCCGCGGTAGCCGCGGGACCAGGCGTCCTCGTAGCTGTCCTTGAAGACCATGAACTCCAGCTCGGTGCCGACGTGGGCGGTCCAGCCGCGCTCGGCGAGCCGGTCGAGCTGGCGGCGCAGGATCTGCCGGGGCGAGGCGACGACCGGGGTGCCGTCGTGCCAGGCGAGGTCGGCGGTGATCAGGGCGGTGCCGGGGTTCCAGGGGGTACGGCGGAGGGTGGCGGGGTCGCCGTGCATCGCGAAGTCGCCGTAGCCGCGCTCCCAGGAGGACATCGCGTAGCCGTCGACGGTGTTCAGGTCGACGTCGACGGCGAGGAGGTAGTTGCAGCCCTCTGTGCCGTGGTCGAGGACGGTGTCGAGGAAGTAGCGGGCGGCGAACCGCTTGCCCTGGAGCCTGCCTTGCATGTCGGTGAAGGCGAGGACGACAGTGTCGATCTCCCCGTTGTCGACGAGGGCGGTGAGCTCCTCGACGGAGAGCGGGGGCCTGCGGTCTGCCACGGTGGTGCCTCCTGTCGCTGCATCCGGAGCCCATAAGGTAGGCACACGAACCATTGATTGGGAAGGGGTTCCGATGGACGCTGCGGCCGATCGGCTGGCGCCGGTGCTGCGGCCGGTCCGGGCGGGCAACGGCTTCGAGGAGGCGCTGGAGCAGATACTCCAGATCGTCCGGCTCGGGCTGGTGCCGCAGGGCGAACGCCTGCCGGCCGAGCGGGAGTTGGCGGAGCGGCTGCAGATCAGCCGGGTCACCCTGCGCGAGGTCCTCAAGGTGCTCCAGGACGAGGGGCTGGTGGAGAGCCGGCGCGGCCGGTACGGCGGCACGTTCGTGCGGATGCGCACCGACAGCCCGGGCGAGGCCGAGCTGCGGCGCCGGGTCGACCGGACCGACGTCGAGGACATCCTGCGCTTCCGGGAGGTGTTGGAGGTCGGCGCGGCCGGGCTGTGCGCGGCGCACGGGCTGTCGGACGAGCAGGCGGGGCGGCTGCGGGCGGCGCTGGCCGCCACCGAGGACGCGCCGCTGGCCGACTACCGGCGGCGGGACACCCTGCTGCACCTGACGCTGGCGGAGCTGTCCGGGTCGCCGTCACTGGCCGCCCAGTACGCCGGAGTCCGGGCCGGCGTCAACGACCTGCTGGACTGCATCCCGCTGCTGGTGCGGAACTTGGAGCACTCGCAGACCCAGCACGCCGCGCTGGTGGAGGCGGTGCTGGAGGGCGACGCGGACGGCGCGCGCGAGGTGATGCGGGAGCACTGCTGCGGCACCGCGGCCCTGCTGCGCGGCTTCCTGTCCTCGCCGGCGCCGTGACGCCCCTTTTGCGCCCGATGTCGCCGGTCTTTCCCGCACGGGTCTTGCGCAGAGCCACCGGGGCGACAAAGGTATGCGGCTAAACCTTTACTCCGGTTGTCCCCCGCGAGGCAGGAGCGGCTCATGGCCGACAGCACCCATGCCGACAGCACCCGCGCGCCGTCCGCCGCGTCCCCCGACGGCGGGCCCCCGGGCGGCGACGCCTATCTGGAGCGGCGGACGCTGCGCCGCGGCAGCGCCGGCCCGCTGCTGCTGACCGGACTCGGCGTCGCCTACGTCGTCTCCGGCGACTTCTCGGGCTGGAACAACGGGCTGGCGCACGGCGGCTTCGGCGGCCTGGCGATCGCCGCGGTCCTGATGGGGCTGATGTACACCTGCCTGGTCTTCGCGCTGGCCGAGTTGGCCTCGATCCTGCCCACCGCGGGCGGCGGGTACGGCTTCGCCCGGCGGGCGCTGGGCACCTGGGGCGGCTTCCTGACCGGCACCGCGATCCTGATCGAGTACGTGCTGGCGCCGGCCGCGATCTCGATCTTCATCGGCGACTACGTCGAATCGCTGGGCCTGTTCGGACTGCACTCCAGTTGGCCCGTCTACCTCGCCTGTTTCGTGCTCTTCATCGGGATCCACCTGTGGGGCGTGGGCGAGGCGCTGCGGTTCAGCCTGGTGGTCACCGCGATCGCGGTCGCCGCGCTGCTGGTCTTCGCGCTCGCCGCGCTCAGCGACTTCCACGTCGACGCGCTCAACGACATCCCGGTCAAGTCCGATGCCTTCGGGGCGAGTTCGTGGCTGCCGTTCGGGGTGCTGGGGATCTGGGCGGCGTTCCCGTTCGGGATGTGGTTCTTCCTGGGCGTGGAGGGCGTCCCGCTGGCGGCCGAGGAGACCAGGGACCCGGCGCGTACGCTGCCGCGGGCGATGGCGGCCGCGATGGGCGTGCTGCTGCTCCTCGCGCTGATCACCTTCACCGCGGCCACCGGCGCGCGTGGCTCGGCCGCGATCCAGTCCGTCGGCGACCCGCTGGTCCAGGCGCTCCAGCCGCACGGCACCCCGACCACGGTCAGCCGGATCGTCAACTACGCCGGCCTGGCCGGCCTGGTGGCGTCCTTCTTCTCCCTCATCTTCGCCGGCTCCCGGCAGCTCTTCGCGCTCTCCCGGGCCGGCTACCTGCCCCGCTTCCTCTCCCTGACCAGCCGCCGCAAGGCGCCCTACCTCGGCCTGCTGGTCCCCGGCGCGCTGGGCTTCGGACTGGCCGCGGCCACCGGCGACGGCGCCCGGATGCTCAACGTCGCGGTCTTCGGCGCCACCATCTCCTATGCCCTGATGGCCCTTTCCCACCTCGTGCTGCGCCGCCGCGAGCCCGGCCTGCACCGCCCGTACCGCACCCCGGGCGGCATGCTGACCTCCGGCGTGGCCTTCGTGCTGGCCTGCTCGGCGCTGGTGGCGACCTTCCTCGTCGACAAGGAGGCCGCACTGATCGCGCTCGCCGTCTACGGCCTCGCCCTGGCCTACTTCGCCCTCTACTCCCGCCACCGACTGGTGGCGGCCGCGCCCGAGGAGGAGTTCGCGGCCCTGGCCGCCGCCGAGGCCGAACTCGAACGCGGCTAGGGCCGGTTCACCCCGCCCCGCAGGCGACCCCCAGCACCACCCGCAGCGCCCCACACCGTACGGAGGAGCCCCCTGATGCCCACGCCGCCCCAGCCGCAGCCCCCGCTGATCGGCATCAGCACCTACCAGGAAGAGGCCCGGTGGGGAGTGTGGGCGCTGCCCGCGGCCCTGCTGCCGGCCGGCTATCCGCGCCTGGTGCAGCGCTCGGGCGGGCTGCCCGCCATGCTGCCGCCCGGCGCCCCGGAGACCGCCGCGGCGACCGTCGCCCGGCTGGACGGGCTGGTGATCGCCGGCGGCGCGGACGTCTCCCCGGCCCGCTACGGGGCCGAGCCGCACCCCCGCACCGGGCCGCCCGCCCTGGACCGGGACGCCTGGGAACTGGCCCTGATCGAGGCGGCGTTGGCGGCCCGGGTGCCGCTGTTGGGTATCTGCCGGGGCCTGCAACTGCTGAACGTGGCGCTCGGCGGCACCCTCGTCCAGCACCTCGAAGGGCACGTCGGCCCGCCCGGGGTCTTCGGCCGGCACGAGATCGCGGCGGTGCCCGGCACGCTGCTGAGCGCGGCACTGCCCGAGCCGGTGGCCGTGCCGACCTACCACCACCAGGCCGTGGACCGCCTGGGCCGCGGGCTGGTGGTCTCGGCGTACGCGGAGGACGGCACCATCGAGGCGCTGGAGCTCCCGAACGCGCCGGCCCTCACCCTGGCCGTCCAGTGGCATCCGGAGGCCGGCGACGACACCCGTGTGATGGAGGCCCTGGTGACGGCGGCCCGGGGGACGACCACGGCCGGGGTGTGAGCGCCGGCGGGGCGGCCGTTCAGGCCCCCCGCCGCGTCAGCCCCAACAGATCGCGCGCCGGCCCCACCGGCCGCTGGCCCGTGGGCCACACCGCCCGCAGCTCGCGGGCGAGTTCGAGCCCGCGCACCGGGACGGCCACCAGCCGGCCGGCGGTCAGCTCCTCCCGCACCGCCAGCTCGCTCAGCACGGACGGGGCCGCCTCGCTGACCACCGCGGACTTCACCGCGGTGGTCGAGGCGAGCTCCAGCAGCGGCGCGGCCAGCCCCCCGGTCCCGGCCAGCGCCGCGTCCAGCACCTGCCGGGTGCCCGAGCCGCGCTCCCGCAGGATCAGCGGCGTCGCGGCCAGTTCGGCGGCGGTCAGCCCGGTGCGGCGCCGGGCCCACGGGTGGGACGGGGCTGCCACCACGACCAGCCGGTCGCGCCCGACGACCACCTCGTCCAGCCCCGCCGGGACGTCCAGCCCCTCCACGAAGCCGAGGTCGGCCTCGCCGGCCAGCAGCCGCTCGGCGACCACGCGGGAGTTCCCCGCCAGCAGCGACACCGCCGTCCCCGGGCGCTGCGCGCGCAGCGCGATCAGCCAACCGGGCAGCAGGTACTCGGCGATGGTCATGCTGGCCGCGACCCGCAACCGGGAATCGCGCCGCCCGCGCAGCGCCTGGGTGCCCGCGTCGAACGCCTCGGCGGCCTCCACCACCCGTCGCGCCCAGTCGGTGACCAGCGCCCCCGCGTCGGTCAACCGCGAACCGCGCGGCGACCGTTCGACCAGCGCCACCCCCAACTGCCGCTCCATGGACCGGATCCGACTGCTCGCGGCGGGCTGGGTGATGCCCATCACCCGCGCCGCCCGGCCCAGGCTGCCGAGCCGGGCGACGGCGAGCAGCAGCTCCAGCGCCCCGAGGTCCGGCACCCGGTGGTGCAGCGGAACCCCGTCATCCGGCGCCCCGGCCCACTCCTTCGTCTCGCCACTCATAACCCCACCTTATGCCCTCATAGAGACAAGATCCCTGGTCGGCGCGGACCGGACCGGCGACCGTTGTGCCATGTCCTCAGTAGCCCAGGCCCCGCCCAGGAACCCCGCCACCGGCACCCCCGCTCCGTCCCCCGGCCCCGCCTCGGTGCGCCATCTCGGCCCCAACTGGTACGCCGCCGTGATGGGCACCGCGATCGTCGCCAACGCCGGCGCGACGCTGCCGCTCACCGCCCCCGGCCTCCGCGCCGCCTACCAGGTGGTCTGGGCGCTGTCCGCGCTGCTGCTGCTCACCCTGCTGACCGCGCGCGCCGTCCACTGGGCCCGCCACCGCGACCAGGCCCGCCGCCACCTGCTCGACCCGACCGTCGCCCCGTTCTACGGATGCCTGGCGATGGCGCTGCTGGCGGTCGGCGGCGGCACCCTCGCGGTCGGCCGGGACGTCATCGGGACCCCCGCCGCGGTGGCCGCCGACGCCGTGCTGTGGACCGCGGGAACCCTGGTCGGGCTGGCCACCGCCGCCGGCATCCCGTACCTGATGGTGGCCCGGCACAGGATCACCGAGGGCAGCGCCTCCCCGGTCTGGCTGCTGCCCCTGGTCGCCCCCATGGTGTCGGCCGCCCTGGGCCCGGCCCTGATCCCCCACCTGCCCGCCGGCCAGCCGCAGAAGGCGCTCCTCCTGGCCTGCTACGCGCTCTTCGGGATGTCCCTCCTGATGACCCTGGCCGTCCTCCCCATGATCCTGGGCCGCCTCTTCCACCACGGCCCGCTGCCCCTGGCCCTCACCCCGACCCTCTTCCTCGTCCTCGGCCCGCTGGGCCAGTCCACCACCGCCGTGAACAACCTCGCCGACGCCGCCGTCGGCGTCGTCCCCCCGTCCACCGCGCACGCCATGGCCGCCTTCGCGGTGCTCTACGGGGTCCCGGTGCTGGGCTTCGCCCTCCTCTGGCTGGCCCTCGCCACGGCCCTGGTGGTCCGCGCCGCCCGCCGCGGCATGGGCTTCGCGATGACCTGGTGGGGCTTCACCTTCCCCGTCGGCACCTGCGTCACCGGCGCCGCCGGCCTGGCCCGCCACACCGGCCTGACCGCCTACACCTGGCTCGCGGTGGCCCTCTTCGCCGCCCTCGTCGCGGCCGTCGCGGTGACCGGCACCCGCACCGCCCACGGCCTGGCCCGCGGCCGCCTGCTCGCCCCGCCCAAGCCGACCACGGCCTGACTCACGAACCGGACCGCCGCACCCACGCCGACTCGGCCAGCGCCGCCGCCAACACCTGCGGCGCCCGCACCAACGACGGCCCGTACCACGTCAGATGACGCCCACTGACCAACGCCGCGGGCACCCTCAAAAACGCCTCGGGCCCGTCGTCCTCGGCAAACCGGTAGGGCTCGTCCGGCAACACCACCAGATCCGCCCCGACGGCGTTGAGCTCGCCCAACGCGATCCGCGGATACCGCTCCTCGTGCTCCGCGTACACGTTGTGCACCCCGAGCCGCCGCAACAGGTCCCCGGCGAACGTGTCCCGCCCCACCACCATCCACGGCCGCCGCCACACCGGCACCACCGCGGTCCGCTCCGCCACCGGAACCGGCACCGCCCGCCAGGCGTCCTCCGCCGCGTCCAACCAGGCCGGCCGCGCCAGCCCGCACCCCTCCACCAACACCCGCGCCAACTCGGCGAACGCCTGCTCCAACGACCGCACCTCGGTCACCAGGACCCGCAACCCCGCGGCCCGCAACGCCTCCAGGTCGACCGTCCGGTTCTCCTCCTCGTTGGCGATCACCACATCCGGACCCAACCCCACGATCCGCCCGACATCGGGATTCTTGGTCCCCCCGACCCGCACGACATCCAGCCCCACCGGATGACTGCACCAGTCCGTGGCCCCCACCACCACCCCGGGCGCACTCACCGCCACCGCCTCCGTCAACGAAGGCACCAAAGACACCACACGCAGCCCCATGCCCCCACGGTAGGCCCAACCTCGCCCCACCTCACCCTCATTGGGGCACCGAACCACCCACCGCACCCCCGACCCACCGGAATCCCACCCACCAAACGGGAGGGGACGGGCCGCAGGGGCCGGCGTGCAGGACGTCGAGCGAAGCAGTCCTGCACACCGGCCCCGGAGGCCCGTCCCCGCACCCAGGAGCCCCGCGCAGCGGCACCGCGCCGCAGGCGCAGACCACACCCCCCGGCGGGGCGGCCGACAACGTGGGCGGAAACCAGCGCCCTACTTCACGGGCGCCATCCGATCAACGATCCCCGGATGCCCGTCGATCCACTTCTGGACGCCCTTGTCCTCGTTCCCCTTCCCCGCGTCCTGGATGTCCTGCTCCAGGCTGCCGAGCTCGTCGGGCGTCATCTTCCAGTTCTTCAGCCAGCCGTAGAACTCCGGGAACTTCTTCGGGAAGCTCTTGTGGCCGAGCGACTTGATCTGGTTGTTGGCGCCCCACGTGCCCTTGGGGTCGGCCAGCTTGGTGAGCTGGTACTTGCTGTAGGCCCAGTGCGGCGACCACAGCACGACCGCGACCGGCTCGCGGTTGTGGTAGGCCCGGTCCAGCTCGGCGAGCATCGCGCTGGTGCCGGCCGAGGTGACCTCGAAGTCCGACAGGCCGTAGGCGGGCAGCACGGTGCTCTTCAGCCGCTGCATCTCACCGGTGCCCGGCTCGATGCCGATGATCTTGCCCTTGAACTCGTCCTTGTGCGCCCGCAGATCGTCCATGGACTTGACGTCCTTGACGTACGACGGGACCGCGATCTCCAGCGAGGTCTTGTCGTACCAGGCCCCGACGTCGACCAGATCGTCCTTGTACTTGTCCCAGTACTGTTTCTGGGCGACCGGCAGCCAGGCGTCGGTCTCCACGTCGATCTGGCCGGTGGACAGGCCGGTCCACATCGGTCCGACGTCGAGGTTGCGCAGGTTGGGCTGGTAGCCGCGCTTCTCCAGGACGTTCTTCCACAGGTAGGCGGTGGCGATGCCCTCGTCCCACGCCGGGTAGCCGATGTTGGGGGACTTGCCGGCGTCCGCGCCCTTGGCGTAGGTGGCGTGCGCGGACGGCGCGATCTTCTCGACGAGGCCGGGGTTCTTCTTCAGCCAGCTCCGGACGCCGTCCTGCTCGTGCCCCTCACCGGCCGACTTGATGTCGTTCTCCAGGCTGGTGAGCTGCTTCTCGTCGAGGTGGAAGTTCTTCATCCACTTCGCGACCTCGGGCATGTCCTTGGCGAAGCCCTTGCGGCCCAGCATGTGCAGGCCGTCGCCGGAACCGAAGGCGCCCTTGGGGTCCTTGAGCTTGGTGAGCTGGTACTTGTCGTACGCCCAGTGCGGGGACCACAGGGTGACCGCGATCGGCTTCTTGTTGTGGACGGCCCGGTCGAGCTCGCTGAGCATGGAGGCGGTGCTGGACTCCTGCACCTTGTACTCGCCGCCCAGCCCGTAGGCGCCCAGGACCTTGTCCTTGAGGATCTTCATCTCGCCGGCGCCCGGCTCGATGCCGGTGATCTTGCCGCCGAACTCGGCACTCCTGCCCTTGAGATCGTCGAGGGTCTTGACGTCCTTGACGTAGGACGGGACCGCGATCTCCAGCGAGGTCTTGTCGTACCAGGTGCCGAGGTCCTCCAGCTGGTCCTTGTACTTCTTCCAGTACTCGGCGTGGGTGACCGGCAGCCAGGCGTTGGTCTGCACGTCGATGTCGCCGCGGGCCTGCCCGGCGAAGAGCGGACCGGCCTCCAGGGCCTGGACCTTGGGCTTGTAGCCGCGCTGCTCCAGGATCTCCTTCCAGAGGTACGTGGTGGCCTTGCCCTCGTCCCAGTTGACGTAGCCGAGGGTGATCGGCTTGCCGTTGCCGCCGGACGCGCCGGAGCCGTTGTTGTTCAGGTAGCTCATCCCGCCGGCCAGCAGCGCCAGCACGACGACGCCGACCATGGCGACCGAGGTCGCGGGCCGCCACTGGAGGAACTTCCAACCGCCCAGCGCCGCCTGCGCCTTGGCCAGCGCCCGCCGGCCGAGCGGCGAGACCCGCTGGTTGAGGGCGCCGGTCATCCGGTCCAGGTACATGGCGAGGATGACCACCGCGAGGCCGGCCTCGGCGCCCAGGGCGACGTTGACCGAGCTGATGGCGTTGTAGACGGACGCGCCGAGGCCGCCGCCACCGACCATGCCGGCGATCACGACCATGGAGAGCGCGAGCATGATGACCTGGTTGATACCGGCCATGATCGTCGGCAGCGCGAGCGGGAGCTGGACCCGGAGCAGGGTGCGCCGCGGGTGGGTGCCGAACGCCTCGGCCGCCTCGACCAGTTCCCCGTCGACCTGCCGGATGCCGAGCTCGGTCATCCGCACCGCGGGCGGCATGGAGAAGACGATGGTGGCGACGATGCCGGGGACGACACCGAGGCCGAAGAAGAGGATGCCGGGGATGAGGTAGACCATCGCCGGCATGGTCTGCATCAGGTCCAGCACCGGGCGCAGGATGCCGCCGACGACCCGGCTGCGGGCCGCCCAGATGCCCAGCGGCACCGCGACCACGACGGTGATCAGGCAGGCCACCAGGACCAGCGAGAGCGACTCGACGGTCGGGCCCCACTGTTGGATGGAGTCGATCAGCGCGAAGCCGAGGAAGGTGAGGACCGCGGCCGGCAGTCCGCGCAGCCACCAGGCGAGCACCGCCAGGATGCCGGCGAGGACCAGCGGTTGGGGCGCCGCGAGGACGGTGTGGATGGCGTTGTAGAGGCCGTTCAGCACCGTGGTGATGAGCTGGAACAGCCAGTCGAGGTTGTCCCGCAGCCAGTTGACGGCGTCGTTGGCCCAGCTACCGATCTGGATCCTAGGCATCGGCGGTCACCGTGCCCTCGGCCTTGTCGGCGGCGGCCGGTACGGGCACGGTCGGCGCCGGGGCCGGGAGGCTCGGCTCGCCCAGGACGGCGAGCAGCCGCTCCGCGGTGACCGCGCCGGCGAGTTCGCCGCGCTCGTCGGTGACCGCGACCGGTACGGCGCTGGTCGAGCAGGCGGTGAAGAGGTCGGCGAGCGGGGTGTCCACGCCGACGGTGGCGGGCGCGGCGGCCCGGAAGGCGGCGGCGGTGGCCAACTCGGTCCCGCCCGGGGCGGCGTCGCCCAGCACGGAGTCGACGTCCGTCATCACCGCGCCGGCGGTCAGCACCCGACTGCGGTCGACGTCCTGGATGAAGGAGGCGACGTAGTCGTTGGCGGGCCGGACCAGGATGTCCTCGGCGCTGCCGGTCTGGACGATCCGGCCGTCGCGCATCACGGCGATCTGGTCGCCGAGCCGCATCGCCTCGTTGAGGTCGTGGGTGATGAAGACGATGGTCTTCTTCAGCGTCTTCTGCAGCTCCAGAAGCTGGTCCTGCATGTCGCGGCGGATCAGCGGGTCGAGCGCGCTGAAGGACTCGTCCATCAGCAGCAGATCGGCGTCGGTGGCCAGCGCGCGGGCCAGGCCGACGCGCTGCTGCATGCCGCCGGAGAGCTCGTCCGGCCAGGACTTCTCCCAGCCCTTCAACCCGGCGAGCTCCAGCGCCTCGGTGGCGCGCCACTCCCGCTCGGCGCGCGCCACGCCCTGGACCTCCAGGCCGTAGGCGGCGTTCTCCAGCACGCTGCGGTGCGGGAAGAGCGCGAAGTGCTGGAAGACCATGGATATCTTCCGGGAGCGGACGGCGCGCAGTTCCTTGGGCGTGAGCGAGGTGAGGTCCTGGCCGTCGAAGCGGACGCTGCCCGCGGTCGGCTCCAGCAGGCCGTTGAGCATGCGCAGCAGCGTGGACTTGCCGGATCCGGACAGACCCATGACGACGAAGATCTGGCCCTCGTCCACCTCGATGGAGGCGTCGATCACCGCGGCGGTGGTGCCATCGGCCCGCAACTCCTCGCGGCCGGCACCCGCCTGGAGTTTGCGCACCGCATCCTCGGGTCGTCTGCCGAACACCTTGTACAAGTGCTCGGCTTGCAGCCTGGACACATATACCTCTCTTGTCGCACGAGAAACGACCCGCCGCCCCCGCTGGCAGGTCGTGGTGCGGGACGAGTTCGGCTCGTCTTCACCGGCGAGATGTTGAAACCGCAACCGGGTCCGCTCCGGCTGCGCGCCTGCCCGGCTTTATCCGGCTCAAACGCAACGGTGAGTTAGCTCACACCGGGGCGACGTTTGGGGCATACGGCATCATGCGGTGTGTGACTCGACGCCTGATGCTCCTCGACACCGCCTCTCTGTACTTCCGTGCCTATTTCGGGGTACCGGAATCGGTCAAGGCCCCGGACGGCACCCCGGTGAACGCGGTGCGCGGACTGCTGGACTTCATCGCCCGGCTCGTCCAGGACCACCACCCCGACGACCTGGTCGCGTGCATGGACGCCGACTGGCGCCCCCAGTGGCGGGTCGACCTGATCCCCTCCTACAAGGCGCACCGGGTCGCCGAGGAGGCCCCCGCGGGGTCGACCGGACCCGACGAGGAGGAGATCCCGGACACCCTCTCCCCGCAGGTCCCGGTGATCGAGGAGGTGCTGGACGCGCTCGGCATCGCCCGGATCGGCGCGGCCGGCTACGAGGCCGACGACGTCATCGGCACCCTCACGGCACGGGCGAAGGGCCCGGTCGACATCGTCACCGGCGACCGCGACCTCTTCCAACTCGTCGACGACGCCCGCGGCATCCGCGTGCTGTACCCGCTCAAGGGCGTCGGCACCCTGCAACTCACCGACGGGGCGCTGCTGCGCGAGAAGTACGGGGTGGACGGCCCCGGTTACGCGGACCTGGCGCTGCTGCGCGGCGACCCCAGCGACGGCCTGCCGGGCGTGCCGGGCGTCGGCGAGAAGACCGCCGCGAAGCTGCTGGACGCCTACGGCGACCTGGCCGGCATCATCGCCGCCGCCGAGGACCCGGCCTCGAAGATCACCCCGGCCCAACGCAAGCGGCTCACCGAGGCGCGGCCCTACCTCGCCGTCGCGCCCAAGGTCGTCCAGGTGGCCACCGACGTCCCGATCCCGGACGGCGAGATCGCGCTGCCCGTCGAACCGGCCGATCCGGAGCGGCTGGAGGCGCTGGCCGCCCAGTGGGGGCTGGGTGGCGCACTGCAGCGCTTGTTGGGCGCGCTCCGGCCGTGAGCTGTTAGGTTAGGTATACCTAACAGGCAGGGTCGCCCCTCGGGCGCGCCCCGCCCCGACCACGTCAGGGGAGACAAGCCGTGGCAGCTCAGCGACCGGCCCGCAGCACGCCCACACTGCACCGCGCCCGGGTGCGGCGCACCGAACGGCTTACCCCGCACATGGTGCGCGTGGTCCTGGGCGGCGAGGGCCTGGCGGCGTTCGACGCCGGCGAATTCACCGACCACTACGTCAAGTTGGTCTTCCCGCTGCCGGACGTCAGCTATCCCGAACCGTTCGACATGGCGCACATCCGGGCCGAACTGCCGCGCGCCCAGTGGCCCCGGACGCGCACCTACACCGTGCGCGCCTGGGACCCGCAGGCCCGCGAGCTGACCGTGGACTTCGTCGTGCACGGCGACAGCGGGCTGGCCGGCCCGTGGGCGGCGGCCGCCCGGCCGGGCGACGAGATCATGTTCCTCGGCCCGGGCGGCGCCTACGCCCCCGACCCGACCGCCGACTGGCACCTGCTGGCCGGCGACGAGAGCGCCCTGCCGGCCATCGCCGCCGCGCTGCACCGGATGCCGGCGGGCGCGGTGGTGCACGCCTTCGTCGAGGTCGCCGGCCCCGAGGAGCGGCAGGAGGTCGCCACCCCGCCCGGCACGGAGATCACCTGGGTGTACCGCGACGCCGCCCCGGTCGGCCACCAACTCGTCCGCGCCGTACGGGACTTGACCTTCCCACCGGGCCGGCTCCAGGCGTTCGTGCACGGCGAGGCGGGCTTCGTCAAGGAGCTGCGCCGGCTGCTCCGCGTCGAACACGCCATCCCGCGCGAGGCGTTGTCGATCTCCGGCTACTGGCGCGCCGGCCACGACGAGGACGGCTGGCAGGCCGGCAAGCGCGACTGGAACGCCCAGGTCGAGGCCGAACAGGAGCCTGCGGCGGCCTGAGCCCACGTTGTCGGCTGCCCCGCCGTGGAGCTTGCTGTTTGCGCCTGCGGCGCGGAGCCGCTGCGCGGAGCTCTGCCCACGTTGTTGACTTTCCCACCGTGGCGCCTGCGGCGGGCGGGTCCGCTGCGCGGTGCTGTCGGCCGCGGTGACGGGCCTCCGGGGGTGGTAGGCCAGACTGCTTCGCTTTACGTCTGGCCTACCACCCCCTCCGACCCGCCCCCTCCCGT
>NZ_JBIVXW010000038.1:0-89271 GCF_044769405.1 Streptomyces sp. NPDC090442
GGGGAGTGTCGGCCGTTGTAGAGCTGCCACAACTCGGGGCGTTGGCGGCGGGGGTCCCAGCCGCCGAACTCGTCGCGTAGGGAGAAGACGCGTTCTTTGGCGCGGGCTTTTTCCTCGTCCCGGCGGCCGCCGCCGAAGACGGCGTCGAAGCGGTGGGAGTCGATGGCGTCCAGGAGGGGGACGGTTTGCAGGGGGTTGCGGGTGCCGTCGGGGCGTTCGCGGACCTCGCCGCGGTCGATGAAGTCCTGCACGGAGGCGACGTGCAGACGCAACCCGTGACGGGCCACGACACGGTCGCGGTAGTCGATCACCTCGGGGAAGTTGTGACCGGTGTCGACGTGCAACAACGCGAACGGCACCGGCGCCGGCGCGAACGCCTTCAACGCCAGATGCACCATCAGGATCGAGTCCTTGCCACCGGAGAACAGAATCACCGGCCGCTCGAACTCCCCCGCCACCTCACGGAAGATGTGCACCGCCTCCGACTCCAACGCATCCAGGTGGGACAGCGCGTAGGGGTCGTGCAGTTCCTCGGTGACAGAAGCGACGGTCGTCACGCCAGCCCCCTCTCGACGAGCAGCGCGTGCAGCGCCGCCGCGGATTCCTGGACGGTCTGGGTGTGCGACTCGATCCGCAGGTCCGGATCCGCCGGCGCCTCATAGGGGTCGTCGACGCCGGTCAGACCGGAGATCTCGCCGGCCGCCTGCTTGGCGTACAGGCCCTTCACGTCCCGCTCGGAGCAGACCTCGACCGGGGTGGCGACGTGCACCTCCACGTACGGGGTGCCCTCGCCCTGGTGGCGCTTGCGCACCGCCTCCCGGCTGTCCGCGTACGGGGCGATCACCGGGACCAGGGCCTTCACGCCGTTGCTGGCCAGCAGTTCGGCGACGAAGCCGATCCGCTGGACGTTGGTGTGCCGGTCGGCGCGGCCGAAGCCGAGGCCCGCGGAAAGGAATTCGCGGATCTCGTCACCGTCGAGCACCTCGACGCGGTGGCCCTCGCCGCGCAGCCGGTCGGCCAGCTCGCGCGCGAGGGTGGTCTTGCCCGCGCTCGGCAGACCGGTCAGCCAGATCGTGGCGCCCGTCATCTCTCTCTCCTGAATCTCCGCCATCAGTGCAGTCCACACTCGGTCTTGTTAGTGCCGGCCCAGCGGCCGGCCCGCGCGTCCTCACCCGCCAGCACCCGGCGGGTGCAGGGGGCGCAGCCGACGGAGGCGTAGCCGTCCATCAGCAACGGGTTGGTGAGTACCCCGTGCTCGGTGACATAGGCATCCACGTCGTCCTGCGTCCAGCGGGCGATCGGGGAGACCTTGACCTTCTGCCGTCGGGCGTCCCAGCCCACCACCGGGGTGTCGGCGCGGGTCGGCGACTCGTCCCGGCGCAGCCCGGTCGCCCAGGCGTCGTACTGCGCCAGGCCGGCCTTCAGCGGCTCGACCTTGCGCAGCCGGCAGCACAGGTCCGGATCGCGCTCGTGCAACTTCGGCCCGTACGCGGCGTCCTGCTCCGCCACCGTCTGACGTGGCGTCAGGGTAAGGAGGTTGACGTCCATCACCGCCGCCACCGCGTCCCGGGTGCCGAGGGTCTCCGGGAAGTGGTACCCGGTGTCCAGGAACACCACGTCCACGCCGGGGAACGCCCGGGAGGCCAGGTGCGCCACCACCGCGTCCTCCATCGAGGATGTCACGCAGAAGCGGCTGCCGAAGGTCTCCGCGGCCCACCGGAGGATCTCCGGCGCGGACGCGTCCTCCAGGTCGCGGCCCGCCTGTTCGGCGAGCCGCTGGAGGTCGGTGGGCGTCACGGCGTACCTCCGTCGGAAGCGGACCGGGGCCCAGTGGCTCCCGGGGCTAACAGGCCCAGGAACGCGAGCCGGAAGCCGCGGCTGCACGCCCGGCACTCCCATGCCCCTCCTCCGGGCCCTCGGCCCGGCCCGGCCTGGGGGGACCCCGATCCGCCCTCCGACGGACGCAGATCCTCGTCCCCGCAATACGGGCAGTAGAACGGCGCGGCGCGTTCGCTCACGATGTCTCCCCAACTGTCGCGGTCCGGCTCACTTCAGCGCACCCTCTTCGGCGCGCGCCGCCCAGGTGGCGAACCGCTCGCCGTCCGCGCGCTGTTCCTGGAAGTTGCGCAGCACCCGCTCGACGTAGTCGGGCAGTTCGTCGGCGGTCACCTTCAGCCCGCGGACCTTGCGGCCGAAGCCCGGCTCCAGGCCCAACGCGCCACCGAGGTGCACCTGGTAGCCCTCGACCTGGTTGCCGTTCTCGTCCAGCACCAACTGGCCCTTGAGGCCGATGTCCGCGACCTGGATGCGGGCGCAGGCGTTGGGGCAGCCGTTGAGGTTGATGGTGATCGGCTCCTGGAAGTCCGGCATCCGGCGCTCCAGTTCGTCGATGAGCCAGGAGCCGCGCCCCTTGGTCTCGACGATCGCCAGCTTGCAGAACTCGATGCCGGTGCAGGCCATGGTGCCGCGCCGGAACGGCGAGGGGCTGACCTGGAAGTCCAGCGCCTCCAGGCCCGCGACGAGCGAGTCGACCCGGTCCTCGGCCACGTCGAGGATGAGCAGCTTCTGCTCGACGGTGGTACGCAGGCGGTCCGAGCCGTGCTCGGCGGCGAGTTCGGCGATCTTGGCGAGGGTGGTGCCGTCCACCCGGCCGACGCGCGGGGCGAAGCCCACGTAGAAGCGGCCGTCCTGCTGCCGGTGCACGCCGACGTGGTCGCGCCACTGGGCGACCGGCTGCTCCGGCGCCGGGCCGTCCACCAGCTTCCGCTTGAGGTACTCGTCCTCCAGCACCTGGCGGAACTTCTCGGTGCCCCAGTCGGCCACCAGGAACTTCAACCGGGCGCGGTTGCGCAGCCGGCGGTAGCCGTAGTCGCGGAAGATGCCGACCACGCCGGCCCAGACGTCGGCGACCTCGGAGAGCGGCACCCAAGTACCCAGGCGCTGGGCCAACTTGGGGTTGGTGGACAGGCCGCCGCCGACCCACAGGTCGAAGCCCGGGCCGTGCTCGGGGTGGACGACGCCGACGAAGGCGACGTCGTTGATCTCGTGCACCACGTCCTGGAGGGGCGAGCCGGAGACCGCGGTCTTGAACTTCCGCGGCAGGTTGGAGAACTCCTTGCTGCCGATGTAGCGCTCGTGGATCTCGTCCACGGCCGGGGAGCCGTCGATGATCTCGTCCGCCGCGATGCCGGCCACCGGGGAACCGATGATCACGCGCGGGCAGTCGCCGCACGCCTCGGTGGTGGAGAGTCCCACCGCCTCCAGCTTCTCCCAGATGGCGGGGACGTCCTCGATGCGGATCCAGTGGAGCTGGATGTTCTGGCGGTCGGTGATGTCCGCGGTGCCGCGGGCGTACCGCTCGGAGACCTCGCCGACGGTGCGCAGCTGGGCGACGGTCAGCCGGCCGCCGTCGACCCGGACCCGCAGCATGAAGAACTCGTCGTCCAGCTCCTCCGGCTCCAGGATCGCGGTCTTTCCGCCGTCGATGCCGGGCTTGCGCTGGGTGTAGAGGCCCCACCAACGCATCCGTCCCCGCAGGTCGTTGGGGTCGATGGAGTCGAAACCGGCCTTGGAGTAGATCGTCTCAATGCGTGTCCGCACATTGAGACCGTCGTCGTCCTTCTTGAACTGCTCATTGCCGTTGAGCGGGGTGAAGTGCCCAGCGGCCCACTGGCCCTCGCCGCGGTGGCGGCCGGCCTTGCGGCGGGTCGTGGCGGTGGGGAGGTCCGGGTTGGCGGCCATGGTTTACGTCCTTCTGGGCGGCTCAAAGGGGCTGCGGACGGCTGCGGTGGACCCCGGGTGACCTGCGCGGACATGCCGAACGCGGCGCACGGCGGCGCACTTCGGGGCGGTTTTGCGGGTCGGGGGTGCAGCGCGTCCGCGACGATGGGGACGGCGTGCGAGAACGGTGGTGCTGAGTGGTGTCCGGGGGCGCGGCGGCGGTCCCGGCACGCGCGGCCTCAGCCCGCCCGACAAATGGCGCTGGACATGCGGCCGAGGTCGACGTGCCGCCGACTCACCAAGGCAATTCCAGCTTCAGACATGACGGAAGCGTGGCACGCGATTCTTCGGACAGTCCACCGTCATCCAAGATGTGGACGCGTATGTATTGAATGGCGAGACGGTGTGGCGTTCGTCACGCGACGGGTGAGCGGCGGCTGCGCGGTCGGGCGTCGTCGGGGGAGCGGCGAAGGGCCCGCGGAGGGTGGCCTGATGGAGCGGGGAGGGGGCTTCGGGTCAGTTGGCGGCGGTCGGCACCGGGCCCGCGCCGGGCCACGGTCCGGGCGTCTCGACGACGGGCTCCTCGCTCGCCTCGGTGTCGTACAGCCGGAAGCCGCGCCGCGCGTAGTTGGCCCGCGCGTGCGGCCCGTCGTCGCTGCAGGTGTGCACCCACACCCGCTCGGTCTCCCGCAGTCCGGGCCACCGCTCGGCCAGGTCCCAGGCCCGCGCCGTCCCGTGGGTGAGCAACTGCCCGCCGATCCGTCGGCCCCGGAACGCCGACAGCAGCCCGAAGTAGGTGATCTCCACCGCCCCTTCCGGCTGCGCCTGGAGCTCGATGAACCCGGCGGGCGTCCCGCGCTCGTACGCGACCCAGGTCTCGGTCCCCGGCGCTCCGAGGTGCTCGGTCCACCGCGCGTACGACCACCCCAGCCGGTCGGTCCACAGGATGTCCGCGCCGACCGCGGTGTAGAGGAACCGGCTGAATTCGGGCGACGGCGTCTCGGAACGGGCGATCCGCACCCCCTGCTCCGCCGGCGGCGCGGTCGCGGGCGCGAGGTCGGCGGGCGAGGTCTGTTCCAGGTACCAGGTGGTGACGGGGTGGCTCATGCGGCCAGCACATCACAACGGGCGAGAAGCCGGGCGCCGGTCCGGCAGACGGGACGCCGCCCGCCGCCGTCGCCCGGTCCGCGGTGGTCAGCCCGCCATGCCGGGCCAGTCGCCCTCCGGTGCGAAGACCGCGTCCGCCAGCCGCCCGACCTGGTCCGGGTCCGGCGACCAGCAGTACAGCATCACCTCGTCCGACCCGATGGCCAGCAGGCCGGCCACCGCCTCGCGGACCGCCGCCGGGGTGGTGAGCAGACCGCGCACGACGTGGTCGGTGGAGGGGGAGGCGCCGTAGTACGCGCGCAGCTCGCGCCGGGCGCGGTCCAGCACGGCGTCGGGGCCGAGGGCGACGTTCACCTGGGCCAGCAGCCGGGGGCGGCCGGACCGGCCGGCGCGGGCCCAGGCGGCCTCCACGTCCCGGAACATCCCGTCCATCTGCTGGGACGGCAGGGCCGCCGCGAGGAAGCCGTCGCCCCACCGGGCCACCCGCTCCACCACGGCCGGCACGAACCCGCCGAACAGCACCTCGGGACCGCCGGGCCGGGCCGGCGCCGGCCCCACCGGACCGACGTCCGCGGACAGCGGCTCACCGGCCCACAGCCGACGCAGCGTCGCCATCTGCCCGTCCAACCGGCGGCCCCGGGTGCGCAGTTCCACCCCCGCGGCCAGGTAGTCGTCGGCGCGCCCGCCGAGGCCGATGCCGAGCGTGAACCGGCCGCCGGACAGCAGGTCCAGCGTGGCGGCCTGCTTGGCGAGCAGTGCGGTGCGGTGCAGCGGGGCCAGCAGCACCTCGGTCTGCAACCGCACCCGGGAGGTCGCGCCGGCCAGCGCGGCCAGGGTGACCAGGGGTTCGGGGTTGGCGTAGACGAGCCGGTCGAGCAGCGCGACGGTGGAGAAGGGGGCGGCGTCGGCGCGCCGCGCCCAGCCCAGCAGTTGTGCGGGGTCGCCGATGGGAAGGCCGAGACCTACGGACACGGAGGATCCTCCAGAACGGCATGCCGAGGGCATGCGGAAACGCGGATGGTCGTGTCGCCCGCTCGTCTGGCCCGGCGCGCGCTCCCGCGCGCCGTCCGCTCCCGTTCTGCGACGTCTTTCTGGAGAGCTGTGTCAGAGTGCGCCCACCCTAGAGGAGGGGGGTGCGCCCGCGCACCGGGTTTTCCGGCGGCGGCCCGCCGGGCCGCCCGTCCCCGGACCGCCGGGCCGCCAGCACCCCCGGCGCCGTGGAGTGCGGCAGCAGCTCCACCGGCCGGGCCGGCAGCCGCAGTTCCACCTCCACCCCGTCCGCGAAGCGGTACGGCCGATGGGCCAGCACCCCGGCGAGATGGCGCCGCAGTCGGGACAGCTCGGCCCGGACCGTCACCGTCCGTCCGCCGTCGCCGAACACGTCCCGGGCCAGCTCGGCCGCGCTGCGCCCGCGCGGATGGGCGGCCAGCAGGAACAGCAACTCGGCGTGGCGCGGGGTCAGCGCGTGCGACCAACTGCCCGCCGGGCCGGTCACCGTCACCACCGGACCGCCCGCCCCGCCGAGGTCCAGCACCACCCGGTGCGGCCCCGGCACCGGCTCCGGGCGGCCGAGCCGGATCAACCAGCCGCCCGGCAACGGCTCCAGCGTGCACATCCCGTACCGCGGCAGCCAGAGCGGCCCGGCCTCCGGTTCCCTGGGCAGCGCCACCCGGTCCGGCGGGGTCATCCCCGTCACCGCCGCCGTCCAGCCGTGCGGGTCCACCGCCAGCGCCCGCCCGCCGATCCTGGCCAGCACCGGTGCCGCGCTGGCCCGCAGGCGGTCCAGGGACGCGTGGTGCCGGGTGCGCAGCTCGCCCTCGGCGAGCCGGGCCACCGCGGAGACCAGCGCCAGCGTCGTCGGATGGAACGAGTGCGCCGGGCCGCTGAGGTCGACGGTGCCGAGCAGCCGCCCGTCCCGGGGGTCGTGCAACGGCGCCGCGGCGCAGGTCCATTGGTGGTGGCTGCGCAGGAAGTGCTCGGCGGAGTGCACCAGCACCGGGCTGCCGGCCACCAGTGCGGTGCCGATCGCGTTGGTGCCGACCGCCCCCTCCGTCCAGTCCGCGCCCTTGTCGAAGCCCAGCCGGTCGGCCATCCGCCGGATCGGCGCGCTGCCGTCCCGCCACAGCACCCGGCCCTCGGCGTCGGTGACCACCATGATCTGCTGGGCCGCGTCGGCGGACGGCAGCAGCTCGCCGCCGAGCATCGGCAGCACCGACGTCAGCCGTGACCGCTGCCGCCGGTGCTCCAACTCCGCGACGGACAGGAGGTTTTGGTCCGAGGCTCGCTCCGGGTCCACCCCGCGGTCCAGCACCCGCTGCCAGGACTCCCCGATCACCGTGCGGGGTGCGTCCCGGGGCGCCTCCGACGCCAACTCGCCGGTCAGTGCCGCCTCGTGGACGCCGGACAGTCGCCGCGCGGTCTCCCGGATGTCCTGGGCCGACCGGACGGCGCTCTCCAACGGTCGCTCGGCCGGCCGGTCACCGGCTCGTCCGCCGGCCCTCTCGATCGGTCTGTCGTTCACACTGCTCTCCGTTGCGCCCATGCGTCCGGCCTGCTCCAGGTCCCTGCCCATCGTGCCGTCAGCAGCCGGCCAGGGAAGGATATTGAGCAGAACGGGTGCAACGGAATGCAACCGTTGTGGCCTATGACGCCCGCAGGGAAGCCTGAACCCCGGCGGTCGATGGCGTTCTTCCCCCGCACCCCAAGGCGCGGGGACCCCCATCGGACGTTCACCGGCCACCCGACGGAGGACCTCCGATGGATGCCGGGGACGCGATCGACCGCCCACGTCGTCGGCACGGTGTGGGAGGGGGCTCACCATGGTGGCCGCCGCCCCGCGTGTCGTGGTGATCGGCACCGGCGAGGGAGGCCGGAGCGCCCGGGCCGCCCGGCTGGCCGGACACTACGGCGTGCCCCGGCTGTCCGCGGTCGACGTCCTGATCAGACGTCAGCCCCTGCCGACCGGGGGCTACGTGATCGACGGCGCGCCGCAACTCCTCGACCGGGTCGCGCGCTTCGGCGGTCCGTTGCCCGTACCGGCCTTCGCCGACCTCGTCGTGCACCTGCGCGAGGCGGGACAGGACGGCGCGGACGACGCCTATCGCGTGATCCGGTACTACGAGGCGCGCGGGGTCCTGGTCGGCTTCCGGCCGGACGTGCCGGACGTCGAGATCATCGTGGTCATCGACGCGGCGCTGCGCGGACGCACCGCGCCGCAGCCGCCGCGATGGCCCTGAAGACCGGGAACGGTGCCGAGTCGGCGCGGTGCCGCTCCCACCCGGCGCGGCGGCGGTTATCCCCTGTCCGTCCCCCGGCCGGAGCCGGCTTGCTGACGGTTCCGGCCGGGGGTACGGAACCGCCGTCGCGCCGCTAACTCCCTTACGTGACACGCACGTTGGCGTGCTACCCGACCACCACCGGTCGCGCCCGGTCCACCACCGCCGCCAGGTCCAGTGTGTGCGGCAGCGTGCCGAAGGCCGCCCCCGCGTCGCCGCCGAGCCGGGCGGCGCAGAACGCATCGGCCACCGCCGGCGGCGCGAACCGCACCAGCAGCGAGCCCTGGAGCACCAGCGCCAGCCGCTCGGCCAGCCGCCGGGCCCGCGCCTCCATGCCCTCCAGGTCCGCGAGCTCGGTCAACAGCCCCCGGATCGCCCGGTCCAGCCGGTGGTCCGCGCCCCGCGCGGCGCCGATCTCCGTCAAGTAGGCGTTCAGCGCCGCCGGTTCGCGGCGCAGCGCCCGCAGCACGTCCAGCGCCTGGACGTTGCCGGCGCCCTCCCAGATCGAGTTCAGCGGCGCCTCCCGCAGCAGCCGCGGCAGCCCCGACTCCTCCACGTAGCCGTTGCCGCCCAGGCACTCCAGCGCCTCCGCCACCAGCGGCGTGCACCGCTTGGTCACCCAGTACTTGGCCGCCGGCAGCGCCAGCCGCAGGAACGCCCGGTCCCGTTCGGTGCCGCCGTCGTACGCCGCCGCCAGCCGCAGCGCCAGCGTCGTCGCCGCCTCCGACTCCAGCGCCAGGTCGGCCAACACGTTGCGCATCAGCGGCTGTTCGACCAGCCGGCGGCCGAACACCTCCCGATACGCGGCGTGGTGCAGCGCCTGCGCCACCGCCTGCCGCATCACCGCCGCCGACGCGGTCACGCAGTCCAGCCGGGTCGCCGCGACCATCTCGATGATCGTCGCCACCCCGCGCCCCTCCTCGCCGACCCGGCGCGCCCAGGTGTGCCCGTCGAACTCCACCTCCGCCGAGGCGTTGGAGCGGTTGCCGAGCTTGTCCTTGAGCCGCTGGAGGCCAAACGCGTTGCGGGTGCCGTCCGGCAGCACCCGCGGCAGCAGGAAGCAGGTCAGCCCCTCGGGCGCCTGGGCCAGCACCAGGAACGCGTCCGACATCGGCGCCGAGCAGAACCACTTGTGGCCGGTCAGCGCGTACTCCCCGGCCGCCGCCAGCGGCCGGGCGACGGTGGTGTTCGCCCGCACGTCGCTGCCGCCCTGCTTCTCCGTCATCGCCATCCCGGCCAGCGCCCCCGCCTTCCGCGTGACCGGCCGCAGTTCCGGCTCGTACACCCGCGAGGTCAACAGCGGCTGCCACACCGCGGCGAGTTCCGGTTCGGCCCGCAGCGCCGGCACCGCCGCGTGCGTCATCGACAGCGGGCAGCCGTGCCCCGCCTCCACCTGGGTCCACACCAGGAAGCCCGCGGCGCGCCGGACGTGCCCGTGCGGGCGGGACCAGGCGTCGGTCAGCCCGGCCGTCACCGCGTGGCCGAGCAGCCGGTGCCAGGCCGGGTGGAACTCCACCTCGTCGACGCGGTGGCCGTAGCGGTCGTGGGTGCGCAACACCGGCGGGTGGGCATTGGCCTGTTCGCCCCAGCGCTGCGCCTGGGTCGAGCCGGCCGCCCGCCCCAGCCGGCCGAGTTCCTCCCGCACGTCGTGGAGGTGCTCCTCGGCGACGTACCGGGCGACCCCCTCGGTGAGCGCCGGATCGGCGGCGAAGACGTCGTACCCGGTCAGCGGCGGGGGTTGGTTCGTCACGGTATGAGTGGTAGCTGCCATGCCCGATACGGTAAGGAGGTGCCGCCGCCGAACGAACCGAACGCACCGCAGGGACCGCCCCGCGGGCCCCTCACCCGCGCCCGCGCCCTGTACCGCAACGTCTCCACCCGCCGGCTCGTCTGGCTGCTGCTCAAGGACATCGTCGGCAGTTGCATGCGCTACCGCGTCACCGGCCTGGCCGCCGAGGCCGCCTTCTGGTGCCTGCTCTCGCTGCCCCCGTTGATCCTGGGCCTGGTCGGCATCCTCGGCTACACCGAACCGTGGATCGGCCACGCCACCCTCGACAGCTTCCGCACACACATGCTGCGCGCCGCCGGCACCGTGCTCTCCAGCCGCGGCGTCGACGAGATCGCCCGCCCGCTGCTCAACGACGTCTTCACCGCCCGCCGCCCCGACGTCATCTCCCTGGGCTTCGCCATCGCCCTGTGGTCCGGCTCCCGCGCGCTCAACGTCTTCGTCGACACCATCACGATCATGTACGGGCTCGACGGCCGCCGCGGCATCGTCAGGACCCGGCTGCTGGCCTTCGTGCTCTACCTCGCCGCGCT
Source organism: Streptomyces sp. NPDC090442 (assembly GCF_044769405.1). Classification (NCBI taxonomy): domain Bacteria; kingdom Bacillati; phylum Actinomycetota; class Actinomycetes; order Kitasatosporales; family Streptomycetaceae; genus Streptomyces; species Streptomyces sp. NPDC090442. The sequence goes on from NZ_JBIVXW010000038.1 coordinate 10,422, forward strand.
GGTGGCCGGGGCGATCGCGCTGCCGCTGATGGTCGCAGGACCCGATGTCGTCGTCGGCTGGCTGCCCGCCAGCGGGGACGCCATCCGCGTCCTGTACTGGCCGGTCGTGGTGATCCTCTCCATCAGCTTCCTCACCACCCTCTACCACCTCTCGGTGCCGGTCCGTTCGCCCTGGCGCGAGGACATCCCCGGCGCCATCGTCGCCCTGGCGATGTGGCTGCTGGGCAGCTTCCTGCTCCGGCTCTACCTGACCGCGACCGTCGAGGGCCCCACGATCTACGGCTCGTTGGCCGCCCCGGTCGCGGTCCTGCTGTGGATCGGCGTCTCCGCCTTCGCGGTGCTGGTCGGCGCCGCCATGAACGCCGCCCTGGACCGGGTGTGGCCGTCGGTCGCCACCGCCGCGGCCCGCGCGGAGCGCGAACGGCGCCGCGCCGCCGAGTGACGCGGTGCACCGGGGAGTTCAGGGCACCGGCAGCGGCAGATAGCGCCCGGCCACCCGCACCTCGTCCCTGATCGCGGCGGCGCATGCGTGGAGCGCCGGCAGCACGGCGGCCGCGGTGGCCTCCGGCGGCCGGCCGGCCGCGTGGCCGGCCACGCCCACCGCGGCGAGCACGCGCCCGGCGCGGTCGTGCACCGGGACCGCCAACGAGCGCAGCCCGGCCTCCAGTTCGTCGTCGACCAGGGCGTGGCCCTCGGCGCGGACCCGGTCCAGCAGGGCGGGCAGCCCGGCCCGTTCGGCGGCCGTGGCGCCACCCAGGCGGGCGGCCCGCTCGGCCGCCGACAGCCCCGCCAGCAGGACCCGGCCCGGGGCGGTGGCGTGCGCCGGTACCCGGGCGCCCGGCGTGACGGTCACGCTCATGATGCGCCCGGCCGGCACCCCGGCGACGTACCGGACGGCGCCGCCGCCGTCGGCGGCCAGCACCGCCAACGAGGCCGAGTCCCCGACCCGGTCGGCCAGCGCGGCCAGTTGGGGCCGGGCCAGCTCCGGCAGGGTCAGCCCGGAGAGCTGCGCGAAGCCGAGGTCCAGCACCTTGGGGGTGGGGCGGAAGCGCCCGTCGCCGGACGCCGTGTAGCCGAGGTGCTCCAGGGTGATCAGGGCCCGCCGGGCGGTGGCGCGGGGGAGCCCGGTGGCCCCGGCGACGGCGGAGAGCGTCAACTCCTCCCGGCCCGGGCCGAACGCGGTGAGCACGGCCAGCCCGCGGGCCACCGACACGACGAAGCCGGGGCCCAGTTGCCGCTTCGCGGCCAGGTGCCGGTCGGCCGGGCGGCCGGCGTCCCCGGTCGCCGGGGCGCGCGGTGCGCTCAGTGCGTCCTCCATGGCGGCGACCGTGCCGCGGAGCCGGGGGAGGACCGCGTCCGGCAGCGCGACCGGGGCGTGCCGGCTGGTGTGGCTGACCACGCTCACCGCGCAGACCGCCGCGCCGGCCGGCCCCCGCACCGGCATCGCCACCGCGATCAGGCCCGGCTCGATGAGCTGGTCGTCCGCGGACCAGTCGGCCTCCCGCGCCGCGGCCACCCGCGCGGTGAAGTCCGCCGCTATCCGCCGGGCGCCGGCCGGGGCGGCCTCGTCCCGACCCCGCCGCGGTACCGCGGGGAAGCCGGCGTCGGCCGGGTCCGCGGCCCGCCGCGCCCGCCAGCGGCGCCACTGTGCCGTGCCCCAGCCCGCCGCGAACAGGGCGCCCGGCGCGCCCCGTTCGGCCGGCAGCAGGTCGCCGATCCGGAACGCCAGCGACATCGCGCGGCGGCGGGTCGCCTGGTGGACGAAGCGCACCCCGTCGCCGTCGGGGACGGCCAGCGAGACCGATTCGTCCAGTGCGTCGGCGAGCTGGTCGGCCAGTGGGCCGAGCCGGTCGGGCAGGCCGGTGGCGGCCAGGTAGGCGTTGCCCAGCTCCAGCAACCCCGGGGCGAGCACCGCGTCGCGGCCCTCGGCGCGGACATGGCCGAGGGCCGCGAGGGTGCTCAGCACGCGGTCCACGGTGGCGCGCGCCAGGCCGGTGGCGTGGACCAGATCGCTCACCGCCGCCCGCCCGCCGGCCGCGGTCAGCGCGCGCAGCACGGCCAGCGCGCGGATCAGCGGCGCCACCGCCTCCGGTGGCGGCGACGGGGCGGGCGGTGCGGTGCGGACGGACGGCGGCAAGGGACCCTCCACGGTGCGGCGATGCGGTCCACGGCAGTGCGGAACCGTACCGGGCGGACCGTTGACACGTCCCCGGGCCGGGGCCAGACTCGGGACGGTCGCCCGTGTGAACTTCGGTTCACCAGGCGAACGACCTTCTCACAGAAGGGAGTTGAAAGGGAGTCGGTCCGCCGACACGGCCGGAGAGCCGCCGGCGGCCCACCGGTCCGTACCCGTCCACCGCAGGAAAGGGCACCATGACCGCACCGCCCTCCTCCGCCCCGCCGCTCCCCACCCCGGACCCCGAGCCGTACCGCGGAGCCCCCGAGCGCCACCCCCGGCGGCCCCGTCACCCCCTCGCCGTCGCCACCGACCCCGAGGCGGTCGAGCTGACCGCCCCCGTCTTCGGCCCCGCGGACGTCGACGCCCTGGACGCCGACCTCACCCGACAGCACCCCGGCGCCCCGCTCGGCGAGCGCATCACGGTCGCCGGCCACGTCCTGGACCGCGCCGGCCGCCCCGTCCGCGGCCAACTCGTCGAGGTCTGGCAGGCCAACGCCTCCGGCCGGTACGCCCACCGCGGGGACCGGCACCGGGCGCCGCTGGACCCCAACTTCACCGGCGTCGGCCGCTGCCTCACCGACGACCACGGCCGCTACGCCTTCACCACCGTCAGACCCGGCGCCTACCCCCTCCCCGACGAGAGCGCCTGGCGCGCCGCCCACCTCCACTTCTCGCTCTTCGGCACCGCCTTCACCCAGCGGCTGATCACCCAGATGTACTTCCCCGGCGACCCGCTCCTCCCGTACGACCAGGTCCTCGCCGTGGTCCCGGACGCCGCCGACCGCCACCGCCTGATCGCCGCCTACGACCACCAACGGTCCGTCCCCGGCGGCGCGTTGGCCTACCGCTGGGACGTCGTCCTGGACGGCCCCGCCGCCACCCGGACCGAGGGGAGCCGCTGATGCCGGCCGCCGCCGACCGCAGCGGGCCGCCCGCCCCCACGCCCGCCCAGACCCTCGGCCCCTTCTTCGGCCACGCCCTGCCCTTCCCCGACGGCGCCCGGATCGCGCCCGACGGCCACCCCGACACCCTCACCGTGCACGGCCACGTCCGCGACGGCGCGGGCGCACCGGTCGCCGACGCCCTGCTGGAGTTCTGGCAACCCGGCCCCGACGGCCGCCCGCCCCGCGAGCCCGGCTCGCTGCACCGCGACGGCACGCGCTTCACCGGCTTCGGCCGGGTCCCCACCGACGCCGACGGGCACTACGCGCTCCACACCCTGTCCCCGGCCGCGCCGCCCGGCCGCCCGGACGCCGCCCCCCACCTCGCGGTCATCGTCCACGCCCGCGGCCTGCTCCACCACCTGTTCACCCGCGTCTACTTCCCCGAGCACACCGCGGCCCACGCCGCCGACCCGCTGCTCTCGACGCTGCCCCCGCAACGCGCCGCCACCCTGCTGGCCCGCCCCGACGGCCCCGCCCGCTACCGCTTCGACGTGCAACTCCAACAGCCCCCGAACGACACCCCCGAGGAGACCGTGTTCCTCGCCTTCCACTGACCCCCACCCGGGACGCGCCGACCCGACCGCGGACCTACGGGCCCCACACCCCCGATGCGATACAACCTCGATACGCACGCCCCCACCCGCCCAATTCCCACCCACTCACGGGAGGTGGCGGGGTTCCGGGGTGGGGTGTCCGGTCGTCAAGCGGAGCAGTCCGGACACCCCACCCCGGAACCCCGCCACCGCACCCAACAACCCCCGCGCCGCAGGCGCACACAGCAACCCCACGGCGGGAGAGCCGACGACGTGGGAAGTAGCTCGCGCAGCCCACGGCGGGAGAGCCGACAACGTGGGAAGTCAGAACAGGAGCACCATGACACCCCCCGCCGCCCCCGCACTGCACCACACCGCCGACGGCCCGCCCGGCGCCCCGCCGCTGATCCTCGGCCCCTCCGTCGGCACCTCGCTCGCCCTCTGGGAGCCCCAACTCCCGGCCCTGGCCCGCCGGTTCCACGTCGTCCGCTGGGACCTCCCGGGCCACGGCGGCACCCCCACCGACGTCCTGGCCACCCCCGGCACCACCACCATCCCGGAACTCGCCGGCCTGGTCCTGCAACTCGCCGACTCCCTCGGCCTGGACGCCTTCGCCTACGCCGGGGTCTCGCTCGGCGGCGCGGTTGGCGCCTGGCTCGCCGCCCACCACCCCACCCGGATCAGCGCGCTCGCCCTGATCTGCTCCTCCGCCCGGTTCGGCGAGCCGGCCGGCTGGCGGGAGCGGGCCGCGCTGGTCCGCGCCAAGGGCCTGGACCAGGTCGCCGACGGCGCGGCCGGCCGCTGGTTCACCCCCGCCTTCGCCACGACACCGGAGGCCACCGCCCTGGTCACCGCCCTCCGCCAGGACGTCTCGCCCGAGGGCTACGCGGCCTGCTGCGACGCCCTCGCCGCCTACGACCTGCGCTCCACGCTGCCGCGGATCGCCGCCCCCACCCTCGTCGTGGCCGGCCGCGCCGACCCGGCCACCCCGCCCGCGCACGCCCGCGAACTCACCGACGGCATCCGGGACGCCAACCTCGTCGAACTGTCCGGCGCCGCCCACCTCGCCGGCGTCGAACGCCCCGCGGAGGTCCTCGCCGCCCTCCTCGCCCACCTCGCCCCGCTGCACGCCCAGCCCGCCCCAGGAACGGACTACTGATGCCCGGCACCGCCACCGCACCGGACGAGACCACCGTCGGCATCGTCGGCGGCGGCCCCGCCGGACTGCTGCTCGCCCGGTTGCTGCACCGCGCCGGCATCGACTGCGTGGTCCTGGAGGGCCGCGACCGCGCCTACGTCGAGCAGCGGCAGCGCGCCGGCATCCTCGAACAGGGCACCACCGACGTCCTGCGGGCCTGCGGGGCGGGGGAGCGGCTGGACCGCGAGGGACTGGTCCACGACGGCATCGAGCTGCGCTACGACCGGCGCGCCCACCGCCTGGACTTCCCGGCGCTCACCGACGGCCGCCGGGTCACCGTCTACGCCCAGACCGAGGTCGTCAAGGACCTGATAGCGCTCCAACTCCGAGGTGGCTCACCGCTGCTGTTCGAGGCCCGGGCGCGGGCGGTGACCGGCGCCGACACCGACCGGCCCCGCATCCACTACACCCACGACGGCCGCGAACGCACCCTCACCTGCCGCTACGTCGCGGGCTGCGACGGCTTTCACGGCGTCGCCCGAGAGGCGATCCCGGAGTCCGCCCGCCGGACCTACACCCGCACCTACCCCTACTCCTGGCTCGGCGTCCTCGCCGACGTCCCGCCCTCCCAGGACGAGTTGGTCTACGCCCACTCGTCCCGCGGCTTCGCCCTGCTCAGCATGCGCACCCCGACGGTGAGCCGGCTCTACCTCCAGGTCCCCAACGGCACCGACCCGGACGACTGGCCCGACGACCGGATCTGGGACGAACTGGCGGCCCGCGCCGCCGTCGACACCGTCCCCTGGAAACTGGCCCGCGGCCCGCTCACCGCCAAGGCGGTCCTCCCGCTGCGCAGCGCGGTGACCGAACCGATGCGCTGGGGCCGGGTGTTGCTGGCCGGCGACGCCGCCCACATCGTCCCGCCCACCGGCGCCAAGGGCCTCAACCTCGCGGTCGCCGACGTCACCGTCCTGGCCCGCGCCCTGACGCAGTGGCACCGCACCGGTTCGACGGAACCGCTCGACGCCTACTCCGCGACCTGCCTGCGCCGGGTCTGGCGCGCCGAGCACTTCTCGCACTTCATGACCACGACCCTGCACACTGCCCCGGACCAGAGCGACTTCGACACCCGGCTCCAGCTCTCCCAGCTCGACCGGATCGCCGGCTCCCGGCACGCCGCCGCCGAACTCGCCGAGAACTACACCGGGCTGCCGCTGCCCTGACCGCCGCCGGGGCCCGGCCGCTCCGGGTCCCGGTGCCCCACCCGGTACCGCACCAGCAGCATGGCCGCGTCGTCGTGCAGCGGCCCCTCCGCGTGGTCGACGACGTCCTCCCGGACCGCCCGCAACGCCGCCTCCGGGTCGGGGTCCTTCAGCAGCGTCGCCCGCTCGTCGAGCGGATAGAACCAGCCCGCCGAGTCCCGGGCCTCGGTGACCCCGTCGGTGTAGAAGAGCAGTTGGTCGCCGGGGGCGAACGGCACCCGGTACGGGACCGGCGCGTCCGGCCGGTGTTCCATCAGGCCCAGCGGCAGCGCCCGTTCCGGCGGCGGCGCGTAGCCGACCGCGCCGGACGGGCGGACGACCAGCGGGGCGGGGTGGCCGAAGTTCAGCAGCGTGGCGTCGCGGCCACGGCCTATCTCGGCGAGCACCGCGGTCACGAACCGCTCCCCGGAAAGATGGCGGTTGAGCGCCCGCTCGACCCGGGCGCCGACCGCCGACAGGTCCGCCTCGTCGTGCGCCGCCTCCCGGAACGCGCCGAGCACCACCGCGGCGCTCTCCACCGCCTCCAGGCCCTTGCCCTGCACGTCCCCGACGATGATCCGCACCCCGGCCGGCGAGGTCACCACCTCGTAGAGGTCACCGCCGATCCGGGCCTCGGCCACCGCCGAGGTGTACGAGACCGCGATCCGCAGCGGACCGGCGCTGCGCGGCACCGGCCGCAGCAGCACCCGCTGGGCGACCTCGGCGATCGACCGCACGTTGGCCAGCTCGGCCTCCCGGCGCTGCCGCATCACCGCGGCCACCACGCCGGCCGCGGTCACGCCCGCGACCGACAGCAGCGCGGTCAGCCCGCGCCGGCTCTCGAACAGCCCGCTGTGGACCCCCAGCCCCACGCAGAGCACGGCCGCGGTCAGCCCGATCAGCGCCGTCCGACGCCAGCCGCCGACCAGACCGGCGAACGCCGGCCCCAGCGACACCAGGGGCAGGAAGCCGACGCCCGGGCCCGCGGTGATGTCCACCGCGCTGACCGCGGCCATGACCAGGTACGGAAGCGCGGAGAGCGCACGGGAACGGGGGCGCGGCTCCCCCTTCTGCACGGTCAAGGTCCACTCCGGCGTCTTCCAGGCTCAGGGCAGGCCAGCCAGGCGGTCCCTGAGAGGCGATCGGTCGCGAGGCCCCGGCCGCCGACCGCTTCGCACCGTCCGAAACCGACCGCCGGGCCCCCGACCTGAGCATATGCAACGTTTGCCGGGCTGAATGACGGAGTGCGGGCCTCCGTTACCGAATCGCAGCGGGTCCGGGCACCCCCGTGCGGGCAGGTCAGGCGAGGTAGGTCCGGGCGTTCTTGACCCGGCCGGGCCGCAGGATCCGGATCGGTCCGCGGGTGCAGTCCGGGCAGTCCGCGCGGGTCAGCGGAGAGGGCACCCGATGGCCGTGGTTGAAGTAGTCGGCGCGCCGACGGCCCGCGAGATCGGTGGTGTGCCGGATCTCGTACTCCTCCTCCCACCCGTGCCCGCAGTGCAGACACACGAACGAGTACGCCTCGTGAATCGTCTCGGTGTCCCTTTCCATGGCCACCACGCCCTCTCCCCGGGGCCGTCGTCATCCGCGGCGGCGCCGGACGGATCCATGCCGCCCCCCCCATTATCGCTCCACCCGGGGCGAAAGGCGGCGGCCCGGAGGCCCCCTCAGCCGCCGGCAGCCTCCTGACCGCGCGCCTCCGCCAGCGCCGCGTACGCCGCCTCCACCAGTGACCGGCTGCGCAGGTCCTCGCCGCTGGTCCCGCCCCCGAAGCGGTTCATGACGTAGGCGTACGCCAGCCCGTTCTCCGGGTCCGCGAAGGCGTACGAACCGCCCGCGCCGCCGTGCCCGAACGCCCGCGGGTTGGGGCCCGCCTGCCCCCGCTCGTTGAGCATGTAGCCCAGCCCCCAGCGGAACGCGTCGGCGGTGCCGTCCAGGGTGAGCGCGCCGAGGGTGAGGTCCGGCTCGTCCGGGCGGCTCTGCGGGCTGCGCATCGCCTCCAGGACGGCGGGCCGCACCAGTTCGCCGCCGACCAGCGCCCCGTAGACGGCGGCCAGGCCGCGAGCCGACGCGTGGGCGTTGCCGGACGGGATCTCCGCCGCGCGGTAGGCGGCGCTGTTGACGTCGCCGGTGGGGATGTAGGTCAGGGCCAGCGCGACGCCGGCCCGGGGGTGGTCGGCGAGCCCGCGGACCGGCGGCGTCGGCAGGTCGGGGAAGCGCTCGCGGAGCAGGTCGGTGGTGAGCTGCCCGACCATGTCGGCGCACCGCGGCTGTTCGTCGGGCGGGGTGCCGATGAACACGTCGGCGCCGAGCGGCCCGGTGATCTCCGTGCGCAGGAACGTGCCCAGCGACCGCCCGGTGATCCGCCGGACCACCTCACCCACCAGATACCCGAACGTCACCGCGTGGTAGCCCTGCCGGGTCCCCGGCTCCCACCAGGGCGGGGTCGCCGCCAGGGCGTCGCAGACGTACTCCCAGTCGTAGGCCCGGCCCTCGGCCAGCGGCTCGCGGGGCGCCAGCAGTCCGGCGCGGTGGCTGAGCAGCCAGCGCACCGGTATGGCCTCCTTGCCGGCCCGGGCGAATTCCGGCCAATACCGCGCGACCGGCGCGTCCAGGTCCAACTCGCCCCGGTCCACCAGGAGATGGGCGCACAGCGCGGCCATCCCCTTGGAGGTGGAGTAGACGTTGACCAGGGTGTCCCGCTCCCAGGGCCGGCTCCCGGCCGTGTCCGCGTGCCCGCCCCACAGGTCCACCACCGGCGCCCCGTCCACCAGCACGGCGACCGCCGCCCCGACCTCGCCCTGGTCACGGAAGTTCCGCTCGAAGGCGGCCCGTACCCCCTCGTACCCCGGTGCGCAGTGCCCGTTGACGGTGACAGCTTCCACGGTGCTCTCCTCGCGTCGTCGCGGTGCGGATCGGATGCCGTGCCCCACCGGCCCGGCGCCCACGCGGGGACGCGAGTCACGTACGACCGTGGAGCACCTACGGATGATCCGCCCGGTCGATGCCTGTGGCAACCATGCGTGCCCGGCCGGAAGCGTTCCCGCCCGACCGGCCCAGCGCCGCGCCCATGGATCATGGAGACCATGACCGACGCACAGCTACGCCCCGTCCAGGCACTCCTCGTCGTCGACGTGCAGAGCGCGTTCGTCTCCGGCGGGGAAGCGGTGCCCGACGCGGCCCGGGTCCTCGACCGCACCCGCGACCTGCTCGCCCGGGCCCGTGCCGCCGGCGCCCTCGTCGTTCACCTCCAGAACGACGGCGAGCCGGGCACCGTCGACGAGCCGGGCACCGCCGGTTGGGAGCTCCACCTGCCCGTCACACCCGGCGCCCGCGAGCACGTGGTCCGCAAGACCGAGGACGACGGCTTCGCCGACACCCCGCTCGACGCCCTGCTCGACGACGCGGGCGTGACGGAGCTGACGGTGTGCGGGGTGCTCTCCGAGATGTGCGTCGCGGCCACCGCACGGGCCGCCCTGGACCGCGGCCACCGCGTCGTCCTGCCGCACGACGCGCACGCCACCTACGACATCCCCGCCGCGCCCGGCATCAGCGACACCGTCCCGCACGCGATGTCCTCCCGGGCCGCCGAGTGGGCCCTCGGCGACGAGGTCGAGATCGTCCCGCACGCCGCCGCCGTCCCCTTCACCGCCCCGACCGGGGCGGTGCACCAGGCGGGGTGAACCCGGCGTGATGCTGGGCGACTTGGGGCTCAGCCCTGCTCGCGCGCCGCGTTCTCCAGCGCCGTGACGTAGGCGGCCAGGGCGTGGTCGCGGATGCCGTCCGAGGTGGGGGCGAGCAGCTCGGCGGTCAGGCCCCGGCCGCGGTCCAGCGCGCCGCCGAGCAGCGGCATGGTGTTGTGCACCGCGCCCCGGGGGTCGATGTAGCGCAGCGCGGAGACATGGCGGAAGGCCGGCTCGGCGGGGAGCTGGGGGAGCAGGTCGTGGTGGTTCACGAAGCGGTACATCCGGTCCGCGAAGGCGGCGTTGAACTCCCCGGCCAGGCCCGGGTCGCAGGTGCGGGGCTGGCCGAAGGTGTAGACGCCGTCGGCGGTCAGGCGGGGGTCCTCGAAGTGCAGCCGGGCACCGGCCAGCATCGCCAGCGCCCCGCCCAGGCCGTGCCCGGTGAAGTAGACCGCCTGGTCGGCGTCCCGGAGCTCCTTGACCGCGGTGAGGATCTGCGGCCAGACCGACTCCAGGACCTCGGCGAAGCCGTGGTGGACGTACCCCCGGCCGCCGGGGCCCGGCCAGGGCGGGGTGGCGGCGGCCGACAGCCAGCCCCGCAGCGCGGCGGGCTCGGCGCCGCGGAACGCGGTGACGATCGCGTGCCGTCCGCCGAGGGTGTACGCCCGGGCCTCGTCGAGGGGGAACGGCGGGCAGAACGCGGTGTGGAGGTGGCGCACCCGGTCGAACCCCCATTCCCGGGCGGTGGTCTCGATCGTCTTCTCGTCCTGGTGCGCGAGTGCGGCGGCGCGCACCATGCGCAGCGCGTGGCGGAGGCTGTAGCCGGTGGCCTGCTGGTCGACGAGGGGACTGGTCAACGGGTCTCCTGGGGGTGCTGACGGCAGGGGCGACAGGGCGATTACGGAGAGCACGCCCTGACTACACAAAGTAACCTCGGGCTGGTGTGGCGGGTCGGTGCGCCCGTTTAAACCACTCCTTCGAGCCTCGGGTCGCCGGCTCCGGGACGCCGGGCGAGCCTGGAAGCGTCCGGCAACCCGAGGGAAGGGCCCACAGTGAACAGCGCGGAACAGGCGTCACACGCGGAACACGTAGCGGCCGAGGTCGTCGTGGAGGTCGAGGGCTGCAGCACCGAGGACGCGCACGCCGTCTTCGGTGTCCTGCGCACCGCCTTCCACTCCGACCGCGCCGCGGACGACGTCCCCACCGAAGTGGCCGGGCCGGGCGCGACGGTGTGGACCTCCACCGTCGACGTCAGCGAGCGCGGCGGCACCCCCGAACCGCGCCGGCTGTCCGCCCCCGTCACCGTCTCCCTCCAGGGCGGCTATTGGGCGGTGGACCAGCTCTGCGCCGGCCTGAAGTCCGCCTTCACCGTCGACGTCCTCGGCACGGCCGCCGGCGACCAGGAGAAGGAGGTCGAACTGCGGCTGGCGACGCTGCCGCAGACCGTCACCAAGGGCGCCCCCTGATGCCGTCCGGTGAACCGGGGGACGACGCCGGCGGCCCCCGCCCGGTCAACGGCCGCCGCTCCGAACTCACCCTCACCGTCAACGGCACCCCGCACACCGTGATCCTGGACCACCGCACCACCGTCCTGGACCTGCTCCGCGAGCACCTCGGCCTCACCGGCGCCAAGAAGGGCTGCGACCACGGGCAGTGCGGCGCCTGCACCGTCCTGGTCGACGGCCGGCGCGCCAACAGCTGCCTGCTGCTGGCCGTGGCGCACGACGGCCGCCGGGTCACCACCATCGAGGGCCTCGCCGACGGCGACCGTCTGCACCCCCTCCAGGAAGCCTTCCTGGACCGCGACGCCCTCCAGTGCGGCTACTGCACCCCCGGCCAGATCTGCTCCGCGCTCGGCGTCCTGGCCGAGGCGGCCGCCGGCTTCCCCTCCCACGTCACCCCGCACACCGCGCGCTCGGGGGCGCCGGTCGCGCTCACCGCCGACGAGATCCGCGAGCGGATGAGCGGCAACCTGTGCCGCTGCGGCGCCTACCCCCGGATCGTCGAGGCGGTCGCCGACGCGGCCGGAGTGCCGGACGTACGGGCGGAGGTGGGCGGCGCATGAGGCCGTTCGGCTACCTCCGGGTCGACAGCGTCGACGAGGCGGTGCGGGCCGCCGCCGGGCAGCCCGGCGCCCAGTTCCTGGCCGGCGGCACCAACCTCGTCGACCTGATGAAGCTCGGCGTCGAGGCGCCGCGCACCCTCATCGACGTCAGCCGGCTCCCGTTGGACCGCATCGAGGAACTCCCGGACGGCGGGCTGCGCATCGGCGCCACCGTCCGCAACGCCGACCTCGCCGCGGCCCCCGCCGTCCGCGACCGCTACCCGGTGCTGTCCCAGGCCCTGTTGGCCGGTGCCTCCGGGCAACTGCGCAACACCGCCACCACCGGCGGCAACCTCCTCCAGCGCACCCGCTGCACCTACTTCCAGGACACCGCCAAACCGTGCAACAAGCGGCAGCCCGGCTCCGGTTGCCCGGCCATCGAGGGCGCCCACCGCGACCTCGCCGTCCTCGGCCACTCCGCGCACTGTGTCGCCACCCAGCCCTCCGACATGGCCGTCGCCCTCGCCGCCCTGGACGCCACCGTGCACCTGCGCGGCCCCGAGGGCGAACGCGCCGTCCCCGCCGCCGAGTTCCACCGGCTGCCCGGCGACACCCCCGAACGGGACACCGAGATCCGGCTCGGCGAACTGCTCACCGCCGTCGAGCTGCCGCCGGCCCGCCCCGGCGCGCACTCCCGCTACCGCAAGGCCCGCGACCGCGCCTCGTTCGCCTTCGCGCTGGCCTCCGTCGCCGCCGTCCTGGCCGTCCGCGACGGCACCGTCGAGCACGCCGCGCTCGCCTTCGGCGGGCTGGCCCACCGCCCCTGGCGGGCCCGCGCCGCCGAGGCCGTGCTGCGCGGCGCGCCCGCCACCGAGGAGACCTTCGCCCGCGCCGCCGACGCCGAACTCGCCGCCGCCGCACCGCTGCGCGACAACGGCTTCAAGGTGCCGCTGGCCCGCGCCCTCGCCGTCGGCGTCCTGGCCGACCTCGCCGCCCCCGGCTGACCCCGCCCGCCCCCGACCCCAAGGACCCGCGCCATGCGCCACGAAACCCCGGAGCCGTCGACGCCGCCTCTCCCGTTGGGCGCCCCCCTGGTCCGCCGCGAGGGCCGCGAGAAGGTCACCGGCGCCGCCCGCTACGCCGCCGAACACACCCCGCCCGGCTGCGCCTACGCCTGGCCGGTCCCGGCCACCGTCGTCCGCGGCCGGATCACCGCCGTGGACACCCGCGACGCGCTGGCCCTGCCCGGCGTCCTCGCCGTCCTCACCCACGAGAACGCGCCCCGCCTCGGCGCCACCGAGGACGCGACCCTCGCGCTCCTCCAGGAGGACCGCGTCCCGCACCGCGGTTGGTACGTCGCGCTCGCCGTCGCCGACACCCTGGAGACCGCCCGGGACGCCGCCGAGGCCGTCCGCATCAGCTACGCCACCGACGGCCACGACGTGCTGCTCACCGCCGACCACCCCGGGCTGTACGTACCGGACGAGGTCTTCGGCGGCCCCGGGGCCCGCGAACGCGGCGACTTCGACGCGGCGTTCGCCGCCGCACCGACCACCGTCGACGTCACCTACACCGTGCCCCCGCTGCACAACCACCCCATGGAGCCGCACGCCGCCACCGCCCAGTGGACCGACGGCCACCTCACCGTCCACGACGCGAGCCAGGGCGCCACCAGGGTGTGCGAGGACCTGGCCGCGCTGTTCAAGCTCGGCACCGACGAGATCACCGTGGTCTCCGAGCACGTCGGCGGCGGCTTCGGCTCGAAGGGGACGCCCCGCCCCCAGGTGGTGCTCGCCGCGATGGCCGCCCGGTACACCGGCCGCCCCGTCAAACTCGCCCTGCCGCGCCGGCAGTTGGCCGCCGTCGTCGGTCACCGGACGCCCACCATCCAACGGGTGCGGCTCGGCGCCGGCCCCGACGGCGTGCTCACCGCCCTGGGCCACGAGAGCGTCTCGTACACCTCCACCCTCGTCGAGTTCGTCGAACAGGCCGCGATCCCGGCCCGCATCATGTACACCTCGCCCAACAGCAGCACCGTGCACCGGGTCGCCGCCCTCGACGTCCCCACCCCCTCCTGGATGCGCGCCCCCGGCGAGGCCCCCGGCATGTACGCGCTGGAGTCCGCGCTCGACGAACTCGCCGTCGCCCTCGGCCTGGACCCCGTCGAACTGCGGGTGCGCAACGACACCGACACCGAGCCGGACACCGGCCGCCCGTTCAGCAGTCGGCACCTCGTCGAGTGCCTGCACCGGGGCGCGGAACGCTTCGGCTGGGCGACCCGCGACCCGCGCCCCGCCGTCCGCCGCGAGGGCGACCTGCTGCTCGGCACCGGCGTGGCCTCGGCGACCTACCCCACCTTCGCCAGCGCCAGCACGGCCCAGGCACACGCCGCCCCCGACGGCGGCTACCGGATCCGGGTCAACGCCACCGACATCGGCACCGGCGCCCGCACCGTCCTGACCCAGATCGCCGCCGCCGTGCTCGGCGCCCCCGAGGACCGCGTCCATGTCGACATCGGCAGCAGCGATCTGCCGCCCGCCGTGCTCGCCGGCGGCTCCATGGGCACCGCCTCCTGGGGCTGGGCCGTCCACAAGGCGTGCACCGCACTGCTGGACCGGCTCCGCGACCACGAGGGGCCGCTCCCCGCCGAGGGTCTCACGGTCACCCGGGACACCCGCGAGGAGACCGCCGAGCCCTCCCCGTACGCCCAACACGCCTTCGGCGCCGTCTTCGCCGAGGTCCAGGTCGACACCCGCACCGGCGAGGTCCGGACCCGCCGGCTGCTCGGCCAGTACGCGGCCGGACGGATCCTCAACTCCCGTACGGCGCGCTCCCAGTTCATCGGCGGCATGACCATGGGCCTGGGCATGGCCCTCACCGAGGGCAGCGAGGTCGACCCCGCGTTCGGCGACTTCACCGCCTGCGACCTGGCGACGTACCACGTCCCGGCGTGCGCCGACGTCCCGGCCGTCGAGGCGTACTGGCTCGACGAGGAGGACCCCCACCTCAACCCCATGGGCAGCAAGGGCATCGGGGAGATCGGCATCGTCGGCACCGCCGCGGCGCTCGGCAACGCGGTCTGGCACGCCACCGGCGTCCGGCTGCGCGAGCTACCGCTGACCCCCGACAAGATCCTGGCGGCGCTGGCGTAGCCGCTCACCTGAGAGCGGGTCACCTCAAACGGATCGCTCCCTGTTGCGGGCCGGTAACCGCCGGGTCAGCATGGCACTCCAGCCATTCGTGACGGAAGCTCACTCCTCGTGTTCGGGGTTCGTTGGTGCAACGAGGTGAAGGGCGTGAGCCTCGCGGTGAGGAGCCTCGACATGACACCACCACACCGGCACTACACGGTCGAACTGCCCGCCTCGGCGGAGCGGGTCCCCCAGATCCGGCGGATCGTCGCCGCCCATCTGCGCTACTGGCGCCTTGAGTTGGAGATCGCGCCGGTGTGCGAGGGGGTGGCCGAGCTCCTGACCAACGTCCATCGCCACATCGGCCCCGACGCCCGCTGCGTGCTCGAACTCCGGTGGAGCGGAAGCCATGTGACCGCCTCGGTCGCCGACGAGGGCCCCCGGCTGCCGCGGCTGGAGGGCGCGGCCGGTGGCGGGCTCGCCAGGATCGCGGCGCTCAGCGACAGTTGGGGCACCTGCGGCACCGCGGACGGCAAGGTCATCTGGTTCACCCGCCGCGTCGAGGCGGCCCGCACCGCGCCTCAGACCCCGCCGGTCCCGCCGCGCGGCGTGCCGGACGTGGTGGGGCCCGCGCCCGCCGCCGAACCGCCCGCCACCGAGGGCGAGTCCACCGCGGACCCCGCCCCCGCCACCGCCCCCGGCCCGGCCGTCGCCCCGGGACCGTCCCCGTCGGAGGCGTCGCTGGTCTAGCCACCCGGTCCCGGGGCGCCGCCGAGCCGGCGCTACGGAGCGACCCCGCACGGCCGGCGGGTCACGGCACAACTGCCGTGGCCCGCCGGCCGTTCGTCGTGCCGGGGCCGCGCGTGGCCTGGGAGTTCGCCCACCGTACGGTGAAGTGTCACGGCCGGGACACTTCCTCTTCCCTGTTCCTCGTTCCTCTTGGAACACTCTGCCCGCAGCACCCTCCGCACCCGCTCCACCCCCCGATCCCCCCCACCTACGAGGTCCCCAGACACATGGCTGACATCAACCGCCGGCGCTTCCTCCAGATAGCCGGCGCCACCGCCGGTGCCGCCGCGCTGTCCAACAGCATCGCCCGCGCCGCGGCCATCCCCGCCCGGCGCAGCGCCGGTTCCATCAAGGACGTCGAGCACATCGTCGTCCTGATGCAGGAGAACCGCTCCTTCGACCACTACTTCGGCTCGCTCAAGGGCGTCCGCGGCTTCGGCGACCCGCGCCCGGTGACGCTCCCCAGCGGCAAGCCCGTGTGGCACCAGTCCGACGGCACCAAGGACCTGCTGCCCTACCACCCGGACGCCAAGGACCTCGGCATGCAGTTCATCGAGGGCCTCAACCACGACTGGCACGGCGGCCACCAGGCGTGGAACAACGGCAAGTACGACCAGTGGGTCCCCGCCAAGGGCACCGGCACCATGGCGTACCTGACGCGCAAGGACATCCCGTTCCACTACGCGCTCGCCGACGCCTTCACCATCTGCGACGCCTACCACTGCTCGCTGATGAGCTCCACCGACCCCAACCGCTACTACATGTGGACCGGTTACGTCGGCAACGACGGCACCGGCGGCGGCCCGGTCGTCGGCAACGAGGAGGCCGGCTACGGCTGGACCACCTACCCCGAGCGCCTGGAGAAGGCCGGCATCTCCTGGAAGATCTACCAGGACATCGGCGACGGCCTGGACGCGGCCGGCAAGTGGGGCTGGATCGACGACGCCTACCGCGGCACCTACGGCGACAACTCCCTGCTGTTCTTCAACCAGTACCGCAACGCCGCGCCCGGCAACCCGCTCTACGACAAGGCCCGCACCGGCACCAACGCCAAGCAGGGCGACGGCTACTTCGACCAGCTCAAGGCCGACGTCAAGGCCGGCAAGCTGCCCCAGATCTCCTGGATCGCGGCCCCCGAAGCCTTCTCCGAGCACCCCAACTGGCCCGCCAACTACGGCGCCTGGTACGTCTCCCAGGTCCTGGACGCGCTGACCTCCAACCCCGAGGTGTGGAGCAAGACGGCGCTGTTCCTCACCTACGACGAGAACGACGGCTACTTCGACCACGTCGTCCCGCCGTTCCCGCCCGCCTCCGCCAACCAGGGCAAGTCCACCGTCGACACCGCCCTGGAGCACTTCGGCGGCAACCTCACGTACGCCGCCGGCCCCTACGGCCTGGGCCAGCGCGTCCCGATGCTGGTGATCTCCCCCTGGAGCACCGGCGGTTACGTCTGCTCCGAGGTCTTCGACCACACCTCCGTCATCCGGTTCATGGAGAGCCGCTTCGGCGTCCACGAGCCCAACATCTCGCCCTGGCGCCGCGCCATCTGCGGCGACCTCACCTCCGCCTTCGACTTCTCCCTGGAGAACGCCAAGCCGGCCCCGCTCCCGGACACCAAGGGCTTCCAGCCGCCGGACCACAAGCGGCACGACAGCTATGTCCCCAAGCCGCCGGCCACGCCCGTCCTGCCCACCCAGGAGCCGGGCTCCCGGCCCAGCCGCCCGCTGCCCTACGTCCCGCTGACCGACGGCAAGGGGGACGTCGCCGGCGGCCGCTACACCCTCACCCTCAGCGGTGGCGGCGCCGCCGGCGCCTGCTTCCTGGTCACCTCCGGCAACCGCACCGACGGCCCCTGGACGTACACCACCGAGGCCGGCAAGACGCTCTCCGACACCTGGAACACCGCCTACTCCCACGGCAGTTACGACCTGACGGTGCACGGCCCCAACGGCTTCCTGCGCACCTTCAAGGGCCCCGGCAAGAAGGCCGTCCCCGAGGTGACCGCCCGGCACGACGCGGCCTCCGGGCGCATCGAGCTCTCGCTCGGCAACCCGGGCACCGCCCCCTGCAACCTCACCATCGTCAACGCCTACGGCGGCGCCAAGCAGACCGTCCGGGTGGACCCCGGCGGCACCGTCACCCAGCGCGTCGACCTCACCGCCAGCAAGCGCTGGTACGACCTGACGATCACCGCCGACACCGACGCCGGCTTCCTGCGCCGCCTCGCCGGCCACGTCGAGACCGGCAAGCCCGGCGTCAGCGACCCGGCGCTCCGCACCGGCTGACCCGCCCCGGCCGGGAGGCGCCCGCCCGCCTCCCGGCCACCCGGCCGCGCCGATGTCGCCTTGCCTTGGAGCGCGCTCCACCTCCTAGCGTGTGGGCCACCACCGACCGAAGGGGACCGCGTGCGGTACACACTGTTCGGCAAGACCGGCCTGCGGGTGAGCGAACTGGCCCTGGGTACCATGACGTTCGGCGAGGACTGGGGCTGGGGCGCGGCCAAGGACACCAGCGCGCGCCTCCTCGACGCCTACGCCGACGCCGGCGGCAACTTCCTCGACACCGCCAACAACTACACCGGCGGCACCTCCGAGACGATCCTCGGCGAGCTGCTCGCCGGCCGCCGGGACCGCTTCGTGCTGGCCAGCAAGTACACCTGCGCCACCGCCGAGGGCGACGTCAACGCCGCCGGCAACCACCGCAAGAACCTCGTCCAGTCCGTCGAGGCGAGCCTGCGCCGGCTCCACACCGACCGGCTCGACGTGCTGTGGGTGCACGCCCGGGACAACTTCACCCCCGTCGAGGAGGTGATGCGCGCCCTCGACGACCTCGTGCGGTCCGGCAAGGTGCTCTACCTCGGCGTCTCGGACTGGCCCGCCTGGGAGATCGCCCAGGCCAACACCCTGGCCGAGCTGCGCGGCTGGACCACCTTCGCCGGCTCGCAGCTCCGCTACAACCTGCTGGAGCGGACCGTGGAGCGCGAACTGCTGCCGCAGGCCCGCGCCTTCGACCAGGCGGTCTTCGCCTGGGCCCCGCTCGCCGCCGGCAAGCTCACCGGCAAGTACCGGCGCGGCGAGTCCGGCCGGCTCGACGGTCGGGACGTCGACGAAGGGGACAACCGCGCCGACCACAACGAGGAGGAGACCGTCACCGCCGTCCTGGAGATCGCCGAACAGGGCGGGTGGAGCCCCGCCCAGGTCGCGCTCGCCTGGCTGCGCCAGCGCCCCGGCAACATCGTCCCGATCATCGGCGCCACCAAGGAGCACCAACTGGCCGACAACCTCGGCAGCATCGGCGTGGTGCTCGACGCCGACGCCCTGGCGCGACTGGACGCCACCAGCGCGGTCCCGCTCGGCTTCCCGCACGCCTTCCTCCGCGAACCGGGCATCACCCAGACCGTTTACGGCGACCGCTGGTCGGACATCGAGGACCGCCGCTCCACCTACCGGCGCACCGTCCACGACATCCGCTGACGCCGCCGCCCGCCCCCGGCTACGCCGAACGCGCCCGCCCGGATGCCCGGCCCAGGCGGCTGCTGTCTAGTGACGGTGGGCGGTCGGACGCCGCCCGCCCCGTGTGCCGAAGGAGTCGTGCGATGAGGAACCCCGTCAGCGCGGCCGGCCCCGCCGTCGTCGCGGCCGTCGTCGCCCTGGTCGCCGCGGCGCTCGGCGGATGCGCCAACCAGGGCGGCGGGACGGCCCCTTCGCGGACCCAGACGCCGTCGGCCACCGGCCCGGTCACCACCAGCGCCGCGCCGACCACCCCGCCCCCCGGGCCGGTCGCGGTGCACGCCCGCTCCGGGCCGCTCGGCACCCTCCTCGTCGACGGACAGGGCCGCACCCTCTACCTCTTCGAGGCGGACGGGGAGCGCGAGTCGACCTGCTACGGCGCCTGCGCCGACCGTTGGCCGCCGGTGCTGGTGAGCGGGGCGCCGACGGCCGGCGCCGGGGTGCAGAAGGAACTGCTGGGGACGATCACCCGTCGGGACGGCGGCCGGGAGGTCGCCTATGACGGGCGACCGCTCTACTACTTCGACGGGGACAAGCGGCCCGGCGACGCCAAGGGCCAGGGCGCGGACGACCACGGCGGGAAGTGGTACGTCCTCGCCCCCTCGGGCGACCGGATCACCAAGCCGGTACCGAGCGCCGGCCCCAGTGGCGGGCACTGACCGCGACGACGAAGCCCCCGGCCCAGTGACGAGCAACTCGTCACCGGGCCGGGGGCTTTGGAGGTGGGGCCGCGGGTCGTGGCGCGGGCCCGCGGGCGCTACTTCAGGGCGCTCCGCTGCTGCCACTGCTGCCAGTTCTCCTGCCAGACCTCCAGGCCGTTGCCGACGTCGGTCTTCGCGGTGCTGCTGCTGCCCTTGACCTCGACCGTGGAGCCGATGGTGAGGAAGTCGTACGCCTTCTTGGCGTCCGAGGTCGTCATGCCGAAGCAGCCGTGGCTGTTGTTGACCACGCCGATGGACTTGTTCCAGGGCGCGGAGTGCAGGAAGGTGCCGGACGCGGTGAGGTGGGTGACCCACTTCGAGTCCAGCATCCACTGGCTGCCGTAGCCGATGGTGGCGGAGTCCATGGTCTCGGCGGCGTTCTTGCTGCGGACGGTGTGGACGCCGTTGCGGGTGGGGGCCTCCGGGGAGCCCGCCGAGCCCTTGATGGTGTCGACCGGCTTGCCGTTCTCGTACAGGGTCATGCTGTGCGAGGGCACGTCGATGACGGCCTTGTGGTCGGCGCCGATCTTGAAGTCGAAGTCGTAGTCCCGAGCGAAGTAGCGGCCGTCGCCGGAATCTATCCCGCCCAGCGCACCCCGCACGGAGACCTTCGTGCCGCTCGGCCAGTAGTCCTTGGGCCGCCAGTCGATCCGGTCCTTGCCGTCCCAGTCCGTCACCCAGCCCCAGGCACCCTCCACCTTCGGCTGGCTGTTGACCGTCAGCGCCTTCTCGACCTCGGCGCGCTTGTCCTTGGCTATCTTGTGGTCGAACTTGATCGAGACCGGCATGCCGGTGCCGACCGTCTGTCCGTTCCCCGGGGTGTTGGTGAGCTTGTTGACCTTGTCCGGCTGCTCGGTGGTGAAGGTCGCGGTGGCCTTGGACTCCTTGCCGCCGGTCGACTTCGCCTCGGTCTGCACGGTGTAGGTGGTCTTGGGCCGGACCTTGCCCTCGGACGTCCAGGACCCGCCGTCGGCGGCCAACTTGCCGGGAACCTTGGCCCCCTTGTCGTCCTTGACGTCGACCGCGGTCAGCTTGCCCCCGTCGGCCTTGACGGATATCGGCGAGCCCAGCTTCGCGGCGGTGCTGCCACCGGCCGGGGTGACGGTCACCTTGGCCGCCGGCTCCGCCGCCCGGGAGGAGTCGGCGCCGTTCCCGCACGCGGTCAGCAACAGCCCCGCGGCGAGCGCGGCGGGTATCAACCGGGCGGTGTGGCGACGTGTTCCGGCGTGCACGAGGGTCCCTCCAAAACTGGGCAACGGACAGCGGCGGAGCCCGTGGCATCCGCCGCACTGATGTAGACGGTTTGTCCGCTTCAGCGGTTGTGCGGTGCATCGGTTTATTAGGACACAGTTCGATATCGAAGCGGGGCTACGGCGGGAACGCGACATCGGTGCCCGCCTCCCGGCCCCGACCGGTCCTTCCGCGTGCTCTCGTGCGGGCTCCGTGCGTACCGTGGTCTCAAGGGCACTTCGGCCCCGCGCCCCGCAGGAGACAGCGTGAGCCAGATGCGCGGCCCGGCTGCGGCCGGCTCCCGGAACCCGGCACCGCACGGCGCCCCGTCCGCCCTCCGCGGCTGGGCGGACGCCCTCGGCACCGCCGTGGCGGGCCTGCTCACCATGGTGCTGATCGCCGCGCTCGGCCTGTGGGCGGCGGGCGCGGCCGGGCTGCCGAACGGCGCCTTCCCCTCGGTGGTCGCGGCCGTCGTCGTCGCGGCGGCCGGCGGCTCGCTCGGCGCCACCGGCAACGCCGGGGTGATCGCCCAGGCCCATGCCGCCGTCGACGCCGTACCGCTGTCGGTGACCCTGGCCGGCGCCCTGGTCACCGCCGTCGTCTTCCTGTGGCCGCTGCGCCACCGCGCGCTCGCCCCGGCCGGCGAACTGCTCGCCAGGATCGTGCGGACCGCGGTGTGCTGGCTGGTCCTGCTGCTCCTGCTGGCGCTCGCCGCCCGGCACAGCTTCACCATCAGCGTCGGCAACGAGATCGCCGACCGGATCGGCGCCCTCCTCGGCACCACCCCGACCGTCGGCTTCCGCGCCGACATCCCCGCCACCCTCGGCTACGGGCTGCTGTGGCTGCTCGCCGTCCTGGTGCTGACCCTCCTGGTCTCCCGCAAGGCCCCGCTTTCCCCGCGGCTGCTCCGCTTCCAGGACTCCGTCCGCCCGCCGGCCTTCGCGATGGTGCTGACGCTGCTGGTCTACGTCGCGCTCGGACTGGCCGTCGGCATCGTCGAGTTGATCACCCGCGGCGACCCGGCGCGGACCCTCGCGGCGATCCTGCTCGGGCTGCCGAACCTGGCCTGGCTCGCGCTGGGCATCGGCACCGGCGGCGCCTGGACCGGGCACGTCGACGCGGCCCTCGGGCTGCCGCTGCCGCACGTGTTGGAGCAGGCGCTGCGCGGCCGCGGGGAGCGCACCCTCGACCTCGGCTCGCTCGGCGCCCAGGACGGGCGGTACTGGCTGCTGGTGGCGGTGGCCGTGGTGGTGCTGCTCGGCGCCGCGTACACCGCGGCGGTCCGCGCCCCGGCCCGGACGCCCGCCTGGCGACAGGCCCTGCAGATGGCGGTGGCGCTCGCGCTCACCCTGCTCGCCGTCGGGCTGTTGACCCGGATCGACGCGCACTACGGGCTCTCCCTGATCGGCGTCGGCGACCTCGGCGGGGACCTGGGCGACTCGGTCACCCTGGTGCCGCAGCTCGGGCGGCTGGTGGCGGTGGGCGTGGCCTGGGGGCTGGTCACCGGGTTCGTCGGCGCCCTGGCGGCGCGTCGGGCCCGGCACCCCGGAGAGGTCCAAGACGCCTCCCGGGCGCGGCCGCCGGGCGGTTGAGGCCCGCGGGACGCCGTGGGGGAGCGGTGCCGCCGCCGCGAGCCGACGGTGCCGTCACCGCGCGCGGTGCGGCCGTCCAGGCCCCGACCCGGCCAACCCACCGCATTCGACCGGTAATTCGGGCGCGCTGGACGCATCGGGCCGCTCGGCCACATTTCCGAGCTTACGGCCAATTCCCTTTGCCAGAAGGCCGGTTACTCGCGCGGAACGGCACAGGTCAACTAGGGTGAGCGCCCCGACCAGGGCCCGGGCTCCCTCTTATTCACCTACCTCGTGAAGGCAAGGCAGAGATGGCACGACTCGCGCGACAATCCCCCCAACGCATTCCCCGGCAGCGGACCCATCCGGTCGATACCGTCCTCCCGTTCGGGAAACTCGCCCTCTACGGATTCCAGCACGTCCTCGCCTTCTACGCCGCCGCGGTCATCGTCCCGATCATGCTCGGCAACGCCCTCGGGCTGTCCCGCGAGCAACTCGTCTACCTCATCAACGCCGACCTCTTCACCTGCGGAATCGCCTCCGTCATCCAGGCGTTCGGCATCTGGAAGATAGGTGCCCGACTGCCGCTCGTCCAGGGCGTCACCTTCACCGCGGTCTCCCCGATGATCGCCATCGGGCTGGGCGCCGGCGGCGGCACCGCCGGGCTGCTGGTGGTCTACGGCGCGGTGATCACCGCCGGCATCGCCACGTTCCTCTTCGCCCCGTTCTTCAGCAAGTTGGTGAAGTATTTCCCGCCGGTGGTGATCGGCACGATCCTCACCATCATCGGCCTGACGCTCATTCCGCAGGCGCTCCAGGACGCGGCCGGCGGCGCCCAGTTGAGGGGCGAGCCGGAATTCGGCGACCTGAAGAACCTCGGATACGCGCTGGGCACCCTGCTGTTCATTCTCGTGCTGGTGCGGATCGGAAAGCCGCTGCTGAGCAGCGTCGCGGTGCTGCTCGGACTGGTCGGCGGCACCGCCGTCGCCTGGCTGCTCGGCGACGCCGACTTCGGTGCGGTGGGGTATGCTGACTGGTTCGGCGTCAGCACCCCGTTCCATTACGGAATGCCCAAGTTCGAGCCGTTCCCGATCCTCGCGATGGTCGTCGTCATGCTGATCACGATGGTGGAGACCACCGGCGACGTCTACGCCATCGGCGAGATCACCGGAAAGCCGGTCGGCAACGACACCGTCGCCCGGGCGCTGCGCGCCGACGGCGTCGCCACCGTCCTCGGCGGGATCTTCAACTCCTTTCCCTATGTGGCGTTCGCCGAGAACATCGGCCTGGTACGGATGTCGAAGGTGATGAGCCGGTTCGTGGTGGTCGCGGCCGGCGGATTCATGATCGTGCTGGGACTGTTGCCCAAGGCCGGCTCGGTGGTCGCCGCGATCCCGCACCCGGTGCTCGGCGGCGCGGCGCTGTCCATGTTCGGCATGGTCGCCGCGGTCGGCATCCAGATCCTGGGCAAGGTGGACCTGCGCGAGGAGCGCAACGCCCTGATCCTGGCGGTCAGTTTGGGCGCCGCGTTCCTGCCCACCGCGGTCGCGCCGTTCTTCGAGCGGATGCCGCAGGGCGTGCGGGCGGTGCTCGACAGCGGCATCACCCTCGGCGGCGTGACCGCGATCGCCCTGAACCTCCTCTTCAACGTCTTCACCCGCCGCAGGTCGCTGGAGATCGACTGGGACGAGTTCACCGAGGACGAAGGCGGGGGAGGGGACGAGGGCGAGGGTGGGGTCCGGGCCGGGGGCGGCTTCGAGGCCGGTGGGGCGCACGCGCCGACCGGTCCCGGGCCCGCCCCGCACGCCCCGGGCGCGTACTGACCCGACGGCCGGACGGCGGGCGGCACCACCGCCCCGCCCGCCGTCCCGCCGCCTCAGCGCACCGAGTTGAACGGCGGCGCCTCGCCCGCCTCCCCGATCAGCTCCCAGAAGTGGTCGACCAGTCGTCGCAGATACGCCGACCGCTCGGCCGCGATCTCCTTCAGCCGGGCGTCGCCGCTCCGCCCCACCACATGCCCCATGTACCGCTCGGAGAAGTCCGCGAACTCGCCGTGCATGGTGCGCAGCGCATCGCTCACCCGCGTCCGGTTCAACGTGGTGATCTCGGTGATCGGGGCGACGTGCGACTTCCAGCGCCCCTCGATGGCCGCCCGCAGGTGTCCGGCCAACTCCTCCACCTGCCCCATGACGCCGATCAGTTCGCGCAGCGACAGGCCCAACGCCTCCACCAGGGCCTTGGTTTGCCGGTAGTCGCCGTGCCACTGGTTGGCCGCCTCCGCGGCCCGGTACGCGTCCGGGTCCATCCCCACCCACTGCGCCAGCCGCTCCACGCTCACCTGCCGGGCCATCCGGTGCTCGGCCAGCGACCGCGGCTGCACCCCCATCAGAACCGCCGGCGGGCACCACAACACATCGGCCAGCGCGAAGAGTTGCGGTTCGGTGGGCGTCAGGGAGCCGTACTCCCACGCCTCGATCGCCTCGGGGTGCACCGGCGCACCGCACGCCGCCATGGACTGGGCGACCTGAAGCGTGGTCAGGCCCACCCGGGCCCGCGCGGATCGGGCCTGAACGGGGGAGAACGGAACGCTGTTCACGTACGCGACACCTCGCTGCACCCGGCGAGGAAGGGGGTGCTGGGGATGAGGAAGGGAGCGGACATGGAGGAACATCCAGGGGCGGGCAGATTAACAGACCAGAGAGAGGTACGAACCTCCAGGTCAGAACTCCCGTACCGGGTATGGCCGATGGGCCGGCATCTACCGGGTGGTAGCGCCCGACGAAGCCCGCTCGGCGGCGGGACGTAATGAAGGTGTTACGTGGATGAAGGTGCGGTGTCACAGTGATCCCCGAGGCTGGCGGGTGCCGATGGGCCTTGCCGAGCGGGGCCGGTCGGTGTACACCTGACATTCGGTCCTCCCCCCACAATCCGATCAGGATGGGACCCTCACTTATGCGATACACGCTCGACCGCCACCGTGCGGTCCGGTGCCCGCAGTTCGCCGTGCCGGTCGCGCCCGCCGGGGCCGCGCTCCGCCGTGCCGCCGTCCGTTCCGCCGCGAGAAGACGCACGCCGGTGCAGCTCAGACTGTCATGCATCTGACAATCACCGCGCGGTGATGCGGCGCGCCCCACGCGACCGCCGCCCGACCCCCGCCTGACTGCCACCGTCCCCACCCCGCGCGCACCCGGAGCCGCCGGCCTGACCAGCCGGCCCACGGCGCCCCAACCCGCCGCCGCACCAGGGCGGTTGCTCCGCCCTGCCCGCGCACGGCCACCGGGACCGACGCCCCACGGACCGCCGACGCCCCCGGTCGCCACGCCATGCGACCGGACGGCCCCACCGGCCCGAGGGACGCCGCGTGCCGGCCACCGCGCGCCGGTCTCCGCGTGCCCCGCAGCCAAGAAAGGACCACGCCAGGTGCTCACTTCGCACCACGCAGACTCCCAGGGCGCACCCACCGCCCTGCTCGGCGGAACGGACCACCCCACCCCACCCGTCGCCCCACCCGCCGGCCACGTCCTGGTCGTCGGCACCCCGGGCCCCCGTCTGGAACGCCTCGCCCACACCCTCCGTACCACCGGCCACGACGTCAGCCACGCCCCGCCCGGCGAGGCCGGCCCCCGCGTCCGCGAGACGCCCCCGGACGCCGTCGTCGCCCTCGACGAACCCGACGCCCGGCACGCCGCCGACGTCATCCGCGAGGTCCGCACCGTCCCCGCCGGCCGGGCCCTGCCGCTCCTGATGGTGACCGGCACCCCCGGCCCCTCCGGCGTCGCCGACCTGCTGCGTCAGGGTGCCGACGACTGCATACCCGAGGTCTCCGACCCGGACGAACTCTCCGCCCGCATCGAGGCCAAGCTCCGTCGCGTCCCCGTCCCCGTGGAGCAGTTGCTCCGGGACCCCCGCACCGGCCTCTACTCCGGTCCGCACTTCCTCGACGAGCTCGACCGCGAGCTCAGGCGCCCCGGAGCCGCCCGGCACGGCGGCGTCCTCGCCGTCATCGGCGTCGCCGAACTCGCCGCCCTGGAGGACCGGTTCGGCCCCCGCACCCGCCGCGAGGTCGCCGAACGCCTGGCCGGCGTCGCCGAACGGCTCGGCGGCGTCTGTGACCGCCTCGGCCGCGACGACGACGGCCACCTGCTGATGCTGCTCCCCGGCGTCGACGAGGAGGCCGCCCTGCGCAGCCTGGACGCCCTCGCCACCACCGCAGCCGGCACCCGCTTCGTCGTCGCCGACGAGAACGTCCGTCTCACCCCCGCCATCGGCTGGCTCCCGCTCACCCACGCCACCGACGCCGCCGAGGCCACAGGCCAGGCCCGCGACGCGGCCCGCGAGGCGCTCCGCCACCGCGACCTGCGCCCCGTCCGCTACGCCCCCTGGATGCGGGAGAGCCCGAACCGCCACCGCCGGCCCCCGCTGCGCGCCCTGTTCCGCCCCGCGCTCTCCGCGTTCTCCCCGGTCCTGGCGCTGCTCCTGGGCATCGGCGTGCCGTTCGCCCTCTACCAGCAGGCGTACCTGGCCGGTTGGGACCTCGGCTCGGTCATGTACTGGGTGGTGGTCGCCGGACTGGTGCTCTCCGCGCTGCTGATCATCCTCGAATGCCTCTACGCGCTGGACGCCCCGGCCCGCCCGGAACGCCCCGGCGCCCCCTACCCGCCGGCCAGCGCGGTGATCGCCGCGTACCTCCCCAACGAGGCCGCCACCATCGTCGAGACCGTCGAATCGTTCCTGCGCCAGGACTACCCCGGCGGCCTGGAGATCGTCCTCGCCTACAACACCCCGCACCCCCTGCCCGTCGAGGACACCCTCCGCGAGATCGCCGCCCGCGATCCCCGCCTGGTCCTGCTGCCGGTCGCCGGCAGCACCTCCAAGGCGCAGAACGTCAACGCCGCCGTCAGCCGCGTCCGCGGCGAGTTCGTCGGCATCTTCGACGCCGACCACCACCCCGCCCCGCACGCCTTTCGCGACGCCTGGCACTGGCTCTCCAACGGCTACGACGTCGTCCAGGGCCACTGCGTCATCCGCAACGGCGACAGCTCCCGCATCGCCAGGCTGGTCGCCGTCGAGTTCGAGGCGATCTACGCGGTCAGCCACCCCGGCCGCACCCGGCTCCACGACTTCGGTGTCTTCGGCGGCTCCAACGGCTTCTGGCGCGCCGACCTGCTCGCCCGCACCCGGATGCACGGCTCCATGCTCACCGAGGACATCGACTCCACCCTCCGTGCCCTGACCCGCGGTTCGCGCATCGCCGTCGACCGCACCCTGCTCTCCCGCGAACTCGCCCCCACCACCCTCACCGCCCTGTGGAACCAGCGCTCCCGCTGGGCCCAGGGTTGGCTCCAGGTCTCCCTCAAACACCTCTGGCGCGGCCTACGGTCACCCGTACTGACGGTACGTCAAAAATTCGGCCTGCTCGTGCTGTTGGGCTGGCGCGAGATCCAACCCTGGCTCACCCTGCAGATCCTGCCGATCCTGCTCTACGCGTCCTGGAAGGCCGGCGGCATCGACCACCTCAACTGGGCGGTCCCGGTCTGCGTCCTCGCCCTGCTCCTCACCCTCGGCGCCGGCCCCGTCCAGGCCCTCTTCGCCTGGCGCCTGGCCGTCCCCGAACTCCGCGCCCGCCGCCGCTGGTTCTGGTCCTACCTCCTGGTGTCGACCGTCTTCTACAGCCACTTCAAGAACATGGTCGCCCGCCAGGCCCACCTCAAGGAGGCGCTCGGCGACCGGCAGTGGCGCGTCACCCCCCGCGCCCAGGCCACGAAGGCGGTGGCCCGCCGATGACCACCGCCACCGCCCCGCCCCTCCAGGCGCACCCCCGCAAGGGCGCCCCGCGCCGCCGTCCCCCCGGCGACATCGACGGCTTCCGCGGCCTGGCCGCCCTCAGCACCGTCGCGTTCCACGTCTGGCAGCAGTACAGCTCCTACGACGCCGGGGGCACCCACCCGCCGGTCGACAACCCCCTCCTCAACGCCGTCCTCTCCCTCGAAGTCATCGACCTCTTCTTCGTCCTGTCGGCGTTCCTGCTGACCCTCTCCTACGCCCGCGCCGCGATCGACGGCGGCTCCACCCGCCCGGCACGGTCCTTCCTCTTCCGCCGGGCCATCCGCATCCTGCCGCTCTACGTCCTCGCCGTCCTCGTCGTCTGGGCCACCCGCAACCCCACCCTCCCCGGCAACTGGCAGGACCTCTTCGAGCACCTCACCTTCACCCACGTCTTCGACCAGGAACGGATCTTCTACACCCTCGGCCCCACCTGGTCGCTCTCCCTGGAGGTGCTCTTCTACCTCGTCCTCGTCGGCCTCGGCCCGCTCGCCGTCCGCGCCTGCCGACGCCTGCGCCGCCGCGGCAGCCGGGTGGCGCTCTGCGCGGCCGGCTGCCTCCTCCTCTTCGCCGCGCCGCTGGCCTGGATCACCGTCGCGCACTACACCCTGGGCATCCCGCACACCGACTGGGTCGCCTACTTCGGCCCGCAGGCCCGCTTCGGCGGCTTCGCGGCCGGCATGGGGCTGGCGGTGACCCTGGCCGCCCTCGGCGACCGGGCCCGCCTCGCCCCGCGCGCCGCGCTCACCCTCACCGCCCTCGCCCTGGCCGGGCTCCTCGGCCTCTCGCTCCAGTCCGACGCCGAGGGCTTCACCTTCACCTACTACCACCCCATCGCCTCCGCGTTGTGGCTGCTGCTCCTCTTCAGCACCCTCCACATCAGCCAACGGACCTTCTGGAACCGCTTCCTGACGGCCCGTTGGCTCACCCCGGTCGGCCTGATCAGCTACAGCCTGTTCATCTGGCACGAGCCGGTCATGCTCGTGCTGCACACCGTCGGACTGCTGCCGCCGGGCGCGGCCGGCTTCCCCTGGGCCCTGTTGGTCGTCCTGGCCGCCGCGCTCGTCGCGGCCACCGCCAGCTACTGGCTCATCGAGTACCCGGCCAGCCTGCTGGGACGCCTCAAGGACGCCCAGGGGCGGCCGCGGAACTTCTACCCGGAGCCGGCCCTGCGGTGAGTCAGCGGCACGTCGGGGCCGCGCCGTATCCGCGGCGCGGCCCCTACGCCCCTGTGAAGAGCGTCCCCAGCCGGTACTCCAGCGCCCGTCGCACCTGGGCCAACGACCGTCGCCCGTGCAGTGCGTCACCACCCAGCCCCACCGCCGCGGCCACCAGCAGGTCGGCCTCCAGTTGCAGGTCCAACCCCGGCGCCAGTCGCCCGTCGGCCCGCGCCCTGCCGAGCAGCGACGCCACCAACTCCTCCAGCGGATGCTCCCCGGGCAGGAACACCCGCGCCAGCGCCGGATCGGTCAGGCTGCGCGCGTAGTACGCCGCGAACACCCGCAGCGCCGCGGTTCGTTGGGCGTCCAACGGCAGGAACTCGTCCAACACGTCGCGCAGTAGCGCCCGCGGATCCGCCGGATCGAAGCGGATCCGGGCCCGCGCGATCCGCTCGTTCTCCGCGTGCAGGTGCCGCAGCGCGTCCACCAACAGCCGGTGCTTGTCCGTGAAGTGGTACTGCACCGCCCGCACCGACACCCCGGCCTCCGCCGCCACCTCCCGGATGCTCGCCGCGTGCAGCCCGCGCTCGGCCGCGATCCGCCAGACCGCCTCGATGATCCGCCGGCGCTTCGCCGCCGCCGCGGCCCCGGGCGTGCCCGCCGCCCCGCTCCGCGCCGGAGGGGGCGGCACCGGCGGATTCCTCCGGCGCCGATACGCCCGGCCCTGGCAACTGCGCGAGCAGTACACCGCCGGCCGCCCCCGCCCCGCCGGCGCCAACGCCGCCCCGCACACCACACACGAACGCCCCTTTTCCACCCGCCCCGCCCCCACCCGGCACCTCGCAAATACTGTGACGTAAAGCCAACTCGGCATCCACAGAGCCTAATACGACGCCGTAGCCGTTGGTACGTTCGTAACGTCCGGCCCCGGAGGCGCCCTCGCCCCGGCCGCGCCGGCCTGCCCTCTTCTTCCCCTCCTCAAGGAGCGCCATGAAGTACGACGTTCTCCAGATAGCCGGCATGGCCCTGATGGTGACCTCCGCCCAGGCCGCCGTCCGGCTGCTCCTCGACCACGGCGACACCGGTCTGCTCGGCTGGCTCGGCGCCGGCTTCCCGGTGCTGCTCACCGCCTACCTCGCCGTGACCGCCGCCGGCGTCCTGCTCACCGGCTGGTCCCACACCCGCGCCAAAGCACTCGGCCGCCGGAAGTGATCCGGCGGCCGAGTGCGGGCGGGGGAGCGGGCGACGTCAGCCCACGTGGACCCGTGGCCGGTGCCGCAGATCCGGCTCGGCCCGCCGCAGCACCTCGCGGGTGACCGGCGCGACCTCCCCGTCACCGAACACCAGGAACCGCAGCAGATGGCTGAACGGATGGCCCTCGGTCCAGTTGAAGTAGATGTGCGGCACCTGGCCCGTCCGCTCCCGCAGCCGCATCAGCACCGCCGCGATGGTGTTCGGCACCCCGGCGCCGGCCACCCGCAGGATCCGGGTCCCGTGCCGCTCCACGCCGTGTACGTGCAGTTCGGCGGAGAAGTCCGACGAGTCCTCGACCAGCACCTCCAGGAACAACACCGGCCCGCCGTCGGGGATATGGGTCTCCTCGCGCTGGCTGTACTCCTTCGCCCGGTAGTCCTCCTCGTTCCGCTCGTCCGGCTCGTTGGCGATCACCCGCAGCGGGCCGGCCGCCATCGCCTCCTCGATCAGCCGCTCCGCGGTCGCGTCGAACACCACGTCCGCGGCGCGCAGTTCGAAGGCCCGGTGCACCCGCGAGGCGAACGAGGTCAGCAGGATGCCGACGATGAACAGCAGCGCGATCTTCAAACCGTCCGGCCGCTCGATGACGTTGGTGACCAGGGTGTACCCGAAGACCAGGGTGATCGCCCCGAACCCGATGGTCGCGCCCCGGTGCCCCCTGTGGCGCGCGGCGACGGTCGAGGCGAACGACGCCGACAGCATCAGCACCAGCACGCCCGTCGCGTACGCGCCGCTCTGGTCGTCCACGCTGGCGTCGAAGACGATCGTGATCACGAACGCGATGGCCAGGAAGATCAGCACCAGCGGGCGCACCGCGCGGGTCCACTCCGGCGCCATGCCGTACCGCGGCAGATAGCGCGGCACGAGGTTGAGCAGGCCGGCCATCGCGGACGCCCCGGCGAACCACAGGATCGCGATGGTCGAGACGTCGTAGACCGTCCCGAACGCCTCACCGAGGTTCTGGTGGGCCAGATACGCCAGCGCCCGCCCGTTGGCCGCCCCGCCGGGGGCGAACTCCTTCTGCGGGATCAGGATGGTGGTCGCCAGACTGGACAGCAGCAGGAAGCCGCTCATGATCAGCGCGGCGGTGGTGAGCAGTCGACGGGTGTCCCGGATCCGGCCGGCCGGCTTGGCCGGGTCGTCCCCGGCGCTTCCGCGCACCTGCGGCATCACCGCCACCCCGGTCTCGAAACCGGACATGCCCAGCGCCAACTTCGGGAACACCAGCAGCGCCACGGCCACCATCGCCAGGGGCGAGGAGTGCTGCGCGGTCGTCGCCTCCCACCAGTTGCCGATCGCGATCGGGTGCGACAGCACCTGTGAGATCGACGCGGCCAGCACGACGACGTTGAGCAGCAGATAGACGCCGACCAACGCCACGGCGATCCCGATCGCCTCCCGGAACCCCTTGAGGAACACCGCCCCCAACCCGGCGAGCAGCACCAGCGTGATCCACAGGTTCGCGCCGTGCAGCGCGGCGGGGGCGAAAGGATTCTCCACGACATGCGCGGAGGCGTCCGCCGCCGACAGCGTCATCGTGATGACGAAGTCCGTGGCGGCGAACCCCAACAGCACCAGTACCAGCAACTTCCCCGCCCACCAGGGCAGCAGCCGCTCCAGCATGGCGATCGAACCCTCGCCGTGCGGGCTCTCCTTGGCCACCCGCCGGTACACGGGCAGCGCGCCGAGCAACGTCAGCGCGATCAGCACCAGGGTGGCGAACGGCGACAGCAGCCCGGCCGCCAGCGCCGCGATGCCCGGCTGGTACCCCAGCGTCGAGAAGTAGTCGACACCCGTCAGGCACATCACCCGCCACCAGGGGTGCCCCTTGTGCTCGGCGGGCGGCGTGCCGTGCGGCCCGGGGTGCCGGGCGGCCTGTTCGCTCAGCCCGTCCAGCAGCCAGGACCGCCACCTCGGTGCGGCGACAGCGGGCGGTGGAGTGGGGTCCACCTGGGTACTGGTCATACGGCCACGTCCTGCCGATCGTCATGCGTGCCACCGACTGCCGTGGGCGGCCGGTGGGTTGGCTCGGTTGATGGGGTTGGGGGTGGGGGAGAGGCGTAGGGGGGAGCGGCGAGGCGGGCCCGGCGCGTCGCGTCGCGGGACCGGCGAGGCGCGGGCCCGATGGGGCACGAACCGGGTGAGGCGCGCACACGGGTCCACTAAGGGTCGATTCCGCCCAACTCGCCACCTCTTGTTGCCGCCTGTCGCATCCTGCCCGTGTCGTCCCCCGGGATCCCCCGGGCAACGAGGAGCGAGTATGCAACACGCTTCCGCGCGCCATGCCCCCAGGGGCGCGTCCAGGGGCATCCCGTGCCCGCCGGTGTCCATCCCCCCGGCGTCAGGACCGCGTCAGAAACCCTCCGCCCGCCATACGCACGGCGTTAAGTTCCGCGCCGATCCGACCCCTGGCCCCCCAACCCGCGCACCCTGACACCAGCCCCCGCTCGTCGGGTCCCGCCCGCGCCCCCGCCGCCCCGTGCCCCGTCGCCGGGGCAGGCCCCCGGAGGTGTTCCCATGGCCGCGCTCCACCACCCCGTCCCCGCCCATCCGCCACCCGGCACGAACGCCCCCACCGCCACACCCACCCCGCGCTTTCCCCGCCCCGCCCCCCGAGGGCCGCGCCTCCTCGCGGGGCGGTCGGTGCGTGTGGCGCCGACGGCCGACGACCTCGGGCGCGATCTCGCCCTCCCGGTCGGCGCCGCCGCCTCCGCGGTCGCGGTCACGACCCTGCTGGTGACCGGCCAGGCCACCCACTTCGCGTTCTCGCTCGTGGCGTTCGCGCTGCTGACGGTCGCCGTCGCCGCCGCGGCCCGGCCCCGCGTGGTCCCCGCCGTCCTCCTCGTCTCCTGGATGTTCTTCGACGGCTTCGTGGTGCACCGGTACGCGGAACTCGGCTGGCAGCAGACCGACCGGACGAGCTTCTGGGTCCTTACGGGCGCGGGCCTGCTCGGCGCGGTCTGCGCGGCGGCCGCGCGCGCCGCCGGAACACGACGGGCCCGGCGCTGGGGCCTGCCCGAACCCGACCCGTCGGACAGGCCCCGGGACGCCGACTGACCCGACCGCACCCCGAAGGGCCGGCGGTCAGCGGTGGCAGTGGTGCCGGCGGCCGCGGGCGCACCGCGCCGCGAACGGGATGGGGCAGCGGCGGGTCCTGGAGGAGCTCGGCGCGGCGAGGAAGCCCAGGCCGATGCCCAACATCCAGGTGTCCTTGGCGAGCGGGATGCCGTTCTGGGTGGGGCGGAGGCTGCCCGGTTCGCGCATGCCGGGCAGCCGCAGGTAGAGGCCGACCAGGCCGCCGGCGAAGCCGGTCAGGGCCAGGCCCGCCAGCCGGGTCGGCACGAACGGGGCGAGCAGCGCGCCGCCGACGGCGATCTCCGAGGCGGCCAGCAGCCGCGTGAACTGTTCCGCGGGCAGCTTCGACAGGAACGGGTACGCCGTGCACGCCATGCCGTGCACGGCGTCGGCGGTCTCCTGGTCGGCACCCCACTTGGTGAGCCCGGAGTTCAGGATGAACGCGCCGGTGGCCAGGCGGGGGGCGATGTCGCGCGCTTCGGGCACCTGCATCATGGCGGCCTCCTGAGGCAGAACGGAGGGGAAGGGGCGCGGACGGGCGCCGTCGTGGGCCGGGCGGCGACGCGGGGTGCGTGACGGGGGTGGTCCCGGGCCGGTGGTGGCCCCGTGGGTGGCCCGTTGCCCTTCGAACGAGGTTAGCGAGCGGCGGGTGGGGCTGCATCCGGTGCGCGGGGGCCCGGTGGTCAGGCGGTCGGGTCGTCCCACTGGGCGAGGAGGGTGTCGACGCCGTCGTCGTCGGGGCCGCCCCGCGGGTGCGACGCGTCGAGGGTCTGCTCGGTCCAGATGACCTTGCCGCCGGGGGTGTAGCGGGTGCCCCAGCGCTGTGCGAACTGGGCGACCAGGAACAGCCCGCGGCCGCCCTCGTCGGTGGTGGCGGCCCGTCGCAGGTGCGGGGAGGCGCTGGTGCCGTCGGAGACCTCGCAGATCAGGGCGCGGTCGTGCAGCAGGCGGACGCGGATGGGCTGGGCGCCGTAGCGGATGGCGTTGGTGATCAGCTCGCTGAGGATCAACTCGGTGGTGAAGCCGATCTCGTCGAGCCCCCAGGACTCCAGGGTCCGCATACAGGCGGAGCGGATCGGGCCGACGGCCGCGGGGTCGGAGGGGACCTCCCATTCGGCGATCCGGTCCGGGGCGAGGAGTCTGGTGCGGGCCACCAGCAGGGCGATGTCGTCGCTGGGGCGCTGGGGCAACAGGGCCTCCAGGACGTCGCCGCAGGTCTGTTCCGGCGAGCGGTCCGGACCGCCGCGGGCCAGGGCGGTGCGCAGCAACTCCAGGCCGGTGTCGATGTCGCGGTCGCGGTTCTCGATGAGCCCGTCGGTGTAGAGGACGAGCCGGGAGCCTTCGGGCAGGGTCAGTTCGGCGGTCTCCACCGGCATGCCGCCACCGAGGCCGAGCGGCGGGGCGACCGGCACCTCGGGGAAGGAGACCGTCCCGTCCGGGAGGGCCAGGGCCGGGCCGGGGTGGCCCGCCCGGGCCAGGGTGACTCGCCCGTCCACCGGGTCGTAGATGGCGTAGAGGCAGGTCGCGCCGGTGATGCCGGCGCCGCTGTCGCCGACCAGGGAGCTCTCCGTCTCGGACGCGGACGGCGGGGACGGGACGGGGCCCTCGGTCCCGTCGGCCCCCGCGGCGGCCCGTGCCCCGCCCTCACCCGACAGCCCGTCGACAGCGTTCCCCCGTCCCGTCTCCCCGTCCCAACTCCCCCCGCCCCGCCCATTGGTGCGGGCCTCGTCCGTGTCGATGTGGTTGACGAGTTCGTCGAGGTGGCCGAGGAGTTCGTCGGGCGGGAGGTCCAGGGCGGAGAAGTTGAGGACGGCGGTGCGGAGGCGGCCCATGGTGGCGGCGGCGTGCAGGCCGTGGCCGACGACGTCGCCGACGACCAGGGCGACCCGGGCGCCGGGCAGCGGGATCAGGTCGAACCAGTCGCCGCCGACGCCGGCCTGGGCGGGCAGATAGCGGTGCGCCACCTCCAGGGCGGACTGTTCGGGCAGCGCGCGCGGCAGCAGGCTGCGCTGGAGGGTGATGGTGGTGGCGTGCTCGCGGGTGTAACGGCGGGCGTTGTCGATGGAGACGGCGGCCCGTGCGGCGAGTTCCTCGGCGAAGGACAGGTCCTCGTCGCCGAACACCTCGGAGGTCTCGGCGCGCCAGAAGTTGACCAGGCCGAGCACCACCCCGCGGGCCCGCAGCGGGACGGCGACCAGGGAGCGGATGCCGTTGTCGAGGATGCGCTGGGTGTCCCCGGGGTCCTGGGCGCGCCACTCGTGCTCGGCGCGCAGGTCGGGGACGACGACCGCGCGGGCGTCGGCGAGCCCGGCGGCGACGGGGCTGTTGGGGACGAAGCGGATGCGCTCGCCGACGCGGTAGACCGCGGAGTCCTCGGGGACGCCGCGGACCGCCAGCCGCCGCATCGGGGCGGGCCACCGGGTCGGTTCCTCGCCGCGCAGCACCGGCTCCAGCAGCTCGACGGAGACCACGTCGGCGAAGTGCGGCACCGCGATCGTGGCCAGTTCCTCCGCGGTGCGGGCGATGTCCAGGGTGCTGCCGATCCGCATCCCGGCGTCGTAGAGCAGCTTCAGGCGGCGCTGGGCGATCTCGGCCTTGCCGGTGAGCGCCTGGAGTTCGGTGGTGTCCCGCAGGGTGACGGCGGTGCCGGGGAGGCCGCCGTAGGGAGCGGTGGGGCGGATGTTGACGGCGAGCAGGCGGTCGCCGGCCGGGTGCACCTCGTCGGTGGCCGCGCGGCCGGAGGCCAGCAGGTCGGCCATGTCGGGTTCCAGGCCGAGCTCGGTGATCCGGCGGTGTTCGGCGTCCTGGGGGAGGGCGAGCAGCCGGCGGGCCTCGTCGTTGGCGAGCAGCAGTCGTCCGTCGCCGCCGATGATGAGCACGCCCTCGCGGACGGCGTGCAGCACGGCGTCGTGGTGGTCGTACATCCGGGTCATCTCGGCCGGGTCCAGGCCGTGGGTCTGGCGGCGCAGTCGGCGGCTGACGAGGGCGGCCCCGGAGATCCCGACGATGAGGGCGCCGGCGGCGCTGCCGATCAGCAGCGGCAGCCGTTGCAGCGCCCACTCGTTGGTGCGCTGCACCTTGATGCCGGCCGCGATCAGGCCGACGACCCGGCCGTCGGCGTTCTTGACGGCGACGGTGCTGTCCACGGCGCGTCCGAAGTGGGAGGCGGAGGTGGTGGTGTACGTCCGCCCGTTGAAGGCCGGGGCGTAGTTGCCCGGGACGTGCTTGCCGATCAGGTTCGGGTTGGGGTGGGTCCAGCGGATGCCGGACGGGCTGAACGCGACGAGGTAGTCGAGGCCGGCTTCCTGGCGGGCGGCCTCCGTACGGGGTTGCAGCCGGGCGGTGGGGTCGGCGGACTCCATGGCGGCGGCGGTCCCGGGGGCGTGCGCGAAGGCCAGCGCGGCGACGGCCGAGCGCTGTTTGGCCTCCTGGAGGCTCGCCTGTTGGGCCTGGAGGGCGAGCGCCGCCCCGGCCGCCGCGACCAGCAGCACGATGAGCGCGAGCTGGAGCACGAGCACCTGTCCCGCGACGCTGTGCACGTTCAGCACCGAGCGAAGACGGCGCCCTACTTCACCTTTTCGCCCGAAAATTTCCATCACTCGCCATATGTAGCACTGTGGCCCCTTGCGGGGCGATCGGCTGCGCCGCCGTCATAAGCCTTCCTTTTGGAATGACAAAGCGCCTTCATGAGGGCAAATTTGGTCGGATGTGTGCTGTCGCGGGCACCGCACGGGGGCTTCCTGACCCTCACGGGTGGCTTGCCGAACACCGATTCCACGCGGCGTAGCGACCGTGCGACTGAAGGTAGTCGCACAGGCGTCCGGCGGCGTGGATTCGGGGCACCGAGCGTTTCCGGCCGAGGGGTCGCCAACGGGCCGTTGCGGACGGCCGTTTCCGGGTCCGACGATCCCGACGTCCCGCGTGTCACCGGCCGTGCGCCGGCCGGTCGGCATGCCGCTGTCGCGCAAGGAGGTCCCAGTGAACGACCGGATGACGCTCGCCCCGGATGCCGCACGGCAACTCGCCACCACCACCAAGACCACGCCCCAGATGCGCGGCATCACCCCGCGCTATCTGCTGCGCGCCCTGCCCTGGGTGGACGTCGAATCCGGTGTCTTCCGCGTCAACCGCCGCCGCACCTACGTCCTCGGTGACGACCGGGTCAGCACCTACCAGGACGGCGATACCCACCGCGTCATCCCCGGTGACCTCCGCGAACTCCCGTACCTGCGCGAGATGGACGACGCGCTGCTGACCGAACTCGCCGGCGAGTTCACCACGATGACCTTCGACACCGGTCAACTCCTCGCCGAAAGCGGCGAGGTGACGGACAGTCTGTTCGTCATCGTGCAGGGCCGGGCGGAGAAGCGGGCG
Organism: Streptomyces sp. NPDC090442; assembly: GCF_044769405.1. Lineage (NCBI taxonomy): Bacteria > Bacillati > Actinomycetota > Actinomycetes > Kitasatosporales > Streptomycetaceae > Streptomyces > Streptomyces sp. NPDC090442. The sequence goes on from NZ_JBIVXW010000038.1 coordinate 48,801, forward strand.
CGCGGCCGGTACGGCGAGGACGCGCTCCTCGAAGTCGTCGGCGACGGCCAGTTCTTCGACCTCGACGCCTGGACCCGGTCCGCGCCGATGCCGTACCGGGTCACCGCGGTCACCCCCGGCACCGCGCTCTGCCTGGACCGCGCCGCCCTCGCCCGGCTCGGCGACCGCGCCCCGGCCCTGCGCGCCGCGATGGACGCCTACCTCGCGGCGGACGGGGTGCTGCCGGGCAGCGAGGTGCCGTTGGACCTCAGCTCCGGGCACAGCGGCGAGCCCGACCTGCCGGCGACCTACGTCGACTACGAGGACGCGCCCCGCGAGTACCACATGAACCTCGCCCAGACCGTGCTGCGCGTCCACACCCGGGTCTCCGACCTCTACAACGGCCCCATCGACCAGACCCGCGCCCAGGCCAACCTCACCGCGCACGCGCTGCGCGAGCGGCAGGAGGCCACCCTCCTCAACCACCCCGAGTACGGCCTGTTCCACAACGTCGCCCCCGGCCAGCGCGTCCAGGCCCGCACCGGTGCGCCCACCCCGGACGACCTGGACGAGCTGCTCACCCGGGTCTGGAAGCAGCCCGGCTACTTCCTCGCGCACCCGCGGGCGATCGCCGCGTTCGGGCGGGAATGTACCCGGCGGGGCGTGCCCCCGGTCATCGACACCAGCTTCGGCAGCCCGCTGCTGACCTGGCGCGGGGTGCCGCTGCTCCCGTCCGACAAGGTGCGCTTCTCCGGCGGTGCGGAGACCGGCACCACCGAGATCCTGCTGATGCGGGTGGGCGAGGCCGAGCAGGGCGTGGTCGGGCTGCGCCCGGCGAAGGTCGCCGACGAGATCGAACCGGGCCTGGCCATGCGGAACATGGGCGTCGACAACAAGGGCATCACCTCGTACCTGATGACCGCGTACTTCAACGCCGCCGTCCTCGTCGAGGACTCCCTCGCGGTCCTCCAGAACGTCGAGGTGTCCCGTTACCATGACTACGCCTGACCTGCTGGGATTCCCGTCGACCGGGTCGGGCGCGCGGAGCCTGACGGGTGCGACGGGAGTCCCCACCACCGCGGCGCCCGCGTCGGACACCGGCTCCCCGGTGCCCCCGCCCGCGTCGACCCCGTCCCCGGACGCCACCGGCGCGAGCTCGCCGGGCGCCACGTCTCCCGGTGCCGGTATGACGGGCCGTCAAGTCTCCCAACAGCCGTCCTTCTCGCCCGAGTTGGCGCGCCGGGACGTGCCGATCCTGCACCGGACCGTCAACGGCAAGCCGTTGGTCTGGCTCGACAACGGGGCCACCACCCAGAAGCCCCGCCAGGTCATCGAGGCGGTGTCCGGCTTCTACGGGGCGGGCAACTCCAACATCCACCGCGGGGCGCACACCATGGCCCGCGAGGCCACCGAGGCGTACGAGGGGGGCCGGACGGCGGTCGCCCAGTTCCTGGGCGCGGGCTCCCCGGACGAGATCGTCTTCACCCGCGGCACCACCGAGGCGATCAACCTCGTCGCGCAGAGCTGGGGGCGGGCCAACCTCGGCCCCGGTGACGACATCCTCGTCCCGGTGTTGGAGCACCACTCCAACATCGTGCCCTGGCAGATGGTGGCCAAGGAGACCCGCGCGCGAGTGGTGCCCATCCCGCTGCGCCCGGACGGACAGATCGACCTCGACGCCTACGCGGACCGGCTCTCCATGCGGACCAGGCTGGTGGCGCTCAGCCAGGCGTCGAACGTGCTGGGCACCGTCCCGCCCGTCAGGGAGATGACCGCGCTGGCGCACCGCTACCGGGCCACGGTCCTGGTCGACGGCGCCCAGGCGGTGGCCCACTTCCCGGTCGACGTGCAGGACCTCGACGCCGACTTCTACGTGTTCTCCGGCCACAAGCTCTTCGCCCCCACCGGTATCGGCGCCCTGTACGCCAAGCCGGAGATCCTGGAAGCGATGGCGCCGTGGCAGGGCGGCGGCAACATGATCGAGTCCGTGTCCTTCGACCGGACCGACTTCGCGCCCGTCCCGCACCGCCTGGAGGCCGGCACCGGGCACATCGCCGGCGTCGTCGGCCTGCTCGCCGCGGTGAACTGGCTGACCGGCTTCGACCGGCCCGCCGTCGCCGCCTACGAGACCGGGCTGCTCGACTACGCCCAGCAGGCCATGGCCACCGTCCCCGGGCTGGAGCTGCTCGGCTCGGCGCCGGACCGGATCGCGGTGCTGACCTTCACCCTGGCCGGCCACGACCCGGCGCGGATCGCGGACTGGCTGGACCGCGACGGGATCGCCGTCCGGGCCGGCCACCACTGCGCCCAGCCGGCGCTGGCCCACTACGGCGTGCAGAGCGCGGCCCGCGCCTCGTTGGCCCTCTACAACACCCCGGAGGAGGTGGACCAGCTCGTCGAGTCGCTCCAGCGGCTCCAGAAGTCCGGCTGAGGCAGCGGGCGTTCCCGTTGTCCCGCGCACGTCGGTCCGCACCCGCGGTGTGTAGGGTGGGGGGCTGCGAAGGGGAGTAGCCCCGCAAACCGGTCGTCGACACACTGGAGCCGCTCGCGGTTCCCGGTGGCCGGGCCCGTGCAGTCACTGTGCGGGCGGGCGAGACCTTCGGCCCTTTGTCGACGATTCTTTCAAGGACGCGTCGGCGGGGTCGAAGCCGTGCCGACGCTCCCACGCCGGTCGCCCTCGATGCCCGCCGGGGCGGAAAGGCTGACGATCAGCGTGTTGCATTTCGTTCTGCTCATCGCCTGCGCGGTGGCGATCTACCTCTCCTGCGAGTGGTTCGTCAACGCCGTGGAATGGCTCGGTGAGCGGCTCAACGTGGGTCGGACGGCGGTGGGCACCATCCTGGCCGCCTTCGGCACCGCACTGCCGGAGTCCGTGGTGACCCTGGTGGCGGTGACCACCGGTGCCACCCCGGAGGCCAAGGACATCGGTGTCGGCGCCGCGATGGGCGGCCCGTTGGCGCTGGCCACCGTGGCGTACGGCGTGACCGGCACGATGCTGCTGCTCCAGCGGCGCAAGCGGCGCGCCCAGGTCGCGGCCGGTGCTCCCGCAGCCGGGGACGCCCCGGAGCCGGCCCGGGAGCTCGGCACGCCGAAGGACATGCGGCGGCTGGCCAAGGACCAGACGTGGTTCCTGCCGGTCTTCCTGGTCAAGGTCGCGCTCGGTCTGGTCGCCTTCGCCTTCAAGCCGGTGCTGGGCGTGGCGTTCTTCGCGGTGTACGCGGTCTACTTCTGGCGCGAGATCCGCGGCGACCACGAGGAGGACGAGGAGGGCGTCGAGCTGGAGCCGCTGAAGTTCCAGCCGCGGGCGGCGTCCCCGGCGACCTGGGCAGTGGTCGCGCAGACCCTGGTCACCCTGGTCGTGATCTTCTTCGCCTCGCAGCTCTTCGTCCACCAACTGGACGCCATCGGCCCGATGCTCGGACTCTCCGCCTCGGTCACCGCGCTGCTGCTCTCCCCGATCGCCACCGAACTCCCCGAGATCATGAACGCCGTGATCTGGGTGCGTCAGGGCAAGACCAAGCTGGCGCTGGCCAACATCTCCGGCGCCATGATGATCCAGGCCACCGTCCCCAGCGGCCTCGGCCTGCTCTTCACCAGTTGGCACTTCGACGCCGCCCTGGTGTGGTCCGGCCTGATCACCATGGCGGCGATCGGCTACCTGTTGGTGATGATGCGGACGCAGCGCCTCACCGCCGGCCGACTGGCCCTGGCCGCCGGCTTCTACGTCGTCTTCGGACTGGGGCTGATCGCGATCCTCGGGTGACGGCCGGTGTGGTGGGCCAGCGCCGCGTGGGGGTCCGGGGCGCCGTCCTCCGGGGTGTGGTCGAGGTGCACGGTGGCCGCCGTCAGGCGCGGTACGGCGTGGATCAGAGCGTGTTCGGCGGCCACCGCGATGCGGTGGCCCTGGGCCACGGTCAGCCGCGGGTCGAGGACGAGGTCCGCCTCGGCCCGCAGGGCGTGGCCGATCCAGCGCATCCGGAGCTGGCCCACCCCGCGCACGCCGGGCACCGCCCACAGCACGGCCTCGGCGGACGCCACCAGCGCCGGGTCCACCGAGTCCATCAGCCGCCGCAACACCTCCCGGGCGGCGTCCTTGGCGACCAGCAGGATCGCCCCGGTGATCAGCAGGCCGACGACGGGGTCGGCGGCCCGCCAGCCCAGTGCGGCGCCGCCCGCCCCCAGCAGCACGGCCAGCGAGGTGAAGCCGTCGGTGCGGGCGTGCAACCCGTCCGCGACCAGGGCGGCGGAGCCGATCCGGCGGCCGGTGCGGATGCGGTAGCGGGCCACCCACTCGTTGCCGACGAAGCCGGCCAGCGCGGCGGCCGCGACCGCCCACAGGTGCGCCACGTCCCGCGGATGCAACAGCCGGTCGACGGCCATGTAGAGGGCGGGCACCGCGGACGCGGCGATGGTCAGCACGATGACCACGCCGGCCAGGTCCTCGGCGCGGCCGTAGCCGTAGGTGTAGCGGCGGTTGGCGGCGCGCCGGCCGAGGAGGAAGGCGACGCCGAGGGGGACGGCGGTCAGCGCGTCGGCGGCGTTGTGCAGGGTGTCGCCGAGCAGCGCGACCGAGCCGGACAGGGCGAAGACGGCGGCCTGCACCAGCGTCGTCAGACCCAGGACGGCGAGCGAGAGCCAGAGCGTGCGCAGCCCCTCGCGGGAGCTCTCCAACGCGGGGTCGACCTTGTCCCGGGCCTCGTGGCTGTGCGGGGTGACGGCGTGCGCGAGCCGGTGCCGCAGGCGGGCCGCGCGGGAGCGACCGGCGGGGTGCGGGTGGTGGTGCGCGGAGCGGTCGGGGTGGGAGTGGGGTTCGGGAACCGGCAGTTGCGCGTCCATGGGCATCGCCCCTCTTCGCCGTCCGGGGCGCGGCTTGTGCCGTCCGCCCTCGCCCCTCATTATGTGCGTATGAGCGCACGCATGCACCTATCAACTGCGCACGATGCGCAGGAGCCGGCCGACGACGCCCGGCTGACCGTCGCCGTGGAGATCCTCGGGCTCCTCGCCGACCGCACCCGGCTGGCCCTGCTGCGGCGCCTCGGCGCGGGCGAGGCCGACGTCACCACCCTCACCGAGGTCTGCGGCGCCTCCCGCACCTCCGTCAGCCAACACCTCGCCCGCCTCCGGCTCGCCGGGCTGGTCACCGTCCGCAAGGACGGCCGCCGGGCCGTCTACGCGCTGCGCCACGGGCATCTGCGGCGCCTGGTCGACGAGGCCCTCAGCGTCGCCGACCACCAGGTCCGGCACCTGCCGCCGCACGACTGACCGGCGCCCGGGGGTGCCCGCGCCCGAAGGCCGCCCACGGCCGCTCCACATGTCGTCCGCCCGCGGAGCTCCTACCGTGGAGGAATGCGCGTCCTGGTGGTCGACGGCGAGCCCCGCACGGCGGCGCTGCTGCGCCGCGGCCTCGCCGAGGAGGGCTACGCCGTCGACCTGGCGGCGACCGGCCCGGAGGCGGTCTGGCGGGCCCACGAGGTGCCCTACGACCTGATCGTCCTCGACGTGCTGCTGCACGGCTTCGACGGCTTCGAGGTGTGCCGGCGGCTGCGGGCCGGCGGCTGCTGGTCGCCCGTACTGGTGCTGAGCGCCCGCAACGAGGTCCCCGACCGGGTCCGGGGCCTGGACGCCGGCGCCGACGACTACTTGGCGAAGCCGTTCAGCTTCGCCGAGCTGTACGCCAGGCTGCGCGCGCTGTCCCGACGCGGCGGGCGCGCCCGGCCGGCCCTGATCGCGGTGGGCGACCTGCGGTTGGACCCGGCCAGCCGGCGGGCCTGGCGGGCCGGCGCCGAACTCCGGCTCTCGCCCAAGGAGTTCGCCCTGCTGGAGCTCTTCCTGCGGCACCCCGGGGAGGTGCTGACCCGGACCCTGATCCTGGAGCAGGTCTGGGACTTCCCGTGCGACGGGGTCTCCAACGTCGTCGACCAGTACGTGGCCTATCTGCGCCGCAAGATCGACCAGGGCGGCCGGGCGTCCCACCTGGAGACCGTCCGCGGCGCCGGATACCGGCTGCTCAACCCCGTCCCCGTGACCAGCGGTTGACCGCCGGCCCACCATGTGAGGACTCACATCCGCGGCACACGATCGCCTCATGAACCGCTCCGCATACTGGGCCGGGAATGCTCCGGCCCCAGAGCGCCCGCAGGGGCGGCGACGCCCGCGGGTACCGGCGAGCCGGAACCAGGCAACCCAGGTGAGGTGAATTCCATGGGGACCACCAAGAAGGCGTACCACCTGCGGACCGCGGTCATCGGTGCCGCGTGCGCGGCCCTGTTGGCCGGCGGCGCGGGCACCGCCATCGCCGCGCCGAGCGCGGTACCGGACCTGCACACCGCCACCGTCGCCGCCGCCACGGCCACGTCGCACGAGTCGATCAGCGTCAAGGCGAGCGCCAAGTCCATCAAGGCCGGCGAGACCGTCACCCTCAGCGGTCGGACCAAGGGCATCAAGACGGACAGCAAGCTCACCGTCCAACACATGAACAAGGACAAGTGGACCACGCTGCACGCCAACACCAAGACGAAGCACGGCGGTTACTACAGCGTCAAGGTCAAGCTCAGCAAGAAGGGCAAGGAGAAGCTGCGGGTCGCCCACGGCAAGACCCACTCCTCCACCGTCACCGTGATGGTGCACTGACGAACACCGACTCGGCGGCGCGTCATGCGCACCGACCCCCGCGTGCGCTGACGTCCGCCCGCACCGTCCGCCCCGGCGCGCCCGTATGCTGCATCCGGCGGCGCGGGTTCACGGAGAGGGACGGTCGTGCGGATCGGAGAACTGTCGGAACGCACCGACACCCCCAGGCGGTTGCTGCGCTACTACGAGGAGCAGGGGCTGATCGTCGCCGCGCGCACGCCGAACGGCTACCGCGACTACGACGAGCGCTTCGTGGACCGCGTGCTCCAGATCAGGGGGCTGCTCGACGCCGGCCTGCCGACCCGCATCATCAAGCAGATCCTGCCCTGCCTGGACAAGCCCCGGACCATCTACTTCCCCGACGCCACCCCGGAGATGATCGACACCCTGGCGCGGGAACGCGACCGGATGACCGAGCGCATCTCCTGCCTGACCCGCAACCGCGACGCCATCGCCGAGTACCTCGACGCGGTCCTCGCCTACGACGGCGGGGAGGGGACGGGAACGGACGGCACGGACGCGGCGGCCGGCGACCAGGAGTCGGCCGCCCGTTCCGCGTGTCAGGGCGCTTCTGACGGGGCCGTGCCCGCCGCGTCCCAGAGGCGTGCGGTGTCGAGGGCGAGCGCGTAGGCGCCGTCCGGGCCGCCGACGGTCAGACGGGGGCCGGGCGAGAAGGCGAGGGTGGCGGCCGGCAGGAGGAGGGGGACGGAGCGCAGGCGGCTGCCGGCGAGGTCCCACAGGTCCAGCGTCGCGTCGTTCCAGGCGACCGCGAGGACCGGGCCGTGGGGGGTGTGCGCGGCGGCCAACGCCGTTACCAGGGCGCGGCGTTGGGCGATGGGCGTCGGCAACGGATCGGCGGAGGTCTCCCAGAGCCGGACCGTGCCGTCCATGCCGGCGCTCACCACCAGGGTGCGGCCCGCGTCGGGGAAGGCCAGGCAGGCCACCGCGGAGACGGGGGCCGGGTGCAGCGCGCGGGAGAGTGGGGCGGCCTGAGCGTCCTTCAACTGCCAGACGTGGACGGTGCCTTGGGCGTCGCCGACGACCGTGGTGGCGCCGTCGGGGCACTGGCCGAGGGCGGTGGGTGTGGCGTCCGGACCGCCGAGGGCGGCCCGGCCGTGGTGGGCCGCGAGGTGACCGAAGTCGGCGTCGGCGTCGTCGCCGGTGGGGCGCAGCGCCCCGGTGTCGGTGAGCAGGAGCAGAGACCGCTCGTGGCGTGCGGCGATGCCCTGCGGACGGGCGGCGCTGGCCGGCGGGACGGGCGCGGGGCCGGTGCTCCGGCCGGTGGTCGGGTCGAGCACGGCGAGGTCGCCCAGCGGGTCGGCGGCGAGCAACTGGCCGTCCACGCCCGGGAGTTGGGCCAGGGCGGTGAGAGGCGCGCCGGGCCGGGTCCAGACGCCGGTGAGCGGGTGGGCCTCGGCGAGCGGCAGCAGATAGCGGGCGAGGGTGGGGCTGGCGCCCAGCGCGGCGGTGTGGAGCAGGGCGGCGCGGTCGGCGGCGGTCGGTTCGGTGTCCGACAGCAGGGGAGCCGCCAGTCGCCAGGTCTCCCGGAGCCCCGGCGGGGCCGGGACGCGGTCGTCGGCCAGGCAGGCCGCGAGCGACACCGGCGAGCCGTGGAGCAGGAACCCGGGGTCGGTGATCAGGGCGCGGACGGCCGGCCCGGGGTCGTCGGCGAGCAGTGCCTGGTCCAGTGCCCGCTGCCGGACGTCCTCGGGGGCCCGGTCCCACAGGGGGCGGCCGTCGGCGGTGCGGGGGAGCTGCGTGGCGAGGTCGATGGGCGCCGGCTCGTCGACGGGGCCGAGCGCCGCGGCGCCGAGGTCGATGGTCTCGACGGCCACGCCCTCGGTCTCGTCGCCGAAGAGATCGGCGTCCCCGACCTCGATGACGGCGCGGGTCCCCGGGAGCTCCAGCAGCGGCCGCAACAGGTCCCGGACGAGGGCGGCGGGCCGGGCCAACGGGCCGTCGGCGGGGCCGCGTCCGGCGCGGTGGAGGTCGGCCACGAGCAGCAGCAGGGGCCGTTGGTCGACCAGCAGCCGGTCCAGCAAACGGGCCGGCGACAGCGGGCCGTAGCCGAGTTGCCGCCCCACGTCCCAGGCCGCGGCGTCGGAGATCAGTCCCTCCGCGAGGACGGCCGCGTGCACGACGGTGCGGGGATGGGCGGGCGAGCCCATGAGGAACCACGCCAGTAACCGGCTCTTGCCGCTGCCCCGGGCTCCCCGCACCAGACAGACCCGGGGGCGTTCCGGCGAGGTGTCGGCCGCCCAGCCCAGCAGCGCCGGTCCGTGGGCCGCGGTGACCTGGTCCAACGGCGGCCAGGCGGCGATGTCGGGACCGCTCGGCGCGGGGGCGGCGCTCACCGGTCGGCCGCCGAACCGTCCGAAGCGCCCGGCCCGTCCTCCTGGGCGGCGCTCTCCCGCAGGGCCCGGACGCCGGCCTCCCGTGACGCGGCGGACTCGCCGTAGGGGAAGCTGTGCGTCAACTCCGCGTGCGGGAAGACCTGCCCGAGCCACAGCGAGCAGTAGTGGCCGGGCAGGAAACACGGCTCCAGGTCGGTGTGGATGCGCAGGACCTGCTCCGGCTCGACCCCGGCCGCGTGCAGCCCGTCCCACAACCGCTCCTCGGGGTGCAGGCCGAGAGTGCCGGAGCGGGTGACGATCCGCTTGCCGCTGGCCGGGTCGACGTACTCGAAGGCCGCGTAGTTCTCGACGCTCGCGGTGTCGCGGATGTCGTCCAGCACCAGTGGCCACCAGCTCTCCCGGTCCACGAACGCCCGTGGATCCGCGGCCTTCAGACGCTCCGTCAGCTTTTCGAAGGCCGCGGCGGCGGTCGCCGGCCGGTCGGTGCTCAGGATGACCCGCAGGGCCTCGTGGAGCGCCGCGAGGCCGGCGGCGAACTCCTCCGGGGAGGAGTTGACGAACCGGTCGTCCTCCTCGAAGTCCAGCAGCACCGCCCACACCGAACCCTCGGCGTCCGCGCACAGTTCGAAGCCGTTGTCGGTGCCCAGCCGCGCCCAGTCGGCGCATTCCGCCCGGCTGAGACGGTGCCCGTTCGCCTCGGCGTAGGCGCCCAGCGGGACCGGATCGTCGCCGCGGGTGGCGAAATAGGGACCGACCTGCCACGGCACGGACACCCCGGCCAGGTGGTGCGCCGGTGCGCCGGCGGGGTCTTCGGGGTCGCTCGGCCCGAAGGTCCGCAGGGATGTGTCCTCAGTCACCGGATCGGGGCTCCTTGGGCGGGAATGCGGTAGCTGCCGGGCGGTTGGTCGGCAATTGCGTCGGTGGCCGTCGGCGGCGGTTGTCGGTGGCGGCCGTCAGTAGTGGTCGTATTCGGGGTCTTCGATGCCGGCGAGTACGTCGTGCCAGCGCGATTCCGGAATTTCCAGGGCGGCGGGATCGATGGACCGCATCGCCGCCTCGACACGGGAACGCGCCCCCTCGGAGTCGAAGAGGTCGTCGTCGCCTTCCCATTCCATGTCGTATGCGGGGCGCTCGACTTGCAGAATGTAGAGGAAGTGGACGAATTGCCGGAGCGTGCTGTTGAAGAGGTAGATCTCACCGTCCTGCGGAAGGCAGTGGACCTTACCGGTTTCGGGGTCCAGGACGATGCTGTCGTAGGGGATCATGCCGAGCGGAATCCACCTGTCGGCACCCAGCGGCACCTCGGAATAGCGCTCGACGAGCTCCCAGTCGTAGTCCTCCGCGATCCGCCGGAACCGCTCCCCGATCTTGTTGTCGAGCCCGAAGAACTGGTTCTTCCCCACCGGGAGGCCGAGCGTGCGCAGTACCTCCCTGGCGTCCGGGTCTGCCACGTCGGCCAGTTGACCCTCCGGGACGGTGATCAGCTCGGCCGGGGTGAACACGGTCTCAAGCGCTTGGCGACTGAGGTCGTCAGGGCTGGTGGTCATGCGCCGTTCCTGTCGCTGGGTAGGGGGTAGGGAGTCTATCTACTGGCCATCAGCCCGTCGAGGTACTGCCTCATTGACGTATTGCCGGCGGCTCGTGATGCCGGGGTGTTCCCGTATTCGACGCTATGCGTGACATTTACGTGAGGGAGTCTCTCGGCCATCCAGGACGAGCAGTTCGGCGCCGAAGTACAGGGCTCGCGCTCCGTATACAGGTCCTGTATTCGGTGCCCTTCCCCCTGTCTCAGGAAGGGGGTTCCTATCATGCGCTCCGAATGGGCGCCGACATTCACGCCGTCGTTCCGGTGACTGCGCCCGACGAGGATGAAGTCCCCCTTGCCGTTCGCCCCGGTGACCCGGGCCGCCGCGTAGTTGTTGCTGGTGAACTTCTTCCGTCTCGTGCCGTAGCTGTTGTCCGCGTGACGGGCGAGCTGGGTGGCCTTGCCAAGGTCCGAACTCCCCAACGGCACTTGCGTGGAGGGCGAGGTCGGCCGCGGGTCGACCTTCCCTTCCTTCTTGTCTTTGAGGAGGGCGAGCCGCTCGCCTTCCTTCGGCGCCCCGATCGACGAACTCTGCAGCCCCAGCCGTTCCTTGTCCTCGGAGGTCAGCTTCTCCTTCTTGTACCGCTCCTCCGGCGTCTTGGCGTCCGGGTTGTGGCGCAGCCGGCTGATGTTGCCGCGGTCGTCGAGGTGGTACACCGGCGTCTCGGTGCGCGGGCGCTTGGCGATCCGCTCCATCTCCGCCGCGTGCTTGGCGTCGGTCTCCAGATGGTTGTCGGCGACCCGCTTCAGCCGCTTGCCGGTGTCGTGGTAGAGGTCCTGGACGGCCTTCCCGGCGTCCTTGCCGAGGGTCTTGGCCAGTTTGCCGGCGCCGTCCTCCAGCGCCTTGACGATCCTGTTCGTCATGCGGAGCCCCCGCCCGCGCCGTGGCCGCGGAGCCGGGGTAACCGGGCTATGTGGCCTGGCAGTTCGACATTCAAGGTAGTCCCCCGTCAAGTCGTGACGTGTCGACAGCGTGGCGCACGACCGTTCCGCTGACGGCAAGGCGGGGGCAAAGGTTCGATAAGGAATCGGGCGGTGGGGAGGGGGAGTTGGCGGGGAGGGGAGGCCGTTTAACGCTTCGGTGGGAGCGGCTGGCTACTGCATTGACGGGGGGCCGAGCGGCGCCGGATAAATGCGTGGCGGCGTCGGGCGGGGCCGGGCTAGGGTCGCTGGCAGCCGTTGAGGAAAGGGAGGTGAGACCTGATGACCGTCGTCGTGGTGTCGGGCATTGCCCGCGTGCAGCAGACCATCACTCCTCCCTCCGTGGCCTCCGGCTGACCGACTCTCCTTTCGCGTACGCGCCCGTGTGCCGTGCGCCGCGCCGGGGCCCGAATTTCCCGAAAGGGCCATCCCGTTGTTCGACTTCGCTATCTCCGCTGCGCATCCGCTGACCGGCTACGGCTGGGACGACGGCTTCGCGGAGAGTTTCACCCCCTTCGCCGGGCAGGGGTTCGTGCCCGGCAGGATCGTCCGCGTGGACCGCGGGCGGGTGGACGCCGTGGTGCCCGAAGGGGACGGCGTCCGGACGGTGTTGGCGGACACCGCGCTGGTGGCGACCGCCGACCCGATGCGGGTGCCGTGCACCGGCGACTGGGCTGCGATCGACCTGGCGAACGGCCGGAGCGGCGACCATCTCGACGGCGTCGTACGGGCGTTGCTGCCCCGGCGGACGGCCTTCGTCCGGTCCGCCTCGTCGAAGCGCTCCGAGGGCCAGGTGCTGGCCACCAACATCGACCGCATCGTCATCTGCGTGTCGCTCGCGGAACAGTTGGACCTCGGGCGCATCGAGCGGTTCCTCGCGTTGGCGCTGTCCAGTGCGGCGGACGGGGCCGCGTCGCCGGGTGCGGGCGGGGCGCGCCCGTTGGTCGTCCTCACCAAGGCGGACCTGGTGGGCGATTCGGCCGTGCTCGACCACCTGGTGGCCGATGTCGCGGCGGCCGCTCCCGGGGTGCCGGTGCTGGCGGTCAGCGCGGCAACCGGGGACGGCCTCGGCGCGTTGGCCACGCTGCTCGCCGGCGCCACCTCCGCCCTGGTGGGGCGGTCCGGGGCCGGCAAGTCCACCCTGGCCAACGCGCTGCTGGGGGCCGACGTCCAGGATGTCCAGGCGGTCCGTGACCAGGACGGCAAGGGGCGGCACACCACCACGACCCGGGACCTGCTGGTGCTGCCCGCCGGTGGTGCCCTCATCGATACGCCGGGGCTGCGTGGCGTCGGCATGTGGGACGCGGGGGCCGGGCTGGCCCGGGCGTTCGCGGACGTCGAGGAACTGGCCGGGCGCTGCCGGTTCCACGACTGCGCCCACGAGGCGGAGCCGGGGTGCGCGGTACAAGAGGCCGTGGCGCGTGGCGAGTTGGCGCCGCGCCGGTTGGAGAGCCATCGCAAGCTGCGGCGCGAGAACCAGTGGATCGCGGCCAAGACCGACGTCCGACAGCGCGCCCAACTCCGGCGCGAGTGGAAGCAGAAGCAGGCGCTGGGGCGGCACATGACGGAACGGAAGCGGGGGCAGGGAGCGGAGGGCCGGGAGCGCCGGCGGGGTCGCTAGGGCGGTGGTCGCGGGGGTTCAGCCCGCGACCACCGCCCCCACCCAGGCGCCCACCACCAGCAGGCAGGCGAACAGTTCGACCAGCACGCTCAGGCCGACGGCGCGCAGCGCCGTGCGGGTGGAGGCCCAGGCGTCGCCGTGGCTGCCGAGGCGGACCCGTTCCAGGACGTAGAGGCCGCCGAACGCCCCCAGCGGACAGCCGATCACCGGGAGCAGGAAGAAGCCCGCGATCCCGGCCACGCCGGCGAGGACCAGGGTGCGGTACGGGGCGCCCGCCGCGCGCAGATCGCGGGTCGGCAGTAGCCACTTCAGCACCTGGTTGAGGAGCAGCACGCCGGTTCCGGCCATCAACACCGTCCACGCCGACGAGGACCGCTCCACCGTCGTCCACCACAGCAGCCCCGCCCACACCACCAGCGGTCCCGGGATGCCCGGGATCAGTACGCCGAACACCCCGAGCAGCATGACGAGCCCGACGACGATCAGTTGCCCGACGTTCATGCCACGGCCCCGGAGGCGCCGGCGTCCGGCCGGGTCCGGAGCGGCGCGCGCCCGGCTGCGGCTCGAAGGCTGCGCTCTCTCAGGGCCCGCATGGCCCAAGACTGCCGGACGTGGACCGGGGGCGCTTCTTGGAATGCCCTTTTCGCGCCCTGTCTCGGGAGCGCGCGCAACGGGACAATGCGACCCATGAACCAGCAGGGGGCGGGCCGCGGCAGAGAGGACGACTGGTGGTGGCGCGAGCTGTACGGGGACGGTCCCGGGGAAGAGGCCGAGAACGCCGGGCGGCCCGCTGGGTCCCGGCCGGACGACGCCTCGGACACCCTCGACGACCGGATCGAGTCGGCACTGCGGACGGTGGGGCGGGACCGGGGGGCCGGGGGAGCGTCGAGGGCCGCGGGGGCGTCGCCGGGGCCGTCGGCCTCGGACGCGACCGCCGCTGACCCGAGCCGCCCAGAGGGGACGGCCTTCGCCGGGACCGGATCGGAGGACTCCGGCTCCGGGGAGTCGGCTCTCGGAGCGTTCGAGCCCCGGCCGTGGGAGCCGAGCGGTTGGGAGCCGCGCCCCTGGGAACTGCCGGCCCGATCGCAGCCGTTCCCCACGGCCCCCGCGTCCCCGCCCCCGGCCCCGTCCCCTGCCTCGTCTCCTGTAGGAGCGTCCGCAGCGCAATCCGGGCCGCCCGACGGCCCTACGGGCGGGCAGCCCACCGTCCGGGAGCGCGCGGTCCGTTCCCTTCCCGACGCCTGCGGATTTCCCGAGGCCGATCCGGACGCGCTGGACGAACTGGTGCCGGACACCGTTCTGGAGGGCGCCGCATTCGGTTCCGCGACGGTCCGTGCCGTCGCCCGGCGCGGGGCCGACGCCCGTCGGCGCGGTGCCGCCCGCGGGGCCGCGCTCCTCACCGCCCGGTTCGGGACGGGCCGGGACGCGCTGCTGCTGATCGCCGTGGCCACCGCGGCGCCCGCCGCCCCGCGCGCGGCCCGCGACGCCTGCGCCTGGCTCGGCGGCGCCATCGGCCGCAGCGCCGCCCAACTGGCGCGGGACCTCCGCATCGGCCGGACCGACGCGCTCCGGGCGGGCTTACAGCGCCTCACCCACCGCGCACACGGCAAACTCCGCACCGGGCCACCGGAGACGGCCGAGCCCACCGGGACACCCGAGCCAACCAAGCCGCCCGGCACCCCCGGCCCACCCCTCGCCGCACTGCGCTGCCTCCTGCTGTCCGCGGACCCCGGCTGTCGCACCCGGGTGTTCTTCGGCGTCGGTGCCGGCGGGCTGTTCCGGCTGCGGGACGGCGGGTGGACGGACCTGGAGCCCGGCGACGGGACGCCGTTCCGCTTCCGCGCCGAGCCGGGGCGCGCGGGGGACGTGCTGCTGCTGTGCGGCCGCGATCTGGCGGGGCGGCTCGGACTCGACCCGGATGCCGCCGCCCGGCTGGCCGCCGCCTGGTCCCCGCCCGCCCCGCCCGACCCCGCCGACTTCCTCACCGCCGTCCGGCCGCGGGCCGCCGAGGACGTCGGGGACCGCACGGCGGTGGGGGTGTGGGAGGCGTGAGGTGACGGACGCCGGTCGCGCGCCCGATCGCACGCCGCCGGAGGCGGCGCGGGGGGTCCCGTGGGTACATGGGAGGACCAGCCAGCAGCCAGCAGTGCCCGTCGGCCCGTGCACCGCCCCGAGGAGGCTCGTTCCGTGGCCAAGCAGACCGTAGCCGAACAGTTCATCGACATCCTGGTGCGGGCCGGTGTCCGACGGCTCTACGGGGTGGTCGGGGACAGCCTGAACCCGGTGGTGGACGCCATCCGCCGCCGTTCCGGGATCGACTGGATCCAGGTCCGGCACGAGGAGACCGCCGCCTTCGCCGCCGGGGCGGAGGCGCAGCTCACCGGGAAGTTGGCGGCCTGCGCGGGGTCCTGCGGGCCCGGGAACCTGCACCTGATCAACGGCCTGTACGACGCGCACCGCTCGATGGCCCCGGTGCTGGCGCTGGCCTCGCACATCCCGTCCAGCGAGATCGGCACCACCTACTTCCAGGAGACCCACCCCGACCGGCTGTTCGCCGAGTGCAGCCACTACAGCGAGCTGATCTCCAGCACCAGGCAGATGCCGCGGGTGGTGCAGACCGCGATCCAGCACGCCGTGGGGCAGAGCGGCGTCGCGGTGGTCTCGCTGCCCGGCGACGTCGCCGCCGAACCGGCGCCTGAACGGGCCTTCCAGCACGCCCTGGTGACCACCCGGCCCTCGGTCCGCCCCGGGGACGGGGAGATCGACGAGCTGGCCCGGATGGTCGACGAGGCGGACCGGGTCACGCTGTTCTGCGGCAGCGGCACCGCGGGCGCGCACGCCGAGGTGATGGAGTTCGCGGAGCGGGTGAAGTCGCCGGTGGGCCACGCGCTGCGCGGCAAGGAGTGGATCCAGTACGACAACCCCTACGACGTGGGGATGAGCGGGCTGTTGGGGTACGGCGCGGCCTACGAGGCCACCCACGAGTGCGATCTGCTGATCCTGCTCGGCACGGACTTCCCGTACGCCGCCTTCCTCCCCGACGACGTCCGGATCGTCCAGGTGGACGTGCGGCCCGAACACCTGGGCCGGCGCTGCGCGTTGGACCTCGCCGTCTGGGGCGACGTCCGGGAGACGCTGCGCTGTCTGACCCCGCGGGTGCGGGCCAGGACCGACCGCAGGTTCCTGGACCGGATGCTGAAGAAACACGCGGACGCGCTGGAGGGCGTGGTCAGGGCGTACACCCGCAAGGTGGAGAAGCACCTGCCGATCCACCCGGAGTACGTCGCCTCGGTGCTCGACGAGGAGGCCGCCGAGGACGCGGTCTTCACCGTGGACACCGGGATGTGCAACGTCTGGGCGGCCCGCTACCTCACGCCCAACGGGCGCCGGCGGGTGATCGGTTCGTTCAGCCACGGCTCGATGGCCAACGCGCTGCCGCAGGCGATCGGCGCCCAGTTCCTCGACCGCGACCGGCAGGTCGTCTCGATGTCCGGGGACGGCGGCTTCACGATGCTGCTGGGCGACTTCCTGACCCTGGTCCAGTACGACCTGCCGGTGAAGGTGGTGCTGTTCAACAACTCCTGTCTGGGGATGGTGGAGTTGGAGATGCTGGTGTCGGGGCTGCCTTCGTACGGCACCACCAACAAGAACCCGGACTTCGCCGCGCTCGCCGGTGCGGCCGGGGCGTTCGGAGTGCGGGTGGAGAAGCCCAAGCAGTTGCGCGGGGCGCTGCGGGACGCGTTCCGGCACAAGGGCCCGGCGCTGGTCGACGTGGTCACCGACCCCAACGCGCTGTCCATCCCGCCGAAGATCAGCGCCGAGATGGTGTCGGGCTTCGCGCTCTCGGCCGGGAAGATCGTGCTGGACGGCGGGGTGGGGCGGATGCTCCAGATGGCCCGGTCCAACCTGCGGAACATTCCGCGGGGTTGAGGCCCGCCGGGCGTACCGGCGGGCCGGGCGCGCCTCACTCCGGGGCCGCTGCCGGGAGCTGCGGCCGGAGCCGGAGGGTCAGGATCTGGAACGGGCGCAGGGTGAGCGTGAGGTCCGAGGTCGGGCCCTCCTCCTCGTCCCGGAGGGGGCGTTCGAGCAGGTCGGTGACGGTGGCATGGGCGACGGGGAAGCCGGGCGCGAGGGTTCCGGTGGCGCGGCCGCCGTGGGATTCGTAGAGCCGGACGACGACGTCGCCGCTGCGGTCGTCGGCGAGCTTCACCGACTCGACGGTCAGGGCCGGGTGGTCGACGCGCACCAGCGGGGTGAGTCGTCCGGTGCCGGGGGCGGTGCGCAGCGGGAGGTTGAGGGCCAGGCCGCCGGCGAGGGCGTCGCCGGTGTCGGCGCCGGGCAGCAGCGCGTAGCGGAGGCGGTGGGTGCCCTGGTCGGTCTCCGGGTCGGGGCTGTGCGGGGCGCGCAGCAGGGTGAGCCGCACGGTCGTGCCGACGCCGTCCTCGTGGGGGGTGCGGGTGACGTCGTGGCCGTAGGTGGAGTCGTTGAGGACGGCGATGCCGTAGCCCGGTTCGGCGACCCGGAGCCAGCGGTGCGCGCAGATCTCGTAACGGGCCGCGTCCCAGCTCGTGTTGGCGTGGGTGGGGCGGTGCACATGGCCGAACTGGATCTCGGCGGTGGAGCGTTCGGCGTGCACGTCCAACGGGAACGCGGCCTTGAGGACCTTCTCCGACTCGTGCCAGTCGATGTCGGTGGTGATGTCCAGGCGGCGGGAGCCGGCGTGCAGGGTGAGGTCCTGGGTGAGGCGGGAGGTGCCGAAGGCGCGGGTGACCCGCACGGTGGCGGACAGCGGCCCGGAGGCGATCAGTTCGACGGCGTCGGCGTCGGTGAGGTCGGTGTGCCGGTTGCGGTAGTGCCGGTCGAGGTCCCAGGCGTCGTACTGGTTGGGGTGGTCGGGGTGCAGTTGGAGGAGGTTGCCGCGGGCGCCGGGGGCCAGCGCCTCCCGGCCGGCGGTCAGGTCGCGGACGGAGGTCAGCAGACCGTCGCGGTCGATGCGCACCCGTAGCCGGCCGTTGTCGAGGGTGAGGTGGTGGCCGTCGGCGGTGGCCCGTACGGGGGCGGGGGCGTCGGTGCGGGAAGCGGGGAGCGGGGCGGCGCCGAGCGCGGGGACGCGGACGGTGACCGGCGGCCCGTCGGCGCCGTCGGGCGGGGTGATGACCTCGTCGCGGTCGTAGGGCGAGGCGTTGTAGACGGCCGTGCCGGGCGGTTGACCGTCCCCCGCCTCGTCCGCCAGGGCCGCGAGGGCCCCCTCGATCAGGGCGGTCAGCTCGGTCTCCGTCGCGGCGTACGTGGCGCGGGCCTCGCGGTGCACCCAGGCGATCGACGAGCCGGGCAGGATGTCGTGGAACTGGTGCAGCAGCACGGTCTTCCAGAGGCGGTCCAGCGTCTCGTACGGATAGCGGTAGGCGCCCGCGCCGGCCCCGGCGGTGCGGACGGCGGCGGTCGCGGCCCACAACTCGGCCTCCCGCAGCAGGTGTTCGCAGCGCCGGTTGCCCTGCTTGGTCTTGGCCTGCGAGGTGTAGGTGCCGCGGTGGAACTGGAGGTAGAGCTCGCCGGACCAGACCGGGGCGGCGGCCCCGTACTCCTCGTGCGCGGCCTCGAAGAAGCGGGCCGGCGGTTCGACGGTGACCCGCGGGGAGCCCTCCAGGGAGCGCAGCCGGCGGGCCCGCTCCAGCATCTCCCGGGTGGGTCCGCCGCCGCCGTCGCCCCAGCCGAACGGCACCAGGGAGCGGGTGGCCCGGCCCTTCTCCGCGAAGTTCCGTTCCGCGTGGGCGAGTTCGCGGCCGTGGAGCTGGGAGTTGTAGGTGTCGACGGGCGGGAAGTGGGTGAAGACCCGGGTCCCGTCGATGCCCTCCCACCAGAAGGTGTGGTGCGGCATCCGGTCGGTGTCGTTCCAGGACAGCTTCTGGGTGAGGAACCACTTCGCGCCGGCCAGCCGGGCCAACTGTGGGAAGGCGGCGGTGTAGCCGAAGGAGTCCGGCAGCCACACCTCCTCGGTCTCCACGCCCAGCTCGTCCAGGAAGAACCGCTTGCCGTGCACCAGTTGCCGGGCCAGCGCCTCGCCGCCGGGCATGTTGGCGTCGGACTCCACCCACATCGAGCCGACCGGCGCCCAGTTCCCCCGCCGCACCGCCGTCTTGATGCGCTCCCAGATGTGCGGCTGGTTGTCCCGCACCCAGGCGTACTGCTGGGCCTGCGAGCAGGAGAACACCAACTCGGGGTAGTCGGCCGCCAGTTGGGTGACGTTGGCGAAGGTGCGGGCGGCCTTGCGGACGGTCTCGCGCAGCGGCCAGAGCCAGGCGGAGTCGATGTGGGCGTGCCCGGTGGCGGAGACCCGGTGCGCGCTGGCGGCGGCCGGGTCGCCGAGCACGTCCGCCAGTTCGGCGCGGGCCGCGGCCGCCGTGCCGCAGACGTCGTACGGGTCGAGGGCGTCCAGCATCCGCTCCAGGGCCCGCAGGATGCCGTGCCGGCGGGGACGGTCGACGGGCAGCTCCGCCATCAGCTCGGACAGCACCTCGATGTCCAGGAGCAACTGCCAGACGGTCTCGTCCAGCACCGCCAGGTCGGCGGAGGCGAAGCGGTACAGCGGCCGGCGCGGGGCGGTGCGGACGTCACCGAGGTCGGTGGGGCGGAAGCCGTGCAGCACCGCCGGGTTGGCGGCCGCCTCCAGCAGCAGGCGGACCTCCTCGCCGCCGCGGGCCGGGGACGCGACGGGGACGTGCCGGTTGCGCGGGTGGATGCCCTTGAGGGGCACGCCGGCGGCGTCGTGGACCAGCCCCTCCGCCTGGAAGCCCGGGCCGTCGCCCGTGAACCCCGGGTCGAGGACGGCCTCCACCCGGCGCCCGGCCCACTCCGGGGGGACCTCGCCGGCCAGCCGGAACCAACTCGTCGACCACGGCGGCCCCCAGGCGTCCCCGAGGGCGAACGCCTCGTAGGCGGCGGTCAACGCCTCGGCGACGGGCACTGGTTCGCCGGGCACGTGCCACACCGCGAGCCGCAGCGATCGGCGGGCCGCGTACTGGGCGGGGCGGATGTGCTGTTCGAGCGCCCGCGCCAGGCGCCCCTCCACCAGCAGTCGATCGTCGTGCACGGCGGCTCCTCAACGCTCGTACGGGTGGGCCCGGCACCGGCCCGCGGACCGGCGCGCTCCGGGCGGTCGCGGAACGTATACCCACCTCGGCCCGCCCCGGCCCGTTCCGCCGGGCCACCGCAGACCGGCACCGTCCGGCCGGGGTGGGCGCGCCGGCGGGCCGCCGGCAAGCGGAAGCATGGGGCCGGGTCCGGTGGGAATGCTGACCGTGAGGCTGTTCGAGGCAGAACGCTGGGTTCGTTGGGGGCGGGGGAGAGCATGCGTCAGCCTGTGCGGTGCGAGGAGCGCGACAGACGGCAGCGAGGGGATGGGGGGAGCGGGCGCGGGATGGTCGCGGTGCGGCCGCCGCGGGTGTGGGAACGCAAGGTGCGACAGGCCGATCTGAAGGCCGTGAGCGAGGTCCGCAGGGAGCTGCGGGAGTTACTCGGCCGCTGGGCGCCGCCGGATGGCCGCGCACCGGCGGACCCCGAGGTGGCGGTGCTGCTGACCAGCGAGTTGATCACCAATGCCCTGCTGCACACCGAGGGCGGGGCGGTGGTGACGGCGCGGGTCACCGACCGGCTGCGGGTGGAGGTGCACGACTTCGCCACCCGGATACCCGAGCCGCGCGCCCCGTCGGTCACCGGGGCGTCGGGGCGGGGGCTGACGCTGGTCCAGGCCCTGGCGGACGACTGGGGCGTCCGGTCCGAGGGCGTCGGCAAGTGCGTGTGGTTCGAGCTGGGAGGCGGACCGGCCTGACGCGCAGCCGGGGGGTGTGGGGCCGGCGCGGTCCGCCACCGATCAGCCGAACTGCCGCTCGATCTCGGCGAGTTTCTCCTCCAGGGTGTCCAGCCGGGGGCTGGTCTGGGGGTCGTCCTCGGCGGTGAGGTCGATGGCGCCGCGACGTCCGGGCGCGGGCCCGTCGGACTCGGCGCCGGTCACGGCCTTGAGGGCCGGGCGGGGCCGCTTGGTCGACTCGCCCTGGGGCAGCGCCGCCGGGTCGGCCGGCCCGGCGGCGTCCGGGCCGGGCTCCGCGGTGGGCGCCGGCGCGGCCACCGCGACGGCGACCTGGCGGGTGCCGCGCCTGCCCCAGGAGCGGTGTTGCCGGTTGAGGGCCTTGATGCGGGCCCGGTCCAACTTGCCCTGCTCCCGCCGGCGGAGCCGGCTCTGGGCCTTCTCCCGCTTGTCCTCGCGGACCTCCTCGACCGCCTCGTCCAGCGTCCGCACGCCCTCCAGCAGCATCAACGACCAGGCGGCGAAGGTCTCGCGGGGCGCCCGCAGCCAGCGCACGATCCGGATCTGCGGCAGCGGACGGGGCACCAGGCCCTGCTCGCGCAGCGCCGCCCGACGGGTCTGCTTCAGCGCCCGGTCGAAGAGCACCGCGGCCGACAGCGACATACCGGCGAAGAACTGCGGGGCGCCGGCATGGGCCATACCGCGCGGCGCGTGCACCCAGTTGAACCACGCGGCGGCGCCGGCGAACGTCCACACCAGCATCCGGGAGCCGAGCGCCGCGTCGCCGTGGCTGGCCTCGCGCACCGCCAGCACGGAGCAGAACATCGCCGCGCCGTCGAGCCCGAACGGCACCAGGTACTCCCAGCCCCCGGACAGGCCGAGGTTCTGGACGCCGAAGCCGACCAGCCCGTGGAAGGAGAGCGCCGCGGCGACCGCGGCACAGCAGAACAGCAACACGTAGGAGGCCGAGGCGAAGACGGTCTCCTTGCGACGGCGGCGCTCCTCGCTGCGTTCCCAGGAGTCGTCGGTGCCGGCCTGTCGGTGCGCGCGTTTGCCGCGCAGCACGAGGACGGCGGTGACCAGGACCCCGGCGAGCAGCAGAAGCGCCGGAACCAGCCAATTAAGCGATATATCGGTCGTTCTCATTCCGGGACCCCTTGCTCAAATTGCCGCGCTGTCGCGAATCGGCGAGCGCGCGCGCCATCCTGACGGAACCGGCTCCGGACGTACCGGGTTTCCGCGCAAGAGCACGCCAAGGGGTGCCGGGGTGTACGGCTCAGCGGCCGGGAAATCGAACTCCCATGCCTGACAGGGGAGTTGTGTGCGAGAAACGCTCGCTCTTGTGGGCGGCCGATGGGTCAGGAGGTTGCCGTGAGGCGGCTGATGCGCTCCGCGTCGCAGGTGCGCGGGCAGGTGGCGCAGGTGTCCTCGGGGCGCAGTGTGTAGTACATGCAGCAACTGGCGCGGTCCCGGGTCGGCAGCGCGGCGCCGTCCGGCCCGGTCAGCTCGCGGAACCCGGCGCCGGCCGCGTACGGCGCGGTGGCCCCCGGCAGCAGACGTGCCAACTCGGCCCTCGCGCGCGGCCCTTCGCCCAGCAACTGCCCGACGTACCACAGCCCCTCGACGATCTCGTCGGACGCCATCCCCCACAGTGCCCGCGGCCCGCGCCGCACCCGGGTGCGGAAGCCGTCCAGGACGGGCCGCAGATGGTCGGCGACCGCCGCGCGGACCTCGGCGCGCAGGGCCTCCTCGTCCGGCACCACCCGGGCGCCGGGCAGGGCCGCCGCCGGGTCGTCCGGGAGGCAGCTGAACGAGGCGGTGCGCACGGCCAGTTGCCCCAGTCCGCGGTGGAAGCGGACGTCCGCCACCGGCAGGTGCGGCACCCGCCGGAGCAGGAACCACGGGACGGTGATCAGCAGGCAGACCGGCCAGGCGTAGCGGTGCAGGGCGAAGCTGGCGACCACGTCGGGGCGGGCGGGGCGGCCGTGTTCGGTGGTGATGCGGGTCGCCTCGTCGGCGAGGAAGGCGTCCAACACCGGGTCGCCGACGGCCAGCGCGGACGCCGCCCACCAGCCGTCGCCGGCGGGCGGCTCGTCGTCCCAGAGCGTCACCCGGAGGTCGGGGAAGACCTCGGCGAGCCGGGCGTAGGCGTCCTCGGCCGGGTGGCCGGCGAAGGGGACGGCAGGCGCGGCGGCAGTGGCAGAAGGCATGCGGGGACCACCGAATCGCGATCGTTAACAGGTAAGCCTTACCTTATCCGACATCCCTACCCGCCCCCGCGGGCGTGTGAACCGCGGCTTTGGCCGCTTAGAGTGCTAGCTCGATCGTCCGGCCCCGACCGGCCACCCGGCCCCGGTGTCGACCGGGTTCCCGATCGTCGGCAGTCGTCAGCAGGAGGAGCGTCAATGGAGCAGGGCACGGCGGAACCGCGGCCGCAGGCCGGGGCGTGGCCGCCCGCACCGACCTGCGGCGCACCGCGTGGTGTCGGCGACGGCGACCCGGAGGCGGCCGCCGCCGGCCTGCGCCTGCCCCGGCAGCGACCGCGCCGGCACTCGGTCCGCGGCCAGGTCCTCACCGCCCTGCGCCGCGCGCTGACCGCCGGGGAACTCCTCCCCGGCGAGGTCTACTCCGCGCCGGCCCTCGCCGAGCGGTACGGCGTCTCCGCGACCCCGGTCCGCGAGGCCATGCAGCAGCTCGCCGGCGAGGGTGCCGTCGAGGTGGTGCCCAACCGCGGCTTCCGGGTCCGCGAGCGCAGCTCCCGCGACCTCGCCGAACTCGCCGAGGTCCGCACCATGTTGGAGGTGCCCGCGCTGCTGCGGCTGGCCCGGGCGGTGCCCGCGGACCGCTGGGAGGAGCTGCGGCCGCTGGCCGACGACGGGGTGGCCGCCGCCGCCCGGGGCGACCGGGTCGGGTACGCCGACGCCGACCACGCCTTCCACGAGGCGCTGATCTCGCTGACCGGGAACCGCCGGCTCACCGAGGTCGCCGGCGAACTGCTGCGCCGCGCACAGTGGTCGGCGGGCGGCGGCTCCCGCCTCCGCACGGCCGAGCTGCTGGCCGACGCCTCCGAGCACACCGCTCTGCTGGACGCGCTGATCGCCCAGGAGCACGCGGTCGTGGAGCGGATCGCCCGGGCGCACCTTTCGGCGGCGCCGCGGCCGCACTGAGTGCGGGGCCGGCCGTGCGGCGACGGCCGGCGTCAGAAGGCGGGCAGCAACTCCGCCAGGGGCAGCGCCGCGACGTCGGCGGCGGGCCGGGAGACGTACAACTCGGCGTGGTAGAAGCCGTCGGCCTCTTTGCCGCCGACGGGCAGCCCACGGGCCGCCAGTGCCTCGAACGCCGCCCGGCGCTCGGCCTCGTCGGCGAACCGGCGCTGGCGGAACGTGCGCGTGGTGACCCGCTCGGTCACCAGCCCGGCCCGCGCCAACAGCGCGGAGATCGGCCGGTACGACACCGTGCGCAGCACGAACGCGGCCACCCAGGGCGGCTCGGCGAGGCAGTCGAAGAGCCGGGCGAAGGTGCGGGCGGTGATGTAGCCGACGCCGCCGGTGACGGTGATCAGGTCGGTGCCGGCCAGCGCCTGGTGCAGCGCGGGGCTGGCGGCGTCGCGCTCCAGGTTCTCCGCGAAGCCGTGGTCGAGCAGGCCGGCGGCCACCGCGTAGCCGACCGCGCGGTCCGCGGCGTCGATGCCGGTCACCCGGGCCGCGCCGGGCAGCCGGCGGGCGGCGTAATAGGCCCGGTCGGCGCGGGCCAGGGCGTCGCCCTTGAGGGCGTGCGGGTCGGTGGTGACGTAGTGGTGGTAGAGGTCGTCGAGGGTGACCCGGTGGTTGAGCAGGGCCGGGTTGACCCCGTAGGAGCAGCAGAGGTCGACGACGCGTAGCGGCGGTCGGTCGCCGCGGCGGCGCCGTAGGGCGTCGGCCAGCGCGCGGAACACCGCCTGGCCGTGGTGCGGGATCTGGTACGCGAGCGGGTGGAGCGTGTCGAAGTAGCGGCGCGGATCAGGGCAGTTGTAGATCGACTCGAAATGTGCCTTGCCCCAGTCGGTTCCGGTGCTCGTGGGAGTGACTCCTGCCACGGTGGGCCTCCTGAAAGGCGCTGCCAGAGGGAGCTGGACCCGGACCAGGATCCAGGCCGCGGCCGCCCCGTCGCAGTGCGACTTGTGGCCATTCTCGTGGTCGCAGGGGTGCCGCGCTACCGCCCGGTCGGTGGACTGTGCGGCGGCGGCAGCCACCGCGGCCCGGCCGATCCGCGACCGGTGGGGTCATATTCCGGCCAAACGGCGCGGGGCGCGGCATGGCCGATGTCGGGTGGTTGACGGCCGGTGAGGCGCCGTCGGCCGGCGCGGCGACTACCCGGCGGGCTCCCCGGCCTCCGCGGGCCGCTCCGGCGAGGGCTGCGGGAGCTGGCCGGCGAGCCAGGTGGGCACGCCGCCCATGAGACGGAACAGCCGGGCGGCCTCCGTGCGCAGCCGGGCCGCCTCGTCCTCGGGGACGGCCTCCGCCAGCGCGGCCAGCGCCGGCGCGGTGCCGACCAGGAACCCCAGCTCCTCGCGGATCCGCAGGGACTCCGCGAAGCCGTGCCGGGCCTCCGCCAACTCCCCGTCACGCAGCGCCAGTCCGGCCAGGTGGCGCCAGGTGAAGGAGAGCAGCAGGCTGTCGCCGTGGGCGGCGGCACCGGCGTGCGCGCGGCGGTAGGCGGCGCGGGCGGCGTCCGGGCTGTCGGCGAGGTGCTCGGCCATCAGGCCGCGTCGGTAGTCCAGCAGTGGGCGGCCCGGCGTGCCCGGGGCGAGCAGCGCGGCGGCCCGGCCCAGCGCGGAGCGCGCCTCGTCGGCGCGGTCGCGGACGCCCAACACCGTTGAGGCGTAGGCGAGTTGGCCGCGTTCGCAGGCCGCTCCGCCGCGTTCGTCGTCGTCGCCGGCGAGCGCCTCCGCGGTGCGCAGCGCGTCCTCCGCCTCGGCCCAGCCGGTGGCGGTGAACATGCAGCGTTCCACCAGGAGCGCGGCGCGGTGCAGCGCGGCGGGGGCCTGCCGGGCGGCGTGCGGCGCCAGGAGGGCGGCGGCGTCGAGCCAGCAGCCGCGGGAGCGCAGCCGCCACACGGCGCGGTCGAGCGGATCATCGTCCCCCGGGGCGCCGCCGGGCGCCGGCGCGGCGCCCGGGCGTGGAGCCGGGACCGCCATCCGATCCGCGGGACTCATGGAATCCGCCGGATCCGCGGATCCGGGCATGGCGGTGTCCGCCACAGTGCCTCCCCGAGCGCCATTGAGCGGGAATTCAGGATGCTGTGGGGCGCATCACAGCACGAATCCCGGCACCGGGCCAAGGGGGTGGGTGAAAGATTTCACAATCGGGTGGGGCGGCTCGCGTGGCTGGTAACCGGCGGTTCGGCGGCGCCACGGGGCGGGTCGTTCGCCCTGCGCACCAAGGGCGTTGACCCGACTTCGCCCGATCGTGGTACCTCGGACGGCGCAGGCCGCGCGGCGGCCGCCCGCGCCCGGCGGGGCGACCGGTGAACCGGCGGCCCCGCGCGGCGCGTTGAAGGCCCGTCAGCTCATCCGGAGCGCCAGGAAGAAGTCCAGCTTGTCCTCCAGGCGCGAGAGGTCACGGCCCGTCAGCTGCTCGATCCGGCCCACGCGGTAGCGGAGGGTGTTGACGTGCAGGTGGAGGCGGGTGGCGCAGCGGGTCCAGGAGCCGTCACAGTCGAGGAACGCCTCCAGGGTGGGGATCAGCTCGGCACGGTGGCGGCGGTCGTAGTCGCGCAGCGGGTCCAGGAGCCGGGCGGTGAAGGCCCGGCGGACGTCGTCCGGGACGAACGGCAACAGCAGGACGTGCGAGGCGAGTTCCTCGTGGCCGGCGGCGCAGACCTGGCCGGGGCGGGCGGCGGCGACCCGGCGGGCGTGCCGGGCCTCCTCCAGGGCGCCGCGCAGCCCCTCGGCGGAGTGCACCGAGGCGCTGACGCCGACGGTCAGCCGGCCGTCGTCGGCCAGACCGCGGGCGAGCGGTTCCCGGATGACGCGCAGCAGCTGGTCGGCGTGCAGGCCGTCCGCCGCGGCGTCGGCGGCGTCCTCCGGGACGGCCGGCAGCGGCACCAGCGCCACCGCCTCGTCGCCGGTGTGCGCCACCGCGATCCGGTCCGCGGGCTCCGGGCCGGACGTGCCGGGGGCGACCAGCACCTCCTCCAGCAGGCTCTGCGCCACCGGGCCGCCGGGCACGTCGCCGCCCTCCCACTCGACCCGGGCCACCACGATCTGCCAGTGCGGGGCGGCGCCCAGCCCGGGCAGCAGGACCGGGGCGGCCACCCGCAGCCGGGCGGCGATCTCGGCCGGCGGCGCGCCGGTCTGGACCAGCTCCAGGACCTCCTGGGCCAGCCGCCGGCGGACCGTGCGGGCGGCGTCCCGGCGGTCCCGCTCGACGGCGATCAACTGCGTGACGCCGTGCAGCAGGTCCAGGCGCTCCTCGGACCAGTCACCGGCGTCCGCCTCGACGGCCAACAGCCAGTCGCTCAGCAGCGTCTGCCGCAGGTCACGGCTCCCGTGGCGGATCGGGAAGAGCGAGTAGGTCGCCCCCGGCCCGTCGCCCGGCCGGCCCTCGTCGAGCGGGTGCGCACCGGTGTCCTGGAGCGTGATCCGGTGCGGGCCGCGGCGCCCGCTGCGGGCGGCCGCCAGGTGCTCGCCGGCCAGCCGGGCGGCCAGCGGAGCGGGCAGCTCGGGACCGGCGCCGGCCAGGGTGGAGCCGGCGATCTGCCGGCCGGTGGGGGAGAGCACCCAGGCCCGCAGGTCCAGGTCGGAGCCGAGCAGGTCCAGCACCACCTCGGGGCCGCCGCCGGCCGGCCCGGAGGTCATCAGCCGCCGGTGCCGGTCCACCACGGCGGCCAGATCGCCGGCCCGCTCGCTGGAGACCTGCCGGACGACGTGCTCGGTGATCGAGGCGAACGACACCTTCTCGTCGACCGAGAACAGCGGTAGCCGGTGCCGGGCGCACGCCTGCACCAGGTCGTCGGGGATGGCGCCCAGCTCCGCCTCGCCGGCCGCGAGCCCGGCGACCCCCGCGGTCGCCAGGATGCGGACGAACCGCTCGGCGTCCTCCGGCTCCCGGCGCCAGGCCAGCCCGGTGAGCACCAGCTCGCCGCCGGAGAGGTAGCGGCTGGGGTCCCGCAGGTCGGTGGTCATCACGCCACGGACGGTGCGGTCCAGCTCCTCGTCGCCCCCGAGTAGCGTGAGGCCCAGAGAGTGTGTGTCCAGGAGTGCGCGGAGCCGCATGACCTCGCCCGCCGTTCTGTGCTGTCTCGTGTTGCCGGTGGAATGCCGCGAGGTTTTGATCCCTCGTCTTTCGTTCGAATCTACAAGACGGGCACCGTGGCCAGCCAACCGCTTCATGGTTTCGGTGACTGCACCGGGTGGGTGCCAGGCGCGTTCACTAACCCCAACCGCGTTAACGAGTCATGAACGGCTCACCGGCAACGAGGGCCCAAGGTCCCCACCGCGAGCAGCGGACGACCCAAATTTCTCAGAAGAGGCCAACGATGGACTTCCTTCGCCCCGCCAGCTGGGAGGAGGCGCTCGCCGTCAAGGCAGAGCACCCGACCGCTGTGCCCATCGCGGGCGGTACGGACGTGATGGTCGAGATCAACTTCGACCACCGCCGCCCCGAGTACCTGCTCGACCTGAACCGGATCGGCGACCTGGACGAGTGGGAGGTCGGGGAGAAGACCGTACGCCTGGGCGCCTCCGTCCCCTACACCAAGATCATGGAGTACCTGCGGGCCGAGCTGCCGGGCCTCGCCCTGGCCTCGCACACGGTGGCCTCCCCGCAGATCCGCAACCGCGGTGGCGTCGGCGGCAACCTCGGCACCGCCTCGCCGGCCGGTGACGCGCACCCCGCGCTGCTCGCCGCCGGCTGCGAGGTCGAGGTCGAGTCGGCCGCGCGCGGCGTGCGCATGATCCCGATCGACGAGTTCTACCTCGGCGTCAAGCGCAACGCCCTCCAGGCCGACGAGCTGATCCGCGCCGTCCACCTGCCCAAGGCCGACGGCCCGCAGCAGTTCTCCAAGGTCGGCACCCGCAACGCCATGGTCATCGCGGTGTGCGCCTTCGGCATCGCGCTGCACCCCGCGACCCGCACCGTCCGCACCGGCATCGGCTCGGCCGCGCCCACGCCCGTCCGGGCCAAGGAGGCCGAGACGTTCCTCAACGCCGCGCTCGAAGAGGGCGGGTTCTGGGACAACGGCAAGGTGATCACCCCGTCGGTCGCCAAGCAGTTCGCGGACCTGTGCTCCGCCGCCTGCAACCCCATCGACGACGTGCGCGGCACCGCCTCGTACCGCCGTCACGCGGTCGGCATCATGGCCCGCCGCACGCTCGGTTGGGCCTGGGAGTCGTACCGCGGCCGGGCCCCGCGCACGGAGGGAGTCGCGTAATGCGCGTCAATTTCACGGTCAACGGCCGCAAGCAGGAAGCCGACGACGTGTGGGAGGGCGAGTCCCTGCTGTACGTGCTGCGCGAGCGGCTCGGCCTCCCCGGCTCCAAGAACGCCTGCGAGCAGGGCGAGTGCGGTTCGTGCACGGTCCGCCTCGACGGGGTGCCGGTGTGTTCCTGCCTGGTGGCCGCCGGACAGGTCGAGGGCCGCGACGTCGTCACCGTCGAGGGCCTCGCCGAATTCGCCAGGAACCGCGCCTGCGGCGGTCACGAGGGTCGTGGCGCCGGTGGGACCTCCCTCCAGGAGGCCCAGGGCTGGTCCGCCAAGGGCACCGACTCGCAGACCGGCGAGGGCGCCGGACTCGCCCCGATCCAGCAGGCGTTCATCGACGCCGGCGCCGTGCAGTGCGGCTTCTGCACGCCGGGTCTGCTGGTCGCCTCCGACGAGCTCCTGGAGCGCACCCCGAACCCGAGCGACGCGGACATCCGCGAGGCGCTGTCGGGCAACCTGTGCCGCTGCACGGGCTACGAGAAGATCATGGACGCGGTGCGCCTGGCCGCGGCCCGCCAGTCCGAGCCCGAAGGGGTCTGACGCCATGGCCGACACACGCACCACCGGCATCCCGTCCAAGGTCACCCAGGGGTCGCAGACCCAGGGCGGCATCGGTGAGTCCACGCTCCGCCCCGACGGCACCCTGAAGGTCACCGGCGAGTTCGCCTACTCGTCCGACATGTGGCACGAGGACATGCTGTGGGGCCAGATCCTGCGCTCCACCGTCGCGCACGCCGAGATCGTCTCCATCGACACCGGCGAGGCGCTCGCGACCCCCGGCGTCTACGCGGTCCTCACCTACGAGGACCTGCCGACCGAGGTGAAGAACTACGGCCTGGAGATCCAGGACACCCCGGTCCTCGCCCACGGCAAGGTCCGCCACCACGGCGAGCCGGTCGCCCTGGTCGCCGCCGACCACCCGGAGACCGCGCGCCGCGCCGCCGCCAAGATCAAGGTCGAGTACCGCGAACTGCCCGTCATCACCGACGAGTCGAGCGCGCTGGCGCCGGACGCGATCCTCGTCCACGAGGGCCGCGACGACCACCACAGCGGCCATGTCCCGCACCCGAACATCGTGCACCGCCAGCCGATCCTCCGCGGCGACGCGGCCGCGGCCGCCGAGCGGGCCGACGTGATCGTCCAGGGCGAGTACACCTTCGGCATGCAGGACCAGGCGTTCCTCGGCCCCGAGTCCGGCCTCGCCGTGCCGGACGAGGACGGCGGCGTCGACCTGTACGTCGCCACCCAGTGGCTGCACTCCGACCTCAAGCAGATCGCCCCGGTGCTCGGCCTGCCCGAGGACAAGGTGCGGATGACGCTCTCCGGCGTCGGCGGCGCGTTCGGCGGTCGCGAGGACCTCTCGATGCAGATCCACGCGTGCCTGCTCGCGCTGCGCACCAACAAGCCGGTCAAGATCGTCTACAACCGGTTCGAGTCGTTCTTCGGGCACGTTCACCGGCACCCGGCGAAGCTCTTCTACGAGCACGGCGCCACCAAGGACGGCAAGCTCACGCACATGAAGTGCCGGATCGTCCTGGACGGCGGCGCCTACGCCTCCGCCTCCCCGGCGGTCGTCGGCAACGCCGCGTCCCTGTCGGCCGGTCCGTACGTGATCGACGACGTCGACATCGAGGCCATCGCCCTCTACACCAACAACCCGCCCTGCGGCGCCATGCGCGGCTTCGGCGCGGTCCAGGCGTGCTTCGCCTACGAGGCGCAGATGGACAAGCTGGCCGACAAACTGGGCATGGACCGCGTCGAGTTCCGCCGGCTCAACGCCATGGAGCAGGGCACGATCATGCCGACCGGCCAACCGGTCGACTCCCCGGCCCCGGTCGCCGAACTGCTGCGCCGCGTCAAGGCGATGCCGATGCCGCCCGAGCGCCAGTGGGAGTCCAGTGAGGGCGCCGACGTCCGCCAACTGCCCGGCGGCCTGTCCAACACCACGCACGGCGAGGGCGTCGTCCGCGGCGTCGGCTACGCGGTCGGCATCAAGAACGTCGGCTTCTCCGAGGGCTTCGACGACTACTCCACCGCCAAGGTGCGCATGGAGGTCATCGCCGGCGAGCCCGTCGCCACCGTGCACACCGCGATGGCGGAGGTCGGCCAGGGCGGCGTCACCGTCCACGCGCAGATCGCCCGCACCGAGTTGGGCGTCCACCAGGTGACGATCCACCCCGCCGACACCCAGGTGGGATCGGCCGGTTCGACGTCCGCCTCGCGGCAGACCTACGTCACCGGCGGCGCCGTCAAGAACGCCTGCGAGCTGGTGCGCGAGAAGGTCCTGGAGATCGGCCGCCGCAAGATGGGCAGCTACCACCCGGCGTGGGCCACCGCCGAACTCCTGCTGGAGGGCGGCAAGGTCGTCACCGACGGCGGCGAGGTCCTCGCGGACCTGGTCGACGTGCTGGAGGCCGAGACCGTCGAGATCGAGGAGGAGTGGCGCCACCGGCCCACCGAGGCGTTCGACCTGGAGACCGGCCAGGGCTTCGGCCACGTCCAGTACTCCTTCGCCGCGCACCGCGCGGTCGTCGAGGTGGACACCGAACTGGGCCTGGTCAAGGTCATCGAGCTGGCCTGCGCCCAGGACGTCGGCAAGGCGCTCAACCCGCTCTCCGTCGTCGGCCAGATCCAGGGCGGCACCACCCAGGGCCTGGGCGTGGCGGTGATGGAGGAGATCGTCGTCGACCCGAAGACCGCGAAGGTGCGCAACCCCTCCTTCACCGACTACCTCATCCCCACCATCCTCGACACCCCGACCATCCCGGTCGACGTGCTCGAACTCGCCGACCAGCACGCCCCGTACGGGCTGCGCGGCATCGGCGAGGCCCCCACCCTGTCGTCCACCCCGGCCGTCCTCGCGGCGATCCGGAACGCGACCGGGCTGGAGCTCACCAAGACGCCGGTACGTCCCGAGCACCTGACGGGCACGTAACGCGGCAAGCCGCCTGGGGCCACCTCCCCAGGCCACCGGCCCTCCGGGCGGTGCGCATCAAGGGGTGTCCTGTCCGTCCTCCCGCGCACCGCCCGGAGCCTCACCGCCCCACCCACAGGCTGATCTGTCGCCAACTCCGGGCAGTCAGCACCCCGTTCGTCTCGGGCCGTCCCCCGGGTCGTGCAGCCGAAGATCCATCCCAAATCTCGTCCCCTCGGCGAGTGTCCCTTTGAACCTTGGGAGTTAGGCACCATGACCCAGCAGTCCACCGAGCCGAGGACCACGGCGGAAGACGCGGGCGACGGCGCGCGCCAACCCGCCGGCCGGTCCTGGCTCGACCGGTACTTCCACATCTCGGAGAGAGGCTCGACCCTCGCACGGGAGACCCGCGGCGGCATCACCACCTTCATGGCGATGTGCTACATCCTCCTGCTCAACCCGGTGATCCTGGGGTCGGTCCAGGACGTCCACAAGGACAGCCTCGACCACAGCGCCCTGGTCACCGCGACCGCCCTGGGCGCGGCGGTCTGCACCCTGCTGATGGGCTTCGTCGGCAAGGTCCCGCTGGCCCTCGCGGCCGGCCTCAACGTCTCCGCCGCGCTGACCACCCAGGTGGTCCCGCACATGACCTGGCCGCAGGCGATGGGCATGTGCGTGGTCTACGGCGTGGTGATCTGCCTGTTGGTGGTCACCGGCCTGCGCGAGATGGTCATGAACGCCATCCCGCTCGCCCTGAAGCACGCGATCACCATGGGCATCGGGATGTTCGTCGCCCTGCTCGGCCTGGTGAAGGCCGGCTTCGTGGGCAAGGGCGCCGGCGGTCCGGTCACCCTGGGCAGCGACCTCTCCGGCCATCTCGTCGGCTGGCCGGTGCTGTTCTTCTGCTTCACCCTGCTGCTGATCTTCATGCTGCAGGCCCGCAAGGTGCCCGGCGCCATCCTCGTCGGCATCGTCGTCGGCTCCGCGGCCGCCATCGGCGCCACCAAGCTGGGCGGGCTGACCGCCAAGGACTGGGGCGGCACCCCGCCCTCCCTGACCGGCAAGGCCGTCGCGATGCCCGACTTCGGGCTCTTCGGGCACGTCGAGTTCGGCGGCTGGGGCTCCATCGGCGTGCTCAGCGTCACCATGATCGTCTTCACCCTGGTGCTGGCCGGGTTCTTCGACGCCATGGCGACCATCATCGGCGTCGGCACCGAGGCCAAACTGGCCGACGACAAGGGCCGGATGCCGGGGCTGTCCAAGGCCCTGTTCGTGGACGGCGCGGGCGGCGCGATCGGCGGCCTGGCCGGCGGCTCGGGCCAGACCGTCTTCATCGAGTCGGCCAGCGGCGTCGGCGAGGGCGCCCGGACCGGCCTGTCCTCCGTCGTCACCGGGCTGCTCTTCGCGGCCTGCCTGTTCTTCACCCCGGTCACCCAGCTCGTCCCGGCCCAGGTCGCCGCCGCCGCGCTGGTGGTCATCGGGTCGATGATGATGAGTGTTGCGGGGCATGTGGACTGGAGCGACCGGGCGACCTCGATCCCGGTGTTCCTTACCGTGACCCTGATGCCGTTCACGTACCAGATCACCACCGGCGTCGGCGCCGGCGTCATCGCCTACACCGCCATCAAGGCGGCCCAGGGCAAGTGGCGCGAGATCGGCGCCTTCATGTGGGTGCTGACCGGCGTCTTCCTCGTCTACTTCTCGCTCCATCCGATCGAGCAGTGGCTGGGCGTCAAGTAGCGCCCGCCCTGCTCCCGTCCATAAGGAGACCGACGTGCTGGACCTCGCCGAAGAGCTGAACCGGTGGATGGAGCAGGGACGCACCTTCGCCGTGGCCACCGTCGTGGCCACCAACGGCAGCGCCCCCCGCCAGCCCGGTGCCGCGCTCGCCGTCGACAGCGACGGCACGGCGATCGGGTCGGTCTCCGGCGGTTGCGTGGAGGGGGCGGTCTACGAGCTGTGCCGGGAGGCCCTGGAGACCGGTCGGCCGGTCCTGGAGCGCTTCGGCTACAGCGACGAGGATGCCTTCGCGGTGGGCCTGACCTGCGGCGGGATCATCGACATCTTCGTCACCCCGGTACGGGCGAGCACCCCCGCGGCCGTCGCCGGCGGCGGCCCCGCGGGGAGCCTGGTGGACAGCAACGCCGCGCCGCTCGCCGCCGCGTTGACCGCCGCCGCCTCCGGCGAGGCGGCGGCGGTCGCGCGGATCATCGACGGCCCGACCGAACTCCTCGGCCGCGCCGTCCTGGTCCGCCCCGACGGCAGCCACACCGGCGGCCTCGGCGGACACCCGGCCCTGGACCGCACCGTCATAGGCGAGGCCCAGGCGCTGCTGGACGCCGGCCGGACCGCCACGTTGGAGATCGGCGCCGAGGGCGCGCGGTGCGGACAACCGGTCGTGGTGCTCGTCGAGTCGTCCGTCCCGCCGCCGCGGATGCTGGTCTTCGGGGCGATCGACTTCGCGTCCGCGCTGGTCCGGGTCGGCACGTTCCTCGGCTACCGCGTCACGGTCTGCGACGCCCGCCCCGTCTTCGCCACCCGGGCCCGCTTCCCGGACGCGGACGAGGTCGTCGTCGACTGGCCGCACCGCTACCTCGACTCCCAGGAGCTGGACTCCCGCGCGGTGCTCTGCGTCCTCACCCACGACGCCAAGTTCGATGTCCCGCTGCTGGAACGGGCGTTGCGGCTGCCGGTCGCCTACGTCGGCGCGATGGGCTCCCGCCGCACCCACCTCGACCGCCTCCAGCGGCTGCGCGAAGTCGGGCTCACCGAGATCGAGTTGAACCGGCTGCGCTCGCCCATAGGGCTGGACCTGGGCGCCCGCACCCCGGAGGAGACCGCACTGTCCATCGCCGCCGAGATCGTCGCCAACCGCCGCGGCGGCACCGGCGCCCCGCTGACCGGCGCCCACACCCCGATCCACCGCGACGCCCCGCGCCTGGGCCGGATCGGCGAGGTCGCCTGACGGGCGCCAACGGGGCCCGGCCCGGCTCCCGTTGGGCGACCGGGGCGGGCGAGCACGAAACTTGCGGGACGTAGCGGATGGAGGGGACGTACGAGACCTTCGGGACCTACGGGGTCACGAGACGCGAGACCTACGGCGCTTACGAGACCTACGGAGCCGGTGGACCTGACGCCGCCGGTTCCGCGGGAGGGCGGACCGCGCGTCCGTCACGGCACGGGCGCGGCACGGTGTGGGGGCCGCGCCCGTGCCGACGCGCGTCCGGGGCCGGATCGCGCGCGAACAACGGGGATGACGCGAAGGGCATGAACGGCCCGAAGGGCGTGCATAGCGGGCAAAATGCGACGTAGCTCACATCGTCCACGGGCAATAAATGGCCGATGGGACGAGAAGGCGTCGGTTGACGTGTGGCAGGATGGGGCCGCGAGGGCGCTCCTCTGGCGGGTGCCCGGCGATGTCCGCGCGAGCGAGGAGGTGATCGGGATGAGTCCCGAAGGAAGTCCTTGCCGCAGCGCTGCCCATTGCTGATCACGCCATTCAGCGCGTGAATCCCGGGCTCCTTCTTCATCCCGCTGTGTGCCGTCACCGATGAATCCCGGGCGCGTTCCGCCGCCCTCCGGGTCCGGCCCGTTCGCCTGCGCTCCAAGGGCCTCCACGGTTTTCCCGTGTGGTCCGGTTCGCGGTCCGGTTCACCGATGAATATCTGGCACCGGTAATTCCCCCTCATTCTCAGCGCCCGTGCGCACCGGCTCTTTCGGCCTGTCGGAAAGCATTCCGCGGACGAATCCACCGGATGTCGTTCCGGACGCGGGACTTTCCCCTCCGGGGTGTTGTTCCGCGTTTTCCGGCACGTTCTCCGGCGCGTTCTCCCTGGGTTTGCTCCCGGTTTTCGAACGATTTTCCACCAGCCCCTTCCGGTCTTCTTCCGTCGCCTCCCGGATTTTCTCCGGGGCTTCCGGGGCCTTCCGGCGGTGGCCGAGCCGTGCCCGCCCGCGTGCGCGTCAGGAGGTTTCGCCATGAGCACGATGACCACCCCGCCCACCCCCGAAACCCTCGCCCCGCCGGGCCGCCGCGCTCGACGGGAGCGCCGCGCCGCCGAGCTCGCCACCCGCACCCGCCGGGTCGGAGGCCGGCTGATCGAGTTCAGCGCCCGCCCCGCCGAGCAGGCCCTGGCGGACCTCGGCGGCACCTCGGCCGGCCTGACCCACCGCGAGGCGGCGGCCCGCCTGGAGCGCGACGGCGCCAACGCCATCGCCCAGGAGCGCCCGCCGCGCTGGTACGTCCAGTTGGCCAAGGCGTTTCGGAACCCGTTCATCCTCGTCCTCGTGGTGCTGGTGGCCGTGATGTACGGCCAGTGGCTCCAGGTCGCCGACACCGAGCCGTTCGACCCGAAGATCGCCATCCTCGGCGCGATGGTGCTGATCAGCGTCGGGCTGCGGTTCTGGCAGGAGTTCCGCTCCGGTGCCGCGGCCGACGCGCTGCGCGCCCTGGTCACCACGACCACCGCGGTGCAGCGCCGCGCCGGCCGCGGTCGGATGCCGGCCACCGTCGAGATCCCGATGGCCGACGTCGTCAGCGGCGACCTCGTCAAGCTGGCCGCCGGCGACCTCGTCCCGGCCGACCTGCGGCTGCTGACCGCCAAGGACCTGATGGTCAGTCAGGCCGCGTTGTCCGGCGAGTCGCTGCCGGTCGCCAAGGCCGACATCCGGTTGGCCACCGACCGTGGCCAGGACGCCACCGGCGACCCGGTCGAGGCCGACAACCTCGTGCTGACCGGCACCTCGGTCACCTCCGGGAGCGCCACCGGCGTCGTCGTCGCCACCGGCTCGGACACCTACCTCGGCTCGATGGCCGGCGCGCTCGTCGGCGAGCGCCCCGAGACCAGCTTCGACACCGGCGTCAAGAAGGTCAGCCTGCTGCTGATCCGCTTCATGATGGTGATGGTCCCGGTGGTGTTCCTGATCAACGGGCTCACCAAGGGAGACTGGGCGGAGGCGTTCACCTTCGCCGTGGCGGTCGCGGTCGGCCTCACCCCCGAGATGCTGCCGATGGTCGTCACCACCAACCTCGCCCGCGGCGCGCTCGCCCTCTCCCGCCGCAAGGTCGTCGTCAAGCAGCTCAACGCCATCCAGAACCTCGGCGCCATGGACGTGCTGTGCACCGACAAGACCGGCACCCTCACCGAGGACCGGATCGTCCTGGACCGCTACCTCGACGTGCGCGGCCGGCCCGACACCGAGGTCCTCGAACACGCCTACCTCAACAGCCACTTCCAGACCGGTCTGCGCAACCTGATGGACCAGGCCGTCATCGATCGGATGCACGAGGCCGAGGAGGTTGTCGTCGACGCCCGCTTCACGCTGGTCGACGAGATCCCCTTCGACTTCGCGCGCCGCCGGATGTCGGTGGTCCTGCGCCGCAACGACCTCGACGGCCCCGCCGACGAGCACCTGCTGATCACCAAGGGCGCCGTGGAGGAGATCCTGGACCGCTGCGTCCGGGTGGTGCGCGCCGGCGAGCGGGTCGAACTCACCGCGGCACTGCGGGAGTCGGTGCTGCGTACCGCCGAGGACCACGGCCGGCAGGGCCTGCGGGTGCTCGCGGTGGCGACCCGCACCCTGCCCGCGGACCGGGAGGGCTACGCCGTCACCGACGAGGCGGAGCTGACCCTGCTCGGCTTCCTCGCCTTCCTCGACCCGCCGAAGCGGGACGCGGCCGAGGCGCTGCGGGCGCTCGCCGACAACGGCGTCGCGGTCAAGGTCGTCACCGGCGACAGCGAACTGGTCGCCGTCCGGGTCTGCGAGCAGGTCGGCATCGACCCCGGCACACCCGTCACCGGCGCCGAGGTCGACGGGCTCGACGACCTCGAACTGCTCGACCGGGCCCGCACCGCAACCCTGTTCGCCAAGGTCAACCCGGTGCAGAAGGCCTGCATCGTGCGCGCCCTCCAGGCCGACGGGCACACCGTCGGGTTCCTCGGCGACGGCATCAACGACGCCGCCGCGCTGCGCGACGCCGACGTCGGCATCTCCGTCGACACCGCCGTCGACATCGCCAAGGAGTCCGCCGACATCATCCTGCTGGAGAAGGACCTCACCGTCCTCGGGCAGGGCGTGCTGCGCGGCCGCCTGACCTTCGGCAACACCGTCAAGTACCTGAAGCTGACCGCCTCGTCGAACTTCGGGAACGTCTTCTCGGTGCTCGTCGCGTCCGCGTTCATCCCGTTCCAGCCGATGCTGGCGCTCCAGTTGCTGGTGCAGAACCTGATGTACGACGTCTCCCAACTGGCCACGCCCTGGGACCGGATGGACGCCGACTACCTGCGCACCCCACGCAAGTGGGACGCCAAGGGCATCGGCCGCTTCATGCTCGTCCTCGGCCCGACCAGCTCGGTCTTCGACATCACCACCTTCGCGCTGATGTGGCACGTCTTCGGCGCCAACAGCGAGCTGCACCAGGCGCTCTTCCAGTCCGGCTGGTTCGTCGAGGGGCTGCTGACCCAGACCCTGGTCGTGCACATGCTGCGCACCCGCAAGATCCCGTTCGTGCAGTCCCGCGCCACCTGGCCGGTGCTGTTGATGACCGCGGTGGTGATGGCCGTCGGCGTGTGGCTGCCGTTCTCGCCGCTGGCCGGGGCGCTGGGCATGCAGGCGCTGCCGCTGGCCTACTTCCCGTGGCTGGTCGCGACGCTGGCCGCGTACTGCCTGCTGACCCAGGGGGTGAAGCGGTGGTACGTCCGCCGGTTCGGCGAGTGGCTGTGAGCCGGGCCGAGCGGGAGTGACGGCGCCCGGTGCCCGCGGCCCCGGTCGGTTGCGGACCGGGGCCGCGGGCCCGGGCGTTGGCCGTTCGCCGGCGCCGTCAGCGGCTGTCCCCGGTCGGCCGGGCGTGCCGGAGGTCGCGCACCGCGCCGGAGGCCAGCGGCAGCAGCGCGGCGAGCGCCGCCAGCGCGCCGGCCGCCGCGGCCACCCGGAAGCCGCCGTACGCCCGGGCCAGCGGCCCCACGCACAACTGCCCCACCGGGATGGCCGCGTAGGACAGCAGATCGCCGTACGCGGCGACCCGGGACAGGGCGTGCGGGGGCACGTGCTCCTGCAACGAGGTGTCCCAGGCGATGCCGGTGACGCAGACCCCGAGTCCGGCGGCGAACCCGCCGGCGACCAGCCAGGGCGCGTCCAGCCGCCAGCCCAGCACCAGCAACGGCACCGCCCCCAGCGCACTCGCCGCCTGCCCCAGCGCCAACAGCCGGCCGACCGCCAGCCGGTACAGCACCGCCCCGCTCAGCAGCAGCCCGACGCCCCGGGCGCTGAGCACCAGCCCCCACGCCGCCCGCCCCGCGGTCCGCTCGGTCAGCGCCGGCCCCAGGATCTGCCAGGTCCCGGTCTGCACCAGATTGATCACGAAGAACGCCAGTGTGGGCGGCCCCAGCCAGCGGATCCGCCGGAACTCCCGCCAGCCACCGAGGATTTCGGACCACACCGAGCGCGGCCGGTGCGCCGGCCGGCCGCCGCCGACCCGCAGGCGCAGCAGGCACCCGGCGGCGACCGCGTAGCTCACCGCGTCGCCGGCGAGCGCGGGCCCGCTGCCGGCGGCCGCCACCAACAGCCCCGACAGGCTCGGCCCCAGCACCTTGGCGACGTTCCGCACCGTGGCCAGCAGCGCGTTGGCCGGCCGCAGCGCCGCGCCCCCGACCAACTCCGGGAGCAGCCCGCGCAGCGCCGGGGTGGCGAACGCCGCGCAGGTCCCGCCCAACACCTCCAGCCCGGCGACCGCCGGCAGCGCATAGCGGCCGGTCAGCAGCAGCCCGGCGACCGCGCCCTGGGCGGCCGCGGCCCCGAGGTTCGCGGCCACCAGCACCCTCCGCCGCCGGAACCGGTCCGCGGTGGCGCCGCCCACCAGGAGGAACGCCAGCAGCGGCAGCATCCGGGCGGCGAGCACCGCACCGAGGTCGCCGGGCCGGCCGCCGGAACCGTCCAGCACCGCGAACGCCAGCGCCACCGGGGCCATCGCGCTGCCCAGCAGCGACACCGCCTGCCCGGTCAGGAACCAGCGGAAGGCGGGCTGGGCGAGGGGAGAGGCGGGAGCGGGAGTGCGGGCGGGCCGGGAGTCCATGGCCGGAGTCTGCGGGGGCGGCCGCGGAAACCTATCGGGTCGCCCCACGATTGATGATCTTGCTCACGGTTGGGGACATGGAGTGGTTTCTATGAGTTGTCTGGGTTGTGATGACTCATCAGGCTCGCGC
>NZ_JBIVXW010000039.1:0-89148 GCF_044769405.1 Streptomyces sp. NPDC090442
GTGCCAGACGTAAAGCGAAGCAGTCTGGCACCCCCACCCCGCAGGCCCGTCACCGCACCCAACAGCACCGCGCAGCGGACCGGCAGCGGACAACTCGGCTCGCCCCGCGCAAGCGGACCGGCGCCGCAGACGCAAAGAACAACAACCCGCGCGGCGAGAAAGCCGACGACGTGGGAACAGCCCGGCGTCAGCCGCAATCGATTACCGGGACATTTCCTCACGTAGCGCCGAGAGGAACCCGTCGACGTCCCCCTCCTCCGTGTCGAAGGCGCACATCCAGCGGACGATTCCCGCGCTCTCGTCCCAGAAGTAGAAGCGGTACCGCTTCTGGAGGCGTTCGCTGACGTCGTGGGGGAGGCGGGCGAAGACGCCGTTGGACTGGACGGGGTAGAGGATCTCGATGCCGGGGATCTCGCGGACGCCGGTGGCCAGACGTTGGGCCATCGCGTTGGCGTGGCGGGCGTTGCGGAGCCAGAGGTCCTTGGCGAGCAGGGCCTCCAACTGGACGGAGACGAAGCGCATTTTGGACGCGAGTTGCATCGACAGCTTGCGCAGGTGCTTCATGGCGCCGACGGCGTCGGGGTTGAGCACGACCACCGCCTCGCCGAAGACGGCGCCGTTCTTGGTGCCGCCGAACGAGAGGATGTCGACGCCCACGGCGTTGGTGAAGGCGCGCATCGGGACGTCGAGGGTGGCCGCGGCGTTGGCTATCCGGGAGCCGTCGAGGTGGACGAGCATCTTCCGCTCGTGGGCGTGGTCGCA
Source organism: Streptomyces sp. NPDC090442 (assembly GCF_044769405.1). NCBI lineage: Bacteria > Bacillati > Actinomycetota > Actinomycetes > Kitasatosporales > Streptomycetaceae > Streptomyces > Streptomyces sp. NPDC090442. Next base: position 763 of record NZ_JBIVXW010000039.1, read on the forward strand.
GATGGCGCGGACCTCGTCCGGGGTGTAGACGGTGCCGAGTTCGGTGCTCTGGGTGATCGAGACGACCTGCGGCATGGCGCGGTGTTCGTCCTCCCAGCCGTGCGCCTCGCGGTCGATCAGCTCGGGGGTGAGCTTGCCGTCGGGGGTGGGGACGGTGAGCAGCTTGAGGCCGCCGATCCGCTCGGGGGCACCGCACTCGTCGACGTGGATGTGCGCGGTGTCGGCGGCGATCACCGCGCCCCAGCGGTCGGTGACCGCCTGGAGCGCGACGACGTTGGCGCCGGTGCCGTTGAACACCGGGAACGCCTGGGCGCGTTGGCCGAAGTGGCTCCGGAAGACGCACTGGAGGTGCTCGGTGTACTCGTCCTCACCGTAGGCGACTTGGTGGCCGCCGTTGGCGAGGGCGAGCGCGGCGAGCACCTCGGGGTGCGCGCCGGCGTAGTTGTCGCTGGCGAAGCCGCGGATCTGCGGGTCGTGGTGCTGGCGGGCGTCGGTCTTCGCCCGGTTCACGGCTTGGGGGTCAGCCACAGACGCTGTCCATTCACTTCCTGGGCGGGCCGGTCCCAGACCCCGGCGATGGCCTCGGCCAGCTCCGTGACGTCGGTGAAGCCCGCGAACTTGGCGTTCGGTCGCTCGGCGCGCATCTGGTCGTTGACGAGCGCCTTCACGACCAGGATCGCAGCGGCGGCGCGGGGGCCGGCGTCACCCCCCGACTTGCGGAGGCCGTCCGCCATGGCGAGGGTCCACGCCTCGGCGGCGGCCTTGGACGCGGCGTAGGCGGCGTTGCCCGCGGTGGGCTTGCTGGCGCCGGCGGCGCTGATCAGCAGGTAACGGCCGTTGCCGCTGCGTTCGAGGCCGTCGTAGAAGGCGAGGGAGGTGTGCTGGACGGTGCGGATCAGCAGCTTGTGGAGGGTGTCCCAGTCCGCCAGGTCGGTATCGGTGAACGTCGAGCAGCCGCGCCAGCCGCCGACGAGGTGGACCAGGCCGTCGACGCGGCCGAACTCCTTCTCCGTGCGGGTGGCCCATTCGCGGGTCTGGTCGCGGTCGAGGAGGTCGACGGTCTCACCGATGACCGTGGCGCCGCCGTGGGCGTAGCGCGCCGCGTCGACGGCCTCCGCCAGTCGTTCGGGGTTGGAGTCCGAGCCGACCACCGTCGCGCCGGCCTCGGCCAGCCGCAGGAGGGTGGCGCGGCCCGCCGGGCCGGCCGCTCCGGCCACCGCGATGACCGCGCCCTCCAGCGAACCCTGTCCGCCCGTCGAAGTACCCATCTCCGTCGCCTCCTCGTCGTCCTGCCCCTGGACGGCCGCCGACCGGGGATCCCGGTCGGTCCGCACGCTCTGCACCTGGTGATCCTGCTCGTTCCGCGCGCCCGTCACGCCGCCGCCGGCGTGTCGCTGTGAGCGGTGATGCCCTTGGTGGAGGCGATCACTGTGCGCAGCTTCTTGGCGAGCGCCTCGTAGAACATGCTCAGCGGGAACTCGTCGGGGAGCACGTCGTCCACGAGTTTGCGGGGCGGCCGGTCCAGGTCGAGGGCGTCGGGGCCCTTGGCCCAGGCCGAGCCGGGGTGCGGGGCGAGGTAGCCGGAGACGAGGTCGTAGGCGGCGAACCAGTGGACCAGTTTGGGCCGGTCGATGCCGTCGCGGTAGAGCTTCTCGATCTCGCCGCAGAGCTGGTTGGTGACCTTGGGCGCCCGCTCCCAGTCGATGTGCAGTGTGTTGTCCGTCCAGCGTACGACGTCGTGCTTGTGGAGGTAGGCGAAGAGGAGCTGGCCGCCGAGGCCGTCGTAGTTGCGCACCCGCTCGCCGGTGACCGGGAAGCGGAACATCCGGTCGAAGATCACCGCGTACTGCACGTCGCGGGCCTGCGGGTAGCCCTCGGCCTCCAGTTTCACGGCCTCCTTGAAGGCGGTGAGGTCGCAGCGGAGTTCCTCCAGACCGTACATCCAGAACGGCTGGCGCTGCTTGATCATGAACGGGTCGAACGGGAGGTCGCCGTGGCTGTGCGTGCGGTCGTGGACCATGTCCCAGAGGACGAACGCCTGTTGGCAGCGCTGCTGGTCGTCGAGCATCGTGCGGATGTCGTCGGGGAGTTGGACGCCCAGGATCTCCACGGCGGCGGCGCTGACCCGGCGGAAGCGGGCGGCCTCGCGGTCGCAGAAGATGCCGCCCCAGCTGAAGCGCTCGGGGGCCTGGCGGACCGCGATGGTCTCGGGGAAGAGGACGGCGGAATTGGTGTCGTAACCGGCGGTGAAGTCCTCGAAGGTGATGCCGCAGAAGAGGGGGTTGTCGTAGCGGGTGCGCTCCAGGTCGGCGAGCCAGTCCGGCCAGACCATGCGCAGCACGACGGCCTCGAAGTTGCGGTTCGGGTTGCCGTTCTGGGTGTACATGGGGAAGACGACGAGGTGCTGGAGGCCGTCGGCGCGCGCCTGTGCGGGCTGGAAGGCGAGCAGCGAGTCGAGGAAGTCGGGGATGCCGAAGCCCTCGTCGGCCCAGCGGCGCAGGTCGGCGACGAGCGCCCGGTGGTAGGCGGCGTCGTGCGGGAGCAGCGGGGCGAGTTCGCGGATGGCGGTTATCGCGCGGTCGACCTCGTGGCGGACGGCGGCGGCGGTCGGCGCGCCCTCGGCGGCGAGGTCGATCGAACCGTCCTTGGACTGCCACGGGCGGATGGTTTCGACGGCGTCCTTGAGCACCGGCCACGCGAGGTGCGCGACCACGGGCTCGTCGGAGAGAGCGCCGCCCTGGACACCCACAGGCGAAAGAATTTCCGTCATGACTGCCCTCCGGCGGTAGATCGTCCTGTTAAGACCACGGTAACCAGCCAGGGATCACCCATTCAAGTGGGGATGCTGAAAATTATTCTGCCGACTCGCATGGTCACGGATGTTTTTCCTGTGTGTTACGGGTTCGAGCTCACTTCCTGGCCTCTAGTGGCATGGTCACCGCGTTTTCTGCGGCGCCACCTGGGTAGGTGCGTAGGTCGACTCTGGGCCGAACGGGTGAGGGGGGGTCGGATGCCGGGCGCCGCCGCGGGCGGTGGGCGGGCCGGCGGGGCGTAGCGGGTGCGGCGCGGGGGCACTCGTACGGGCTAGAGGGCACTTGTCCCTACGGCGCTGCCGCACGTCAGCGGATTAGGCTGTGCGCCATTTCGGGCGGCAGTGCGCCGGTGGCCGACTTGTGCACGGAGCCGACAGCAACCGAGCCGACCAGAAGCGAGGCAGCCTTGTCCTTTCTGACCATCGGGCACCGCGGAATGATGGGTGTGGAGCCGGAGAACACCCTGCGCTCCTTCGTGCGGGCCGAACGCGAGGGCGTCGACGCCATCGAGCTGGACCTGCACCTGAGCAAGGACGGGGCGCTGGTGGTGATGCACGACCCGGACGTCGACCGGACCACCGACGGCGCCGGGCCGATCGCCGAGCGCACCCTCGCCGAGCTGCGGGAGCTGGACGCCGGGCGGGGCGAGCGGATCCCGGTGTTCGAGGAGGTCGTGGAGGCGGTGCGGCTGCCGCTGCAGGCCGAGATCAAGGACGTCGCGGCGGCGCAGGCGCTGGTCGAGGTGGTGGGCGCGCGCGACCTGACCGGCCGGGTGGAGGTGATCTCGTTCCACGAGGAGGCGTTGGCGGCGGCGCGCGGCGCGCTGCCGGGGGCCCGCACCGGGCTGGTCGCCGAGCACTACGACGCCGAGGTCGTCGGGCGCGCGACGGCGGTGGGTGCGGAGCTGGTGTCGTTGGACATCCGGCGGCTGACCCTGGAGCTCGTCGAGCGGGCGCACGCCGCGGGGTTGCGGGTGCTGGGGTGGACGGTGAACACCCATGACCAACTGCGGCTGGCGCGGGGGTTGGGGCTGGACGGTGTGGTGACCGACCGGCCGGAGATCCGGCGGGCGGTGCGCTTCACCGCGTAGCGGTCGGCCGGGTGCGGCCCGAACCCGGCGCGCGGGCCGCCGGGTTCGGGAAACGTGCAGTTCACAGCGGTGCAATCTGCTTCCAGCATGCGGACGTTCGGGTCGGTGATCTCGACAGATCGGGCGGTGCGCTGCCACTCTCCGGGCATGCATCCCTCCCGACGCCGCGTGCGTCTGACCGTCTGCGCCACCGTCGTGCTGCTCGGCACGGCGGTCGGCTGCGCCCCGCAGGACGCCGCCCCGGGCGGCACGCAGGCCGCCGGGAAGCGGAGTTGCGCGCCCGGCAGGCTGGCCACCGTGACGCCGGGGACGGTGACCGTCGGCACCGACGAGCCCGCCTACGCGCCCTGGTTCAACGACGACGACCCGGCCAACGGCAGGGGCTACGAGTCGGCGGTGGCCTACGCCGTGGCGAACGAGCTGGGGTACGGCAAGGGCGCGGTGCGGTGGCGGAAGGTGCCGTTCAACAGCGCCTTCGCGCCCGGGGCGAAGACGTTCGACTTCGATATCAACCAGGTGTCGATCAGCGCGTCGCGCAGGCGGGCGGTGGCGTTCTCCTCCGGCTACTACGACGTGCGGCAGGCGGTGGTGGCGCTCAAGGGCTCCAAGGCGGCCGGCGCCAAGAGCGTCGCCGACCTCAAGGGCGTGCGGCTGGGCGCGCAGGTCGGCACCACCAGCCTCGACGTCGTCAACGACACCATCCGCCCCAGCCGGCCGGCCGCGGTCTTCCAGAAGAACGACCTGGCCAAGTCCGCGCTGAAGAACGGCCAGGTGGACGCGATCCTGGTCGATCTGCCGACCGCCTTCTTCATCACCTCGGCGGAGCTCAAGGACGCCGTGGTCGTCGGGCAGTTCGCGCAACAGGGGCCGGTCAAGGAGCAGTTCGGGCTGGTACTGGACAAGGAGAGCCCGCTGACCGGCTGCGTCACGGCGGCGGTCGACGCGCTGCGCCGCAAGGGCACGCTGGCCGCGCTGGAGAAGCGGTGGCTGGCCGACGCGGTCGACGTCCCGGTGCTCAAGTGACGTACGGGGAAGGAGAGATGACGGAGACAGGGAAGGCGGCGGGGAGCGCCGGGTCCGACGTCGTCGACGACGGGTACGTGCCGTCGCGGCGGCGGATCGAGCGGGAGCGGTACCGGCGGGTCCGGGCGCGGCGGGCCGTCGCCGTCGCGGCGCTGAGCACGCTGGTCACCGGTGCGATGCTGGTCCTGGCCGTGGTCGACTCGCCCGGCTGGCCGCGCACTCGGGAGACGTTCTTCAGCCCGGCGTATGCGCGGATCGCGCTGCCGAAGGTGCTGGAGGGGCTGCTGTTGAACCTGCGGCTGCTGGTGGTGTGCGGGGCCGCGGTGTTGGTGTGCGGGCTGCTGCTGGCGGTGGCGCGGACGCTGCGTGGGCCGGTGTTCTTCCCGCTGCGGGCGCTGGCCACCGCGTACACCGACTTCTTCCGCGGAATGCCGCTGATCATCTGCCTGTTGATGGTGGTGTTCGGGGTGCCGGCGCTCCGGCTCCAGGGGGTCACCACCGACCCGGTGGTCCTCGGCGGCGCGGCGCTGGTGCTGACGTACTCGGCGTACGTGGCGGAGGTCTTCCGGGCCGGCATCGAGTCGGTGCACCCCTCGCAGCGGGCCGCGGCCCGGTCGTTGGGGTTGACCGGCGGGCAGGCGCTGCGCTTCGTGGTGCTGCCGCAGGCGGTGCGGCGGGTGGTGCCGCCGCTCCTCAACGACCTGGTGTCGCTGCAGAAGGACACCGGGCTGGTGTCGATCGCGGGCGCGGTGGACGCGGTGTACGCGGCGCAGATCATCGCCGGCAAGGACTTCAACTACACGCCGTACGTGGTGGCCGGGCTGGTCTTCGTGGCGCTGACCATCCCGATGACCCGCTTCACGGACTGGGTCACCGCCCGGATGGACCGCCGGCGCACCCAGGGAGGGACGGTATGAGCACGACGGACGGGGCGGGGACGGTGGACGCGGCGGACCGGGCCGGCGGGCCGGTGCTGCGGATGGAGGCGGTGCGCAAGACGTACGGGCGCGGGCGGAGCGTCGTGCTGCGGGACGTGGATCTGGCGGTCGCCCCGCACAGCGTGACGGTGCTGATCGGGGCCTCCGGGTCCGGCAAGTCCACGCTGCTGCGGTGCGCCAACCTGCTGGAGGAGATCGACGACGGGGCGATCTTCCTGGACGGCGAGGAGATCACCGATCCGCGGGTGGACGCGGACGCGGTGCGCCGCCGGATCGGCGTGGTCTTCCAGGCGTACAACCTCTTCCCGCACCTGAGCGTGCTGGACAACATCACGCTGGCGCCGCGCCGGGTGCACAAGGTGCCGCGCGCCGAGGCCGAGGAGCGGGCCCGTGCGCTGCTGGCGCGGCTGGGGCTCGGCGGGCGGGCCGGGGAGTATCCGGACCGGCTCAGCGGCGGCCAGCAGCAGCGGGTGGCGATCGCCCGGGCGCTGGCCGGGCGGCCACGGTTGCTGCTGCTCGACGAGATCACCGCGGCGCTCGATCCGGAGCTGGTCGGCGAGGTGTTGACGGTCGTGCGGGACCTCAAGGAGGAGGGCATGACGATGGTGATCGCCACCCATGAGATGGGGTTCGCCCGGGAGGTCGCCGACCAGGTGTGCTTCCTGGAGGGCGGGGTGGTCCTGGAACGCGGGGCGCCGGAGCGGGTGTTCGGCGCTCCCGAGCACGCCCGGACCCGGCAGTTCCTCCAGCGGATCATCGAGGCCGGGCGGCTGTGAGCGGCGCGACGGCCGGCCGGGCGGTCAGCCCAGCGGCTTGACCAGCTGCTCGAACTCCAGGTCGGCGCGCTGCGGGATGCCGAACCGCTCGTCGCCGTACGGGAACGGGCTGAGCTCGCCGGTGCGACGGTAGCCGCGCCGCTCGTACCAGGCGACCAGTTCCTCGCGCTGCCGGATCACGGTCATCCGCATCTCGCCGGCGCCCCAGGTGGCCCGGGCGACCCGCTCGGCCTCGGCGATGATCGTCTTGCCCAGGCCGCCGCCCTGGAGGGTGGGCCGGACCGCGAACATCCCGAAGTAGGTGTGGTCGCCGCGGTGCTCCAACTGGCAGCAGGCGATCAACTCGCCGTCCCGCTCGGCGACCAGCAGCCGGCCGCTCTCGTGGCGCACCGCCGCGCCGACGCCCTCGGGGTCGGTCCGCTGGCCCTCCAGCAGGTCGGCCTCGGTCGTCCACCCGGCCCGGCTGGCGTCCCCGCGGTAGGCCGCCTCCACCAGGGCGACGAGCCCGGGGATGTCGTCCTCGGTGGCGGTGCGGAAGGTCAGCGAGGTGGTGGACATGGCACGGGGTCCTCTCGGGACGTAAGGATGGCTGACAGCGAGGCTAACAAGAGGCGGTCGGCAGCGGCAGGGGCGGAGGTCCCCCGCTCCGGGCGGGGGTGGCGGGTGCGCCGTGTCAGGCACCCGTGGCCCGTCGCGCGGCATAGGGTCCCTGGCATGGTGCAGGTACTGAGCAGCAGGGTGTTGTTGCGGCCGACCGATCCGGAGCGGTCGCGGACGTTCTACGGCGAGGCGCTGGGCCTGGCGATCTACCGGGAGTTCGGCACGGGCCCGGAGCGCGGCACGGTGTACTTCCTCGGCGGCGGCTTCCTGGAGGTGTCCGGGCGGTCCGCGGAGGCGCCGACGCCGACGCTCCGGTTGTGGCTCCAGGTTGCCGACGCGGCGCGGGCGCACGAGGAGTTGGTCGGGCGCGGGGTGACGGTGCTGCGGCCACCGGTGCGGGAGCCGTGGGGGCTGATCGAGATGTGGATCGCGGACCCGGACGGGCACCGGATCGTGCTGACCGAGGTGCCCGCGGACCATCCGTTGCGGTACCGGCCCTGACCCGACGGCGAGGTCGGGCGGCACGAGTGCGCGTGGTGCAACTCTGGCCTGCGCAACGGTAACTGGTGGTAGGGGGCGGCGGTCGCTAGCGTCGCGACATGACCACTACGGAACACCCGCTGGGCGGGGAGCACTTCGATGTTGTCATCGCGGGCGGCGGGCCGGTCGGCCTGGCGCTGGCGGGGGAGTTGCGGCTGCACGGGGTCGCGACGCTCGTCCTGGAGAGGGGCCGCCCGGGGGAGGGCGAGCCGCGCACGCTGATGGTGCACTCCCGGACGTTGGAGAGTCTGGACCGGCGGGGTCTGCTGACGGAGTTCGCCCGGGCCCAGGAGCGGCTGCCGGGGCTCGCGGCCTTCCGCCGGGACGTCGACGACCGCGGCGCCCGCGGCCATTTCGCCGGGCTGTTCCTGCTCGGCCGGCACACCGCGGAGCCGGCCGAGCAGCCGCACAACCTGATGCTGACCCACGAGGTCCTCACCGAGTTGTTCGGCCAACGGGCCGCCGCGCTCGGCGCGGTGGTCCGGCACGGCCACGAGGTGACCGGGCTGGCGCAGGACGACACCGGGGTCACCGTCCGGGTGCGGACCGCGGGCGGCGAGTCGGAGGTGCGCGGCGACTTCCTGGTCGGGTGCGACGGCGGGCGCAGCGCGGTCCGCAAGGGCGCCGGGATCGGCTTCCCGGGCACCGATGCGTCGCTGACCAGCCGGATGGGGCGGGGCACCGTCGAGGTCCACGGGGGCGGGGAGCTGCCGGCCGCCTGGGAGCGGACCGACCGGGGCTGGTTCATGCGGATGCCGGACGGGCGGATAGCCGTCGTCGAGTGGGACGCCCCGGAGGCGCCGGAGGGGCCGGCGACCGCGGCGGAACTGGCCGCGGGCATCGAGCGGGTGACCGGGGTGCGGATCACCCTGACCGACGTGGACTTCGTCAGCCGCTTCTCCGACAGCACCCGGCAGGCGGACCGGTACCGCGCGGGCCGGGTGCTGCTGGCCGGGGACGCGGCGCACATCCACTTCCCGGCCGGCGGGCAGGGCGCCAACCTCGGCCTCCAGGACGCCTTCAACCTGGGGTGGAAGCTGGCCGCCGAGTGCCGGGGCTGGGCGCCGGCGGGGCTACTGGACAGCTACCAGGTCGAGCGGCATCCGGTCGCCGCGCAGGTGTTGGCGAACACCCGCGCCCAGGTGGCGCTGATGCGCCCAGGTCCCCAAGTCGACGCGCTGCGCGGGCTGTTCACCGAGTTGATGGCGATGGACGAGGTCAACAAGTACCTCACCGAGATCGTCTACGCCACCGGTATCCGCTACGACCCGGGCCCGGACGGGCACCCGTTGGCGGGGACCTTCCTCCGCGATCTGCCGCTGACGACGGCGGACGGGCCGACCCGGTTGGTGGAACTGCTGCACCCGGGGCGACCGTTGCTGCTGGGGCTCGACGGAAAAGCGGGCGCGGACGGTCTGCGCAAGGCCGCGGCGGGGTGGGCCGACCGGGTCGCGATCGTCCCGGCCGATGCCGAGGGGGTGGGGGCGGCGGCGCTGCTGGTGCGTCCGGACGGCTATCTCGCCTGGGCGGGCGACGCCCCGGTGACCGAGGAGGCGCTGCGGGCGGCGCTGACCGCCTGGTGCGGCCCGGAGCGGCCGGCGGTGGGCTGACCGGCCGGGCGGCGCCCTGCGCTCCCCGTATGCGCCTGTGCGCTCCCATGTGCCACGCCCCGGGCGGGAATCCTGCGGGTGATCTCCGTCCCCCGTCCGGGAGGTGTGCCATGCACACGCCGCCGCTGGTCGGCTGGTTGCTGGTGGCGCTGTGCGCCGCGACCGGCGGCTACTGCCTGTCCCGTATACGCAGCGGGCCCCCGGCCCAGCGGGCGACGGCCCGGAGCGAGGCGCTGATGGCGGGGGGCATGGCGGTGATGGCGCTGCCCGCGTCCGTGGTGGCGCCGCCGGCGTGGGCGCCCTGGCCGTACGCCGTGGTGTTCGGCGCGGCGGCGCTGTGGGCGCTGCTGCGGCGCCATCTGCACCACGCGGTGGGCGCGCTGACGATGGTCTACATGGCGCTCGCGATGGTCGGCATGCGGGACATGCCGGGGATGTCGGGGACGCAGAGTGCGCACGGCATGACGGGGATGACCGGCATGACGGGGGCGGCCGGGGCGGGACATGCGGTGCCGGCCGGGGTGCCGCTGGTGACCGGGGCGTTGCTCGTCTACTACGTGGTCTATGTGCTCACCGCCGGCGTGCGGTTGGCGCCGGGCGGTCCGGCGTCCGACGGCGGTCCCGCCGCGCGCCCGGGTGGGCCCGGTGTGCTGCGGGCCTGCCAAGTGGCCATGGGGGTGGGCATGCTCGCCATGCTGCTGGCGCTCTGAGGGGCGCCGCCGGGCGGCAGTGGCGCCGCCCCGCGGGGCACACCGGGCGGTGGCGTGGCGTGCGTCACTTCCGCCGCAGGACCGTACCAACCGGTAGTCGGCCGCTCATAGGCTGTGGCCATGATGGTCCCCCTCACGCTGATGACCCTCGGCGTGCTGGCCGCGGCGACCGCGCCGCGCCTGATGGCCCGTTCGGACTGGCCGGACCGGGAGCCGGTACTCGCCTTGTGGGTGTGGCAGTGCGTGGTGGCCGGGGTGCTGCTCTGCTGTGTGCTCGCCATGGCGCTGAGCGCGGCCGCCGCCTGGGACGCGGTGCGCAGCCCGGTGTTCGGCTTCGCCCCGCGGGTGGTCGTCGAGGCGTACGCGCTCAACACCTACGGGCCGTGGGCCGGCGTGCTGGCGCTGCTGCTGGCGGGCGGCGGCGCGTGGACGGTGGTGGCGCTGACCCGCGAGGTGCGGGCGGCGCGGACCCGCCGCCGGCGCCGCCGGGCCGAACTCCGGCGCCGTTCACCGCTGCTGCCCGGCGAGGACCCGCGCGGCGGCCGCCTGGTGGTGCTGGAGGGCGACCGGCCGGCCGCCTGGCTGTTGCAGCACCACCCCGCGTCCCAAATGGTCATCACCACCTCGGCCTTGCGGCGCCTGAAGGGCCGTCAGCTCGATGCGTTGATCGCCCACGAGCAGGGGCACCTCAGGGCCCGGCACGACGTGCTGTTGCACTGCGCGTCGGCGCTGGCGGCCGGCTTCCCGCAGATCCCGGTGTTCGCCGCGTTCCGCGACCAGGTGCACCGGCTGGTCGAGTTGGCCGCCGACGACGTCGCCTCGCGCCGCTTCGGCCGGCTGACGATAGCCCTGGCACTGGTCCAACTCAACGAGCACAGCGGGGTGTTCGGGCCGTGCCCGCCCCAGCTCGCGCAGGTCCCGCAGCGGGTCGACCGGCTGCTGGCGCCGGCCGCCCGGCTCACCCCCGGCCGCCGCCTGGGGATGACCGCCTGTGCCGTCCTGCTGCCCGCCGTCCCGCTCGTGGTGACGTTCTGGCCGGGCCTGAACGCGCTGACCTGACCCGCCGCGGCCGGGCCGGCGTCACCATGGAGCCATGACGACCCCCAACGGCACGCCCGACGGGCCGGCCGACGACCGGATCGCCGGCGTCCTGTTCGACTTCTCCGGGACGCTGCTGCGCATCGAGCCGGCGGGCACCTGGCTCCGGGCCTCCCTCGCCGCCTTCCACGCCGCCCCGGGCACGGCGCCCTGCCCGCTCGACGCCGCCGAGATCACCGCGCTGGCCACCGCCCTGGAACGGGCCGGCGCCCTCCCCGGCGGGCCCTCGCCGGCCACGCTCCCCGACGCCCTGACCGCCCTCTGGGAGGCCCGCGACCGCGAGGCCCGCCACCACCGCGCCCTCTACACCGGACTGGCCCGCCAAGTCCCCCTCCCCCACCCCGAGTTGTACGACCCGCCGAGCGACCGCTCGCTCTACGACGTGCTCTACGACCGCCATATGACCCCGGACGCCTGGCTGCCCTACCCCGACGCCGCCGAGGTGCTCACCGCGCTGCACCGCCGCGGCATCCGCACCGGCGTGCTCAGCAACATCGGCTGGGACCTCCGCCCGGTCCTGCGCGCCCACGGTCTGGACCGCCACCTCACCGCCTGCGTCCTCTCCTACGAGCACGCCCTCCAGAAGCCGGACCCGCGCCTCTTCGCGCTCGCCTGCGGTGCGTTGGGCCGCTCCCCCGCGCAGGTCCTGATGGTCGGCGACGACCGGACCGCGGACGGCGGCGCCACCGCCGTCGGCTGCCGCTACTTCCCCGTCGACCACCTCCCCGTCGACCGCCGCCCGGACGGACTGCGCCCCGTTCTGGACCTGGTCGACGACACCGTGTGATCGTCTGAGGCCAGGTGCTCGTCGCGCTCACCGGGGTGCGACGGCCGGCAAGCGCCAACACCGGCCCGCCCCGGCCCGTCTCGCCCCCTCTCGTTCCGTCGCATCCAGGAGGCCCGCCCCATGTCCACCCCGTACCTCGACGCGCTGTTCTCACTCTCCGGCCGGCGGGCCCTGGTGACCGGGGGCAGCTCCGGGATCGGCCGGGCGATCGCCGAGGCGCTGGGCCGCGCCGGGGCGGAGGTCGTCCTGATGGCGCGCCGGCCGGAGCCGTTGGCGGCGGCCGCCGAGGAGTTGCGGGCGGCGGGCGTCGCCGCGGACTGGGTCGCCGCCGACCTGGGCGACCGGGCGGCGGTGCGGGCCGGTGCGGACGAGGTGGCGCGCCGGTTCGGCGAGCCGGACATCCTGGTCAACTCCGCCGGCGTCAACCCCCGCCCGCCCATGGACGAGTTGGGCACCGAGGAGTGGGACCGCACGATGGCGGTCAACCTGGACGCCCCGTTCCTGCTGGGCCAGCGGTTCGGGCCCGGGATGGCGGAGCGGGGCTGGGGCCGCATCCTGCACCTCGCCTCCCAGCAGTCGATCCGGGCGTTCGGCAACAGCGGCGCCTACGGGGTGTCCAAGGCCGGACTGGCGGCACTGACCCGCTCCCAGGCCGAGGCGTGGTCCCGGCACGGCGTGTGCGTCAACGCCCTCGCCCCGGGCTTCGTGCGCACCCCGCTCACCGCCGAGGTCTACGCCGACCCGGACCGCGTCGAGGCGATCGCCCGCCGGACGATGGTCGGCCGCACCGGCGAACTGGCCGACCTCGCCGGCGCCGCGGTGTTCCTGGCCGGCCCGGGCGCGGCGTACGTGACCGGCCAGACGGTCTTCGTGGACGGCGGTTTCTCGGTGACGTGAGGGGCGGTGGGGGTCCCTTTCAGCCGTGGGGTCGGCGCGCCCTCGCCCGCCCGCGCGCCCGCATCGGACTCAACGGACTCAACGGACTCAACGAGCTCAACGAGCTCAACGAGCTCAACGAGCTCAACGGCCCTGGACGATCAGTCCGTTGCGAGGGTGTGGTAGTTCGTGGGGGTGAGGACGGGATCGCGGGGGGCGCCGCGGAAGACCTGTTTGGCGTGCCAGGCGCGGTGGTGTTCGGCGACCGGTGCGAAACCGGGCTGGGGGCCGAGGACCGGCTGGCCGGCGAGGGCGAGGACCAGCCGTCGGCTGGCCTCGTTGCGGCCGACGAAGCGCTGGGAGACCTGGATGCGGTGGTCGTTGCCGAGGCCCAGGACCCCCTTGTCGAAGAGCTTGTAGTGCAGGGCGCACAGACACAGGCCGTTGTCGACCGCGTCCGGCCCGTCGTGGCTCCACCAGCGCACGTGCACGGCCTCCAGCCCGACCGCGCTGGTGCGCAGCCGCGCGTCGCCGAGCGCCCCGTCGTAACCGCAGAACGCGCACTGGTACTCGTAGGCGGTGAAGACGAGTTCGCGGATCCGCGGGTCCCGTTGGCGTCGGGCCGTCTCGTTCGCGGGGTGTGCGGGGCCGAGTTCGGCGCGCTCCAGGTCGAGGCCGACCGCCTCGCACAGGTCGCCGTGCAGGGACGGCGGGAAGTGGGCGTCCAGCGCCACCCTGACCAGGCGGCCGAGCAACGCCGGGTCCGCGGCGAGGGCGTCCCGCAGGCCGGGGGCGAGGCTGCCGGTGGCTCCGCTGGAGCGGAGTTCGCCGACCTTGGCGCCGGGGCTGCCCGGTCCCCGGTCGGTGTGGACCTCCCACACGCCGTCGCTGACGAGGTGGTGGAAGGGGTAGGCGGGGGTCGTCGGGTTCGGCGGTCCGTACTCGGCGAGCAGGCGCTTGAGGTCGTCCTCGACCGCGGTGTAGCGGAGTTCGGCGTCGGCGTCCCGCTGGTAGCTGCCGAGGGCGTAGAGGAGCAACAGCGGCTTGTGCGGGGCGCGGACGCCGTTCTGCGTCCACCGTCTGAGGTCCACCACCCGTTCGAGCCACTCCATAACGGGTCAGGGTAGTTCGTTGCGCAGACGTTTCTGCAGGGGACGTGGGCGGTGGGCGCCCGGGGAGACCGGTGCGCGTTCGCGCTCAGGGCGTCGGGTGGTCCGGGGGCGGGGAGGCGGCGATCACGTCGTCGTGGATCTGCTGGCGCGTGGAGTTGACCATCTCGTTGATGGCGGCGGCCAGGGGGAGGATGTCGCCGGGGCGGTCCAGGGTCACGAACCGGTCGGTGGACTCGTCGAGGAAGGCCATGGTCCGGTGCATCAGGGCGCGCGCCTCGGGGGTCACGGGCAGGGCGTCGGCCTTGATGAGGTTGAGCATCGTCTCCAATGCCCGGGCCAGTTCGCGGACCACTTCGCGCATCTCCACGTCGTCGTCGCCGTCGCGGTCGGGGGTGCGGTCGCCGTCGCAGTCGCCGGAGTTCATTTCTCTACGATCCCGGATCGGGGGTGCGGAATCCAGGCTTTCCGTCGCATCTCACCGATTCGGGGCGGTAGTTGGCGGGGGGGCGTTGGGTGGCCCTGTCAGCGCCGTGGTCCGCGGCGCGCGGCCGATCGCCCCGCGTACGTCGCCAGTTCGCGGGCCCGGGCGTGCGCCCAGGCTTCCGCCGCCACGATGTCCGACAGGGTGAGCGCGGCCCCGTTGGCCGGGGTCCCGTGCTCGGCCACCACCGCGGTGACCGTCTCCACGATGCCGGCGAACGGCAGCCGGCCGGCGAGGAACGCGGCAACGCACTCCTCGTTCGCGGCGTTGAGGACCGCCGGGGCGGTGCCGCCCACCTTGCCTACGCAGCAGGCGAGTTGGACCGCGGGGAACGCCTCCGCGTCGAGGGGGAGGAACTCCCAGGCGAGGGGCGCGGCCCAGTCGAAGGCGGGCGCCGCGTCGGGGATCCGCTCGGGCCAGCCGAGCCCAATGGCGAGCGGGCCGCGCATGTCCGGCGGGGCGGCCTGCGCCAGCGCCGAACCGTCGACGAACTCCACCATGGAGTGCACCGCGGACTGCGGGTGGACGACGACCTCGATGCGGTCGAGGGGGACGCCGAAGAGCAGGTGCGCCTCGATGACCTCCAGGCCCTTGTTGACCAGGGTCGCGGAGTTGACGGTGATCGTCGGGCCCATCGACCAGGTGGGGTGGGCGAGCGCGTCGGCGGGTGCGGCATCGGCGAGTTGGGCCCGGGTGCGGCCCCGGAACGGGCCGCCGGACGCGGTGAGCAGGAGCCTGCGCACGTCCGCCCGCGTGCCGGCGGCGAGCGCCTGGAAGAGCGCGGCGTGCTCGGAGTCGACCGGGACGATCTGCCCGGGCCGGGCCAGTTCCGCCACCAACGGGCCGCCGGCGATCAGCGATTCCTTGTTGGCGAGCGCCAGGGTGCGCCCGGCCTTCAGGGCGGCGAGCGTCAGGGCCAGGCCGATGGAGCCGGTGATGCCGTTGAGCACCGTGTGACAGTCGGAGGCGGCGAGTTCGGACGCCGCGTCGGGGCCCGCGAGGATCTCGGGCGGCGGCTCGGCCCGGAACTGCGCGGCCAGCGCCTGACGCAGCGCCGGCACCACGTCCGCGCGCGCCACCGCCACGGTTCGCGCCCTCAACCTGCGTGCCTGTGCGGCGAGTTGACCGACCCGCGCACCACCGGCGGCGAGCCCGGTGACACGGAACCGGTCGGGGTTGCGCCCGATCAGCTCGACGGCCTGGGTGCCGATCGAACCGGTCGAGCCGAGGACGACCACGTCCCGGCGGCCCGCGGCCGGTGCCGGCGGGCGGTGCCGGGGTCATGGGGTGCGGGCCGTCTGCTGGGCGATGAGGGGATGGTCACGCGCGACCGGGCCGAGCCGGGCGGCGCCGCCCGGCGCGCCCAACTCGGCGAAGAACTCGGCGTTGGCCACGTGGTAACGGTGCCACTCCTGCGGGGTGTCCTCCTCGTAGAAGATCGCCTCGACCGGGCAGACCGGCTCACACGCCCCGCAGTCGACGCACTCGTCCGGGTGGATGTACATCGAGCGGGAGCCCTCGTAGAGGCAGTCGACGGGGCACTCCTCGATGCAGGACTTGTCCTTGACGTCGATGCAGGGCAGCGCGATGACGTAGGTCACGGATGACTCCCGAGCAGCCGGGGTGGGGTCGGATCGGGGCTCAACTGTCGTCGTGGGGAAGGAGGGGGCGGGGCAGCGCGAAGCGCTGGGTCTCCTCGGTGGAGCGGACCACCTCCACGTGGTCGAAGCCGCGGTCGGCGAGCCGGTCCAGGACGCCGTCGACCAGCACGTCGGGGACGGAGGCGCCGGAGGTGACGCCGATGGTGCGCACCCCGTCGAGCCACTCCGCCGCCAACTCGTCCGCGGTGTCCACGAGATGGGCCGCGGTGGCGCCCGAGGCGAGGGCGACCTCGACCAGCCGGACGGAGTTGGAGGAGTGCGGGGAGCCGACGACCAGGACCAGGTCGGCCTCGGCGGCGATCTGCTTGACGGCCTCCTGGCGGTTCTGGGTGGCGTAGCAGATGTCGTCGCTGGGCGGGCTGGTCAGGGCCGGGAAGCGGTCCTTGAGGGCGGCCGCGGTGGCCATGGTCTCGTCGACGGAGAGCGTGGTCTGGGACAGCCAGGCGACCTTCCGCTCGTCGCGGACGTGGACGTCGGCGACGTCCGACGGGCCGTCCACCAGGTGGATGCGGCCTGGGGCCTCGCCCATGGTGCCGACGACCTCCTCGTGGCCCTCGTGGCCGATGAGCAGGATGTCGTAGCCCTCGTCGGCGAAGCGCCGGGCCTCCCTGTGGACCTTGGTGACCAGGGGGCAGGTGGCGTCGACGACAGTCAACCGGCGCCGGGCGGCCTCGGCGTGGACCAGCGGGGCGACGCCGTGGGCGGAGAAGACCACGGTGGCGCCCTCGGGCACCTCGTCGGTCCGCTCGACGAAGACGGCGCCCCTGCGCTCCAGGGCGCGCACCACATGGGCGTTGTGGACGATCTGGTGCCGGACGTAGACCGGCGGCCCGTGCCGTTCCAGGGCCTGCTCCACGGTGGCGACGGCGCGCTCCACGCCGGCGCAGTAGCCGCGGGGCGCGGCCAACAGCACGCGGCGCGGGGCGGGTTGGGCGTGGGTGGTCATGCGGACCTCCGTACGGCGGCCTCGGCCAGGGTGTGCAGGGCGGTGGTGGCGGGCGGCGGGAAGTCGGCCGCGTCCAGCGCCGCCAGGGCCCGGAGACGGCGGGTCTCGATCATTTCCTCGACCGTGTCGCGGGCGCCGGTGGCGCGGATGATGTCGCGGACCGCGGCCGCGTCGGCGGCGCGCAGGCCCGGCCGGCCCAGGTGGCGGCGGAGGAAGGAGCGCTGGTGCGGGTCGGCGCGGCGCAGGGTGAGGGCGATCAGCGGGGTGTGCTTGCCCTCGCGCAGGTCGTCGAGGTCGGACTTGCCGGTGCGCCGCGGGTCGCCGAAGACGCCCAGGAGGTCGTCGCGCAGTTGGAACGCCTCGCCCAGCGGGATGCCGAAGTCGCTGCACGCGGCGAGGAGTTCGGGACCGGCGCCGGCCAGCGCGGCACCGGCCTGGAGGGGGCGTTCGACGGTGTAGTGGGCGGTCTTGTACCGGGTGACGGCCAGCGCGCTGTCCAGGTCGTCGCCGGGGGTACCGGTGGACAGCAGGTCCAGGTACTGGCCCAGCAGCACGTCACGGCGCACGGCGTCCAACACCGGCAGCACGGCCCGGTACTCGCCGTCGGTGAGCCGCGCGGTCCGCAGCAGGTGGTCCGACCAGACGAGGGTGAGGTCCCCGAGCAGCAGGGCGGCGCTGGCCCCGAACCGCAGGGCGTCCGGCCCGCGGCCCGTCAGGTGCCGGGCGGCCAGGGCGCGGTGGACGGTGGGACGGCCGCGGCGGGTGGCGGAGTCGTCGATCAGGTCGTCGTGGATGAGCACGGCGGCGTGCAGCAGTTCCAGCGAGGCGGCCAGGCGCAGCGCGGCGCCCCGGCCGCCGGCGCCGCCGGCGGCGTGCCAGCCGACGACGCACAGCAGGGGCCGCAGGCGCTTGCCGCCGGCCCCGACGAGTCTCCGCAACGCGCGGACGAGTTCGGGGAGTTGGGGGTGGGGTGCGGTCCGTTCGAGGTCGTCGAGGAACGCCGCGAGGACCTCGTCGACGGAGGCGCGGATGTGGTCCAGGTCCAGCGGGGCCGCCATGAGGGGCGCGGGGGTCATGACCGGGGGTCCTTTCCCCCTCCGCCCGGGCCGGGAGGCCGGTAGCGGTCCGGACGGAGGGTGCTCGCGGGAGGTCAGACGCGGTCGGCGGCGATCAGCAGGTACTGGAAGCTGCCGTTCTTGTAGGCGGTGAGGAACGCGTCCTCGATGCCGGTGGCCAGGGACGACGGGGCGCGCAGCTCCCAGTACGGGAGGGTCGCCTCGGTGAGGTCCACCACGCAGATGGGGACCAGGCGGTTGGCGGCCGTCTCCCTGACATAGGTGGAGCGGGGGTGGATGTCGCAGAGGTAGTGGGCGTTGATCGTGGAGACCTCGCGGGAGGGGTGCCCGTAGGCGTCGTTGTGGCAGCCGGTGACGGTGACGTGGCGGCCGCCGCGGGCCAGCAGCCGGGAGTACTCGGCGAAGAGCAGCGACAGGTCGACGTACATCGTGGACTCGTTGTTCCAGATGGCGCGGTACGAGCCGGTGGCGAGCACGTTCTTGAGGTGGAAGCGGACCTTGTCGGCCACGCCGCGCTTCTCGGCCTGCGCGCCTGCGAAGGCCACCTGGGTCTCGGGGATGGAGATCCCGTCGACGTGGCAGTCGAACCGCTTGTTGGCGACCAGGGTGCCGCCGCCCCGGCCGCAGCCGGAGTCCAGCAGGCGGTCCTCGGGGGCGACGGCCCCGAGGTGGTCGGCGAGGAACTCGGCCTGGGCGGACTCCAGTCGGTGCAGCTCGGCGATGATCGCCTCGTCGCGGGTGGTGGCAGGTGGGTGGTCATGACAGTGGTTCCTCCCTGTTGGTCATTGCGTGCTGCGTCGGTGGTTCCTCGGTGTGGGCGGACGCGGTCACGAGGTGGGCGCCGGGGGTCGCGGAGAGGGCGTCACGGATCGGTCAAGACGTCTCCCGACGGTCCGGGGCCGGGGTCGGCCTGGGTGAGCTTGAGGGCCTCGTCGAGCAGCGCGTCGACGATCTTCGATTCGGCGACCGTCCGCACGACCCGGCCCCGTACGAAGATCTGGCCCTTGCCGTTGCCGGAGGAGACCCCGATGTCGGCCTCGCGGGCCTCGCCGGGGCCGTTGACGACGCAGCCCATGACGGCCACCCGCAGCGGGTGGGGGAAGCCGTCGAAGGCGGCCTCGACCTGGTCGGCCAGCTTGTGGATGTCGACCTGGAGGCGGCCGCAGCCGGGGCAGGAGACGATCTCCAGCTTCCGGGGCCGCAGTCCGAGGGAGGACAGGATGTGACAGCCGGCCTTGACCTGCTCGACCGGCGGGGCGGACAGCGAGACCCGGATGGTGTCGCCGATCCCCGCCGCCAGCAACACCCCGAACGCCACCGCCGACTTGACCGAACCCTGAAAGGCCGGGCCCGCCTCGGTCACGCCCAGATGCAACGGGTAGTCACAGCTCTCCGCCAGCAGCCGGTTGGCGGCGATCACGGTCAGCGGGTCATGGTGCTTGACCGCGAGCTTCAGGTCGCGGAAACCGTGCTCCTCGAACAGCGAGCACTCCCACAGCGCGGACTCCACCAGCGCCTCCGGGCCGGCCTGCCCGTACTTGGTGAGCAACCGCTTGTCGAGCGAGCCCGCGTTCACCCCGATCCGGATCGGCACCCCGGCCGCCGACGCCGCCGCGGCGATCTCCGCGACCTTGTCGTCGAACCGCTTGATGTTGCCGGGGTTGACCCGCACCGCCGCGCAGCCGGCGTCGATGGCCTGGAAGACGTAGCGCGGCTGGAAGTGGATGTCGGCGACGACGGGGATCGGGGACCTGCGCGCGATGGCCGGCAGCGCGTCGGCGTCGTCCTGGGAGGGGACCGCGACCCGGACGATGTCGCAGCCGGCGGCGGTGACTTCGGCGATCTGCTGGAGGGTGGCGTCGACGTCGGCGGTCAGGGTGGTGGTCATGGTCTGCACGGAGATGGGTGCGCCGTCGCCGACCGGGACGCCACCGACGTCGATCCGGCGCGAGGGGCGGCGGGCGGGCAGGCGGGGCGGCACGGCGGGCAGGCCCAGGTCGATGGTCATGGCCGGATCTCCGGTTCCAGGTGCGGGAGGTGGGCGCGGGCACGCAGGACGGAGTGGACGATGCCGGAGCGGTTCAGGCCGGCCGCGGCGAGCAGTGCCTCGCGGGTGCCGTGGTGGATGAACCGCCCGGGCAGACCGAGCACGCGGACCGGCACGGTGGAGCCGGCGTCGGCCAGGGCGCGGGCGACGGCGGTACCCATCCCGCCGGAGCGGGTGTTGTCCTCGACGGTCACCACCACGCGGTGCCGGCCGCCCAGTTCCGTGAGCTCCTCGGGCACCGGCAGCACCCAGCGCGGGTCCGCGACGGTGACCCCGACGCCCTTTGCCGCCAGATAGCGCGCGGCCTCCAACGCCGGCCCGGCCAGCGGGCCGACCGGCACCAGCAGCACGTCCCGGGTATCGGTGCGGTACAGGACGTCGACGGGTCCGATGCGTTCGACGGCCGGCAGGTCGGTGCCGGCGGTCGCCTTCGGGAAGCGCAGCGCGGTCGGCCCCGAGGCGCAGTCCAGCGCCTCGGCGAGCAGTTCGCGCAGCCGCGCCGCGTCCCGTGGCACCGCCACCCGCATGCCCGGCACCGCGCCGAGCACGGTCAGGTCCCACATGCCGTGGTGGCTCGGCCCGTCCGGGCCGGTGATGCCGGCGCGGTCCAGGGCGAAGGTGACCGGCAGCCGGTGCAGCGCCACGTCCATCAACACCTGGTCGAAGGCGCGCCCGAGGAAGGTGGCGTAGACCGCGACCACCGGGTGCAGCCCGTCCATCGCCAACGCCGCGGCCGAGGTCACGGCGTGCTGCTCGGCGATCCCCACGTCGAAGAACCGCTCGGGAAACCGCTCCCCGAACCGCGCCAGCCCCGTGGGCCCCGGCATGGCCGCCGTGACCGCGACCACGTCCCGGCGCCGCTCCCCCACGTCACGCAGCTCGTCCGCGAAGACGTGCGTCCAGGACGGCCGCCCCGCAGAGGAACGGGGCCGCCCGGACACCGGGTCGAGCACCCCCACCGCATGCATGCAGTCGGCCCGGTCCGTCAGCGCCGGCGGGTACCCCTTCCCCTTGACGGTGACGACGTGCACCACCACCGGCCGGGACAGCTCGCGGGCGACCCGCAACGCCTCCTCCACGGACGGCAGGTGGTGGCCGTCCACCGGCCCGAGATAGCAGAACCCGAGCAGTTCGAAGAGGTTCCCCGCCACCGGCAGCGGCCCCAGGTTGCCGCCGGCCCGCGCCCCGCCCCCGTCCACCAACCAGTCGACGCTGTCCGTCCCGTCACCGCGCAGGTGCTGGAGATGATCCGCCAACGCCCCGATGGTGGGCGCATAGGAACGCTCGTTGTCGTTCAGCACCACGACGACCGGCCGGTCCGGATGCGCCCCCAGGTTGTTCATCGCCTCCCAGGCCATGCCCCCGGTCAGCGCCCCGTCGCCGATCACGGCCACCACCGCCCGGTCGCGCTCCCCGTGCAGCCGACGCGCCTTGGCCAGCCCGTCCGCGTAGGAAAGGGCCGTCGAGGCATGGGAGTTCTCGATCACGTCGTGCTCGGACTCGGCCCGCGACGGGTAGCCCGACAGCCCCCCGCGCTGCCGCAGCCCGTCGAAGTCCGCGGCCCGTCCGGTCAACAGCTTGTGCACATACGCCTGGTGACCGGTGTCGAAGAGCAGGGTGTCGTGCGGCGAGTCGAAGACCCGGTGGAGCGCGAGCGTCAGCTCCACCATGCCCAGGTTCGGCCCGAGGTGGCCGCCGACGGCGGTGACCTTCTCGATCAGGAACGCGCGGATCTCCGCCGCGAGGGCCTCCAACGCCTCGTACGGCAGACCGCGCAGGGCGGCGGGGCGGTCGAGGTCGGCCAACGGGGGGAGCGTTACGGGATGGTGCGTGGAAGGGGTCATCGGAACCTCACATCGAGAACCGGACGCCGACGGGGCACCCCTGGGAGGCGCCGACTCGGGCTTCCATCAAGCGCCGAAACCGGCCGCCCCGGAACCCCGTACCGCCGCGCGAGCCATGAACGCGTTGAACGCTCGTGAGCTTGTGAAGTCGAGGGCATGCGCGGGCGGGACCGAAGGGGCAGGGGGAGCAACCGGGCTGGTGGGCACGCCTGGGCGCCAAGTGCCGGCTGGTGCTGGCTGGTTGCTGGTTTCCAGTCGCTGGCTGCTGGCTGCTGGCTGCTGCGCTTACGCGGCGCGGGGCAACGGGCGGAGCGGCAACGACGCGGCGCCCGTCAGGCCATGCGGGTCGGCCTGGTCGAGTACGTCGAGTACGTCGAGTGGGCCGGATCGGACAGACGGGCGCCGCGGCCCGCCGGCTCCGGATTGGCCAGACGGGCCGGGCGCAGGACGCCCCGCGCCCGCTCCTGCACCCCCGCCGCGTGCGGATGGCGGGCGAAGCTGCGCAGGGTACGGGTGAGGCGGCCGAGGGCCTGGTCGGCCTGGACGGAGTGGAGGCGCGGATAGACGTCGAGAAAGGCGTGCCAGCGCGCGCAGGCTTCCTCCAACCTCCCCTGTTCCAACAGCATTTCGGCGATCCGCGCCTGGGTCAGCGCGTCCCCGCGCCGTTCACCGCCGGAGCGGTGGCGTACCGAGTCGTGCAGGGCGGCCAGCGCGTCCTCCGTCCGCCCGAGGGCCCGGAACGTCAGCGCGCGTTGGTAGTCGAGCCCGGACCGGGGATAGGCGGTGAACGGCCCGGGCGCACCGGAAGCCCGCTCGTGCGCCCCCTCCGCCGCCCCGAGATCCGCCAACGCCTCCCGCACACGACGCTGCGTGGCCCGCACCAGGGCCCGCTGGACCAACACGAACGCCTGCACGTCGAGCCCCGCCGCATCCACCCCCACCGCGGCCTGGGCGAGCTCCGCGGCGTGGTGCAGATACCCCAACCGCAGCGCCTGACCACTCATCACCCGCAGCGTGACGGCCCGCACGGCCCTGCTCCCGGCCTCACGAGCCAGCGACAGCGCCGTCCGGAAGTACCGTCGAGCCAGGCCGTGATGCCCGGCATCGTCCGTCATGACCGCCAACACATGCGTCAACTGGGCGCCCCCGGTAAGCAGTTCGCGGTGCCACGACTCGGTCCCCGAAGCGTTCAGCAGCGGCACGACGTCATCCCCGAGATAGGCGGCCAACGCCGTCCGCGCATGTCCGCCCCCGTGCGTCTGCGCCAGGGACACGAACACCCCGCTCATCTCCGTCAGCCCCTGCACGTCGGACGGATGGGCCGCCCGCCGCCGCGCCGCCACCCTGGCAGGGGGCTGGGCGGGCCCGGGCCGCGCGGAGGGCGCGGTCGTCACCGTGTAAACGGTCCGCGCCAACTCGGCCCGCTGCGCCGGATCCGACTCCCCCCGGCACAACGCGCCCAACCGCCGCAGCGGCTCCCCCTCCTCGGCCAAACCGGGTCGTACGGCCGCCGCTCTCGGGAACTGCGTGAGCCCGGTCTCCTGAGCGGTGACCGGACGCCCGCTGCGACGGCTCAACGCCTGGGCCGCCAGGTCCGGGACGGGCGCCCGCGGCCGGGAGCCGGTGAGCCAGTGCGCGACGGACGTGCGGTCGTACCGCAGCACCAACCCCTGGGCCGTGCCCAGGGCGTTGACCGCCCGCGCCAGATCAGCGGCGCTCCAGTCGGCCTCCAACAGCAGCGCGGACAACTGCCGATTGGGCGTGCAGCGAGACACAGTGCCCCCACCCTCACGTCGCCTCGACTCCCCCACCACGCACGCACCTCCGCGCGGCGGGCCCAGACCAGCGATTCAAGGCCCCTACCCCCCGCCCGGGAACCCCTCCCATCCCCCGAACCCCGTGAAACCAGTGAAACGCCCCCGACAAAGGCCCCGTGCCCAGCCGCGAAACACCCGCCGCCACCGACACCTACGGAACCGCGTCCCCAGCACTCAACGTGCAAGGAAACGCTGCCAAAAATCCCGTATCCCCAGGAACCAACACCGTCCCCCAGGAACCGTCGGCGAACCCGATCTGAAACTCCTTGGTGTCCTTCCGTCTACGACGTGTCCAGGCAATGCTCTCCCGCGGGAACACAGCCCCCAACTCATGGGCGTCACCCAGCCTTTCGCCGCCACGGCGCTTCTGCCAGTAGACAAAGCGCACATGGCTCTCACTGAGCGCGAAGGCCGTCACCACACCTCCCGAACACCGCGGCTGCAAGGCAGCCATCCACTGCCCCGCCAGTCCCTCCCAGGTGCCGAAGAAGTGCGCGTTCTTCCGCTGCCGTGCCGCTCTCACGACCGGGTCATCGCTGCTCGCATCGGGCTCCGGAAAGGCGTTGAAGGCGACCTTGAAGATCAGCGGAACGAAAGAGAAGGCACGCGCCCACCCGTCCCCTGGCATGCTGCGCCCGACCAGTACCTCCGGCCGCACGAACTTCGGTGCATCGCCGCCACCTTCGACGCTCTGGGTGACATGAACGGCCCGAAAAACCTCGGCATCCCGTTCACCAGCGGGCAACACGGCCCGCACCCGATCCACAAGGTCGCTCTGACTCATCTTTGGCCGTTCCTCCCAATTCACCCGAAAACAGAGCCGGTTGGCTCGGCATCGACAGCACGGTCACACGGAGACGCCACTTCGGCCGTGAGCCGTCCGGCGGCCACATCGACGGCAAGCACGAAGGAATGGCCCAGCCGGTTTCCGGAGATGTCGACTTCCCACGCACGCACCGCGTCTCCCGTCTCCCCCCTCTCCGACTCCCAACCGTTGTCGGAGAAGGCCGCCACCACCCGCGACAGCGCAGCGGGCAGCGCACTACCCGGCACGAGATCGATGTGCCACACGTGTTTCGCGGAACACGGCGTGCGCAGGCCCTTGCCCCAGCAGCCCTCGCAGGTGATCGCCGCCAGGGAATCCGGACCGCCCACGCGGCCGCGCAGGGCTACGGCGTCGAGCAGCCTACTGGAGCACCTGTACAGGGCCTTCTTGACGGCCTCGGCCGGCTCGACGGAGGCCGGAACCGATGGCGCGCTCCGCATAGTGCGGTAGTCCGCGATCTCCAGATCCGTGCCCCAGTCGACCGTGTTCAGAATCTCGCGGAAGAGCTCGACGTGGAGATCCCAGTCTTCGCCCGCCTGCGAGGTCAGTTCGAAGATCAGCATCTCCGCGGTGCCGGGCAGGGGAATGTAGCCCTGCATCTGCGACTGGCTGACCGGAAGTTCGCGACCCGACACCGACCATTCCGCGCTGATGACGTACGAGGACGTGCCGACGCGGAGGAGAGCGGTCCCACAGGTCAACTCCACTGACTGGAAGTCGTCGTCCGGGTACTTCCGCTCAAGGGTTTCGCGCGTCTTGCGCAGCGCCGCGGTCTCGTTCTCGGCATCGTGCGCCACCTGGCTGACGACAAGGGTGGACAGGCCCGGCCGCTCGTCGACCTCAAGAGGGCAGAGTCCCGCGTAGATGACATCGGCCTCCGCCATCGGCTCCAACTGCGCCGAAAGTCCCAGCGCGAAGCGGTACTGGTACTCCGCCGGATGGTCCGGCAGGAGGTCCGTGACCAATGCGTGCAACTGCGTGGCTGCCGCCTCGTCATCCACGGCATTCACGGGGAGTTCGCGGACGAACGGCGGCATGATCCAGCCGATATGCAGCTTGGTGGCCTGCCGTTGCTGGGGAGTTGTCGTCCTGGTCGTGGTGTCGCCGGCGTCGTTCGGCAT
Organism: Streptomyces sp. NPDC090442; assembly: GCF_044769405.1. Classification (NCBI taxonomy): domain Bacteria; kingdom Bacillati; phylum Actinomycetota; class Actinomycetes; order Kitasatosporales; family Streptomycetaceae; genus Streptomyces; species Streptomyces sp. NPDC090442. The sequence goes on from NZ_JBIVXW010000039.1 coordinate 26,555, forward strand.
TTTCTGGTCCCTTCGCTGCGCACGCAGCAGGGGGTCGCGTCGGGGCGGGCGCACTCGCGGCACCGCCGCACTGTCCCGATTCGCGCAACCCGATAGCCGCGTGAACGATTTCTCCTGTCCTCGCGCTGCGCCGGACCTAATTCTCTTCCTCACCGGACAACTGCTTCGCGGCGCCGTGGATGAACGACCCTGCCTTGATGGGGAGTTGGATACCGGCCTCCACGGCAGTCGGCACCTTCCCCTCCGGGAACCTGCCCTTCAGGAGCATATTGATGCCCTTCTGGCTGAGCGGGGCACGCACGCCGTCGTAGATCTTCTGACCGAGCTCCTCGCCTCGGGCCAGACCCTTGGCTCCGGCGGCCGCCCTTCCCAAAAGGCTGGCCCCCTCTGCTGCGCCCACAGCCGTTTTGGCACCGGCGACGGCCGACTTCGCGATGCCGCCGACGCCGGGAATGACCCCGAGTGCATCGAGCCCGATCTTCCATCCCGGCGTGCCGTTCCCGCGCGCGTTGCCGATCCAGTGACCCGCCATGGCTCCGGCGGCACAGACCGCGGAGGCTCCCGCGAGCACGCCGCCTGCCACCGTTCCCACGACCGGTACGAATTCACAGGCAAGTGCGGCCGCGGCCAGGCCCGACGAGATCGTCGACAGCAGATCGGCGTGGTCGACCAGCCAGTCCGTGAACGCCCGGAAGCCGGCCTTCAGGCCGTCAATGGCCTTGTTCCACCAGTGGATGTCCGGCGGGTGGTTCTCCGACGCCTTGAGGATCGCGCGTTCGGCCTCGCCGGCGCGGTCCTTCCACTGAGCATGGATGCGCTCGGCCTCACGGATGAGATGTTCCAACTTTTCCTTGGACCCGTTGGCCGCGTCCCGCGCGTCACCCAAGTTCGTCATGAGCTGCTTGAACCCGGGGTCGTTCGCATCCACCGTCGCCAGGTTGAGCGAGTCGTACTGCTTCTTCAGGCTCTCGAATTGCGCTTGCTCGGACTTCAGTCGATGACGGGCAGATGCCGCCTCGGCCTCGATGTTCCCGGCCTTGTCCTGGAATCCCTGCAGATGAGTGTGCCAGCCACGCAGCGCCTTGGCACAGTCATGCATGGATTCGCTGCCTTGGTGAAGGTACTTGGGCAGTTCACCGAGTTTCTTCGCGAAGTTCCGCGCCGCTTCGCCTTCCCACGCGCCATCGCTCCTACCGATCGACTTGAGCATGTGGTCGAGCTCGTCCAGTTCGTCGCCGACGGACTTCACATCCGAAGCAAGCGCCTGGATCTGGTCCAGATCCCCCTTGGCCGGATTGAAACCGACGCCGGGCCAAGCCGAGTCGTCCTCGATGAACATACTGCGCCAAGACATGCGTTTCCCCCTGTGGTCAATCTTTTCCTCGACTCTGAACCGGGCAGTGCCGAACCGTGCTGGCGGCTACTTCCTGCCCATCATCTTGGCGTTTTCTGCTTCGCCGGCCTTATAGGCGTCCAGTGTCACCTGGAGCTTCTCGTGAATCTCCTTGGACGCTTTCGCGATGCGCTTGATGCCATCGCCCCACTGATCCTGAAACTCATCGCAGGCGTCATCGAGGCCACCGGTACCCAGGGTCTTCGGGCCCACCTTTTCGAGACGGCGCTGCGCATCCCGCATGCGGTCGCCCGCCTCCGAGAGCTTCGTGAGCATCTCCTGGATGCGTCCGACATCAATTTTGAAGTCTGTCGCCATGATGCGATTCCCCCTTCGCCCGGACATTTCCTCACTTCTACCCCGCCCGCGGCACCGGACGGAAATCCGTTCACGCCGACAGAGGAAAACGTACCGGCCGGAAGACATCACGGCCCCGCACGTCCCGCCACCTTATCGCACCCCAATGTCAGCAATGATCTTGGCTTGACCGAAAACAGCGCAGCGAACACGCGGGCGGAAGGAGAGACGACACGACACAGGCACCGCGATACCGAACCGTAAGAATATGTCGGAAATACTCCACTGTATGGGCGTTCCAACGAGATATTCGAAACGGAACGCTTTGCCGTAAGCCACCTCGCCCAGGATCGAGCCGGGCGCTATCGCACCCCAATCCCCCGCGACACCCCCTACCCCCTACTGCCCCGCTGACAGTTCGACCGGGAAGCGGAGTCAACACACGCCCCCCGAGCCGGACTTGATCTGGTCTGCTGCGTCCTTGCGCTTCCTTCGTAGCAAGATGGTCCCGAACTGGGGTGTGGGTACGTGGCAGACGCATCCGAAGTCAGCAGACATGCAGGGCAAGGGCCCGGGCTCATTCACGTCAAACAAGCCCAGTCGAAGCCGTGTTGACTCCATGCCGACTCGTCGCCGGCCTCCCCTGCCGCCCCTTCCAGTCCGGTCGTGGACGCTGCGCCGAACCCGCGCCGACTTCCGCCACCGCCCGGTGGAACCGTCCGTGGCCGGCTCGGTGCCGCAACGCCCTCAAGAGAAAGCGCGATCCTCTTAGCGTAGTGAGGAAGGGTCCGCCGGCCGCCCCGCGCAGAACAGATTCCTGCGTGTGGCACGGATGTCGCACTTGCCATTGGGGGTGAAGACGATCTCGGGGACGACGTGGACCTCCTGTGGGACGAGAGCGGAGGGCAACGCTGCGGCGAGGGAGTTCCGGACAGTCTCGGCGAACGCCAGGCTGTCGAGGGGCATTTGACGTGGCAGGACGAAGAGTTCCAGGGCATCGAGCGGACCGCGGACGATGTCGAAGGCGGCGTTGGCGACGCCCGGAATGCTCAGTACGTGGTGGCGGAGTTCGCCAAGTTCGACGCGATGGCTATTGATCTTCATCTGGTCGTCCTGACGGCCGAGACAGAGCAGTGCACCGTCCGGAAGCACCTCGACCAAGTCGCCGGTCCGGTAGGCTCTGCCGCCGTCTCTCCCCCAGATCACGTTCGTCTATGAACCGCCCTCCGCCTTCGGGCTGTCCCAGAAATCCGGCGGCCACGGAACGGCATGCGATCACCAGCTCCCCGGTGTCCCCGCCGGTACGCTGGCTCGCGCCTGCGGCGGATATGTCGAGCCGGTCCGCGAGTGCGTACGGAGATGGCCGACCAGCGGACGGCGCGGTTCGTGGCGACCACCGGCTGAACTACCCTCCCCACAACCCCTGTTGCCCCGCCGCCCCTTTCCCTGTTCATCTGATGAGGAGTGACATTCCGTGCGCGCTGTGACGATCCCCCGCTTCGGTGGCCCCGAGGTACTGGAGTACACCGAGATCGAGGCCCCGACCCCCGGGCCCGGTCAGGTCGCCATCGACGTGACCCACGCCGGCGTGAACTACGCCGAGATCCTCTTCCGCCAGGGCGCGGTGGACGTTCCCCTGCCCTACGTACCGGGCATCGAGGCCGCCGGTCGCGTCCGCGCGCTCGGCGACGGGGTGACGGGCCTGCGGGTCGGGCAGCCGGTGACAGCCCTGACCATGACCATGGGCGGCGGCTACGGCGAGGTGGCCGTCACCGACGCACGGCTCGTCGCCCCGCTCCCGGACGACGCGGACCTCGCCCTGTTGGCCGCCGTGCCCTCCAACAGCACCACGGCGTGGCTGGTGCTCGGCGAGGTGGCACGACTGCGCGAGGGCGAGCGGGTGCTGGTGCACGCCGCGGCCGGCGGCGTGGGCAGCCAACTCGGCCAGGTGGCCAAGCTGCTGGGCGCCGGCCAGGTGGTGGGCACGGTGGGCTCGCCGGAGAAACTGGAGAAGGCCGCCGCCTTCGGCTACGACAAGGTCGTACTCCGCGACGAACTGACCGACTCCGTGGAGGAGTTGACCGGTGGTAGCGGATTCGACGTGGCCGTCGACCCGGTCGGCGGCGGGGCCCGCCGGGCGAGCCTCGACGCGCTAGCCCGGGGCGGACGCCTGATCGCCATGGGCAACGCCTCCGGCGCCGACGCCGTCCACTTCGACGCGAACGAGCTGTGGTTCAGCGGCAAGGGTGTGCTCGGCTTCAACCTCGGCGCCCTGAGCGGCGAGCGCCCGGAGGCCGTGGCACCGGTGCTACGACGCGCCGTCGACGCCGTGTTGGACGGCGCGCTGCGCGTCGAGGTCGGCGAGGTACTGGAACTGCGCGACGCAGCACGGGCCCATCGCCACATCGAAACCGGCCGCAGCACCGGCAAGCAGGTACTTGCCATGCCGTAACAACTCGCCCACACGCCCGGCCCGCGGCAAATCCGCGGGCCGGGCGAACCCGCGGTCCGCTAGCCGGTAGGGCGCCTTCGTGCCTCTGGGCGCGCTGTCACGCGAGTCCCCTGAGGACGGAAGATCCACAATTTCCATCAGCCGCTCTCCTCAAGCGGCGCCGACCTTCGCCGGAAACAGGCGACCGCACCCCTGACGAACGGAGCGTCCCTTCACAAACTCCCCGGTGGCCAGGGCGCCGGTTCCATCAAGGTCACGGTCGATCGGTGCCGGCGCCTACCTGTCGGAGGAATTGGCCGTCGGGATCGCCGCCTGATCGCTAACGGATGCCGAGCTCGCGCAGGACGCGATGCTGAGCTGGTGTGGGGTGCGCCGGGAAGTAGAGGTCACAGACCCCACCCGAGCCGGACTTGACCTTGCCCTCGGCGTCCTTGCGTTTGGTCCTCAGCCAGATGGTCTCGAACTGGGATGCGGGCACTTAGCAGACGCATCCGAATTCAGCAAACATGCAGGTCAATGGCTTGGGCTCGTTCGCAACGAACGAGCCCAAGCCGCGGCGTGCTGACTTCGTGCTGAGTTCCAGTGCCGCCCCTTCCGGTCCGGTCGAGGCCGTTGCGCTGGATCGGTGCTGACTTTCGTCACCGCCTGGTGGATCCGTGGCCAGACCAAGGCCGCAACACCCTCACACCATCACGCCCTTCAAGGCCGCCGCCTTCGCCGACACTCCTCGCGACTGGCCTCAGCAATCTCAAGTAACGCTACGTGGAAGCATTTGGTGCGGCCGGAGTTCATCCCTATTGTGTCGCACTCCCAACCTCCGGACGTGAACAGCTATGGATCAAACCATGTGGACCGTGCCGACCCTTGCGCACTTTCTCGGCAAGCCCGTGTCATGGGTTTACGACAACCACGAGAAGCAGGCCATCCCCAGCTTCCGCGTGGGACAACAACTGCGGTTCTGGCCCAGCGAGATCAAGAAGTGGCTGGAAGATTATTGTCGCGAGCAGAAAGCTGCTGCATGAACGAGGAGTACAAGGTACCGCTGTACGCTGCGCCGCCGTTGCTCCAGCGGATGGTGGACGCGGGGCGGCTCGGGCGGAAGAGCGGGTCGGGGTTCTACTCCTACTAGGGAGTGCAGCGTCGCCACCAAGAGGCGCTGTTCCAGGGGGAGTTCACCTGGAACAGCGCCAATTTCGGCGCAGCAACTGGGGACTCTCGCTGTCCCCTCGAGCTCCTCGTCCACGCCGTCGTGCTTGATTGAAGCGGCCTCCGCAGTGAGTCACCACAGTGAGTGCCATCGGTGAGCCGAAAAGCACTCCTGACCTGGGGCTTTGCGTCTTTCAGAGCCGTCGTGGCCTTGTCACTTACTCAGCGAAAAATCCCTGAAAAGTCCCTGGGACAGAGCTGAAAGTCCCTGCGAAGCCCCTGGCATGGACCAGCCTGACCTGCGTCTTCGAGCCCTGCATCGGTGGTGGGGACGACGATCGATGCCGCTGGCTCGACCCCTTCCCGGGCTCTGGCGCAGTCCTCCAGGAGGCCCTGTGGGACCACCGGGAAAGCATGGAGCGCTGCAGCGGCTGCCTTCTTGGGCAGGCGTTCTTCTCGGCGCGCGGCCGGTGCCCCTCGCGTCATCTTCCTGCTCTGCACCTCGCGCTCACGGTCAGCCATCCTCCTGTTCGGGCTGGCTGCGTGGCCGTTGTCGCACAGGCCAGCGGCTGGGATCTGCTGCCCGGCGGATGAGCCCTTCCCGGATGGGCGCACGGTGCTTGCCGACGCCGCCCTTTGGATCGTTGCCGGATTCCTGTTGCTGGGGCCAGTGCCATACCCGTTCGGGAAAGCCGTCGATGATGGCCGTGAGGGTCTCGGCGAGGGACAGGAGATCCTCGTAGGTCTTGCGTCCGTCCGTCCACCCGATCATGCGGTTGCCCTCGATGCGCCAGCCCAACTTGGCTTGGTGCATGAGTCGTTCCATGGCATGTGTGCTGATAAGGGCTGCGAAGTCGGGGTCATCAGCGCAGTAATGCACCAGGTGGGTTCCGAGGTTGGGCAAGTCCCTTCCGCGGCCGGTGACGCGGTTGAGTGCGGGAATTTTCTCTACCTGCCGGGTGACCACCAGTCGTCTGCTCGTGAGAGCGGTGGCCGGGAGTGCGCGGGGCAGGGGGAGTACGACTACGGAATAGTTCCACGCGACACTGGCCTTGCCGCTGCGCTCCCATGCGAGGAGGCGGAACATGCTCACCTCGCGGCCCTGGAAGCTGCCTTGGAGCAGATCACGCATACCGAAGCCATCGGTGCCGAGGCTGAACGGGTATCCGCGATCGTCGAACGTGGCGCGGTAGTCCCGCGGCGCTGTCTTGCGGTACGTCCAGGCCGGGTCGTCGCGGAAGCGTCTGATGCTTTTGCGAACTTCAAACACAGGTTGATCAATCGTCCGGAGTCGTTGTGTTGTTGTCCTCGTTCTCCGCCGGTGTCGTCATATTGTTGGTTGCGTTGCCCGCACCGTAGATGATGCCGTCGGCGGCGATCTGCTGAAAAGCGGGGAAATGGGCAAGTCCCCCCTTACGGTGCTTGCCACTCATGCTCTCGAATGCCTTGTCCCCCGCGTGGTTTTCCGCTCCGCCAACCGCTCCAGCAGCACCGCTGAAGCCCATATCCCGCAGGACGTCCTTTTTCTCCCCTTCGAACAGTATTTCCGCCCCGTCTGCGGCGGCTTGGCCGCCCGCACTGCCCACGCCTTCGACGGCCATCCTGCCGAGGATATTCTGGCTGCGCAGTCCCGCGCCGATGGCCATGCCGGGGGCCCATGCCGCTCCGTGCCCCCCGGAACTCTCCGACCATTTCTCGACCTTCGCCCCAAGCCTGCCCCCGGCTTCCGAGGCCCCCGTGCCCACCCCCGCGGCGATGACGGCGTCCTGGATGTCCTCACCCCAGTTAACTTCCTGCCCGGACAGGGACTGGCCCAAGACGTTGCCGGTGAAGTTAGCGCCGGTGTTCTTGCCGAAGTCGACAGCGATCTTGAGCAGCTTGCTCTTCTCCATGGCCTCCTTCACCGTCTCCAGCATCTTGGCGACCCGGATCAGAAGCTGACCGAGGCGCGTGACCTCACCCGCCGCCTCAGCGACCTCCGCAGCTGCCGCGCCCGCCGCGAGCGCGTCGGAGAAGCCCGCGGTCACCACCGACAGACCGATGCCGATCGCGGCCGTCACAAGGACTTCCTCGATCACACGGTGGACTTCGTCGTTGGCCTTCTGAATGGCGTCAGCAGTGGACTCCAACTGCCTTGCCACAGTTTCGAACTGCGGCAAGGACTTCTCCACCTGGCTCCTGGTGTGCTTCCAGTGAGCGTGGAAGGCGTCGGCGGCAGCGCCCGTCCAACTGTCGCCGAGCCGAGTGACCTCGTGATCCTGGGTCTCGATGGTGCTCTTGAGGTCGTGGGCCATGCCCCGCCACGCTTCGGCGCAGGCCCGTAGGACGGAGGGGTCCCCGCCGGGGTTGAACAGGTCGAAGCTCTTCTCGATCTGCGGTTGCTGCTCCTGCTGCTGACCTGCCATGTCACTTCCCCCCGAACTGCTGCGCCTGCGCGGCGTCAGCCCCTTGGTAGGAGGCGACCGTGTGATGCAGGCCGGCGGCGTAGTTCCGCAGACCTGCGCATAACTCCTGAAGGACCAACGCGGTATGGCGGGTCATCTCCACGTACTGGGAAAGGGTTTCGGTGGACTCCGACATCACGCCGAAGGCGTCGTCCACGTTTTCCGCCCGCTTGGCGAAGTCACCGACGCGGCTGTCTAAGTGCTCGGCAGAGGCGGTGAAGTCCTTCCCTAGAGCCGTAACAGGCTCGGGATGAATCGAAAAATGCTCATGAGCCATCGTGGTTCCCCCGGTGAAGCCGTATGTGATCAGTCCGCTCAGCGAGCGTAGGCAGATGAGCAACACAGATCGCGTTCGCGAGGGCCCGATTTCACGGATCCTTGACGCCAACCCTTCGGTATCGCAAGCAAGTTGCCAGTCGTAGAGGCTCTCCTCGGCCAACTCCCGCCGGCCGTCAGCGCAGCACACACCCTCGCTCTCCGCGTCGCCGGCCACGACCCATTGAGCAGCACAGCGCCTTGTCGATGCCAGCGGGGCTGCTGCGTTTGCTGTCCCGGCGTGTCTTCGGTCTCACCCGTCGCCTTCGTCATCCTCAATAACGTCGCCTACGAAGTGGAAGTCGAGGGCGCACCAAGGCCACCCGTGGGGCTGGCAGCCCAGCCGCCGCACTCGCAACGGTCTTCAATCCCGTAGAGCCAGCCCAGAGCCGTTGGCGCGCGATCACAGGCGCCTGCCTCGTGCTCCTGGTCCGCGCGGGTGCGCGGTTCGAGAACGGCATCCTCCCCGAACGTGAGAAGCAGGCCGCTTGATCGACTGGAGGAGGAACCCGCCGGCCATGGCGGCTCTTCGAACTTTGTCGCGCTGTGGAGGGTCCTGATTTCCACTCCGCCGCCTCGGGCGACCACGCGTTGACAGCGTTTGTGCGGCGACGAAGAGGGCAGATCAGTGCGCTCATTCGCTCGGGTGAACGATCCGGCGGTTGGCTGCTGCGAGGATGGCGTCGGCAACCTCCGTCGCAGGGCGGGTGCCATCAAGGATCATTGCGCCGAAGCGTCGGTAGGTGGACTCCACACCGTCATTGCGTCCGAGCGCTGCCGCCAGTTCCTCCGGGTTCTTGCCGAAAGCGTTTGTGGTGCGGGTCAGCAGACGGTCCCGGAGCGTCTGGTTGTCGACCACCACGCAGACCACGATGTCGAACAGATCCCACACGTCCACCTCGTTCTCGACAGTACCGAAGAGGAACGTGGCTTTCTCGTGTGATTCCGCCACAAGAGCCTCGACCCGTGTGCGACTGATCTTCCACGCGAAGCGGTCGAGCCAGCCGACTGGCACTGGATCCGGAGGTTCGACGACAACCCGTCCTCGTCCGATCCACCCAGTGGTTGTAGCCCTCCCAGTCGGTATCGACGGCCAACTCTCCTCGATCTTTCAGCAGATCGCAGACCGTCGACTTGCCGACACCTGAGTTGCCGGTTGCCCACACCAGTGGCATGGACGAAGTGTGGCACAAGCGCCGAGAACGGGCGTGGCTGAACTACCGTGCCCACCATCCCATGTCCGGCGCGGTGCCGATCAGACACTGGGTGTCGGTCGCGAAGCGGAAGCCGACGAGGGCGTCGACGGTCAGGCGCAGGTAGCCCTCCAGGCAGACCAGGTTGTCGTGTGTCTCGCCGACGAGGGTGAGCGGAGGGAGTCGCTCGCCTCTGCTGAGCGCGTGGGCCGCGTCACGAACGGTTCGTTGGGTACGTCGAATGCCCCTAGCCCTGCCTTGATGCGCGCGGCCTCGTCGGCCGTCTCGCCGTTGCGTAGTGTGGTCCCCGCGCCTGCGGAGGCCTAAGGCGTATGTCTCGCCGGACGGATCGGTGAAGTGGTCCTCGCACCTGCGGGGGTGGCCCCTGAGAGGCCTTACTGCCCAAGTGTTCCCCGTTCCTGCGGGGATGAGCGGCGCCGCGTTTAGGCAGGCCAGAGATACCTGGCTCGTCCGTGGCAACTGAGAAGCTATCTGCCACCAAGTCCCTTTAAACGAAGGGGCGTTGGAGGTGTCAGTCAGCTGGTAACCTCCTCGCGGCCGACCGTTGAGGGCTCGGCCTTTGTCGTACAACGACGAAGGCCGAGCCCATCAGGCCTTCTCGTTGCAGCGAGAAGGTGGGCTCGGCCATGTCCCAGACCATCGGAATGAGTCGAGACGAGGCCCCATGCTACCTGTGACCACCGAAAATGCATCACCCCAGCCGCGACCACAGACTCTGCGTCAGGCGCTGCTCGTCGCACTGTTCACCGCTTTCCCGTCCGCCTCGCTTCCGTATGCACCGTGGGTGTGGGGCGCCGTTGTCGTTGTGGTGGTGGTCGTGATGCTGCTGCCTCGCCCGAGGAAGTTGCGTCAGCGCTTCGCGTGATGTGAAGCGGGTGGCGCCCGGCCTCGTCGAGACCGGGCGCCACAGTCCGGCACGTTCGCCGGAAGTCCTCGCCGGCACACGCCGCAGCCGGTTCTGTCGTACTGCACGGGCAGGAGGAAGCAGGCATGTTTGAGACACCCCTGAAGTCGACCTCCGGCGAAGATGGTGCGCCCTTTGGTCAGTTATCGGCGGCTGCGCGGGAGGCGTGGGCGAAGTCCGATAGGAGAACGGACAGTTGGCTTCCGCTGTGGCGGCATATGGCGGACAGTGGCGCCGTCGCCGTGATGTTGTGGGAGAGCTGGATACCGCGGACCGTAAGGGAGTTGGTGGCCGAGGCGCTGCCAGCCGGTGATGCGGACGCGCTGACGCTCGTGAGGTTTCTGGCGTCCGCTCACGATGCCGGCAAGGCAACTCCCGCGTTCGCTTGTCAGGTTGAGTCGTTGGCCGCGCGGATGCGAGAGGTCGGGCTCGATATGCCGGTTGCCAGGGAGTACGGGCAGGACCGGCGGTTGGCGCCGCACGGGCTGGCCGGGCAGTTGCTGTTACAGGATTGGATGGAGGGTCGCTTTGGGCTGCGCGGCCGGATCTCCGGGCAGTTCGCGGTCGTTGCGGGGGGTCACCATGGGACGCCGCCGGATCATCAGCAGATCCACGATCTTCAGCTTCGCCCGCATCTGCTCCGGCATCCGGGGCCGAGTGAGGATCTGTGGCGTGGGGTCCAGTTCGAGTTGATGGATGCCTGTGCTGCGGCGGCCGGGGCGGCGGAGCGCCTGCCGGAGTGGCAGAAGGTGCGGCTGCCGCAGCCAGCGCAGGTGATCTTGACTGCCGTGGTGATCGTTGCGGACTGGATCGCCAGTTCGCCTGAGCTCTTTCCGTACGATCCCGAGTCCTGGCAGCCCAGTGGTCCGGTTGGTGAGCGGCGGCGGTTGCGCGCCGCCTGGGAAGGCTTGGACCTGCCCAGGGCGTGGGCGCCGCGGGAACCGCGGGAATCGGCGGAGAAGTTGTTCGCGCGGCGGTTTCCGCGGCTGAAGGATGCGGCGATTCGGCCGGTTCAGGCTGAGGCGGTGCGGGTGGCGCGGTCCATGCCGGCGCCTGGGTTGTTGGTGGTCGAGGCGCCTATGGGTGAGGGGAAGACGGAGGCGGCGTTCGCCGCGGCGGAGGTGTTGGCGGCCCGGTCAGGGGCCGGTGGTGTGCTGGTGGCGCTGCCCACCCGCGCTACGGGTGATGCGATGTTTCCTCGGTTGCTTGACTGGCTGGAGCGGTTGCCGGGGTCGGACGGCGATGACGACGGTCGGCGGTCGGTCGTACTGGCCCATGCCAAGGCGGCGTTGAACGAGCGCTGGTCGGGGTTGCTGCGTGCGGGGCGGCGTTCGATCGTCGCCGTTGATCTCGATGGCGAAGAGCAGGGCAGTGGCCGGCGGGCCAGGCCCGCCGGGCTTCATGCGCATCAGTGGTTGCGGGGGCGGAAGAAGCAGCTGCTGGCCTCGTTCGCGGTGGCGACCATTGATCAGGTGTTGTTCGCCGGGTTGAAGACCCGGCACCTGGCGCTGCGGCATCTGGCTGTTGCGGGCAAGGTCGTGGTCATCGACGAGGTGCATGCCTACGACGCTTATATGGGGCGGTACTTGGACCGGGTGTTGGAGTGGTTGGCAGCGTATCGGGTGCCGGTGGTCCTGCTTTCGGCGACGTTGCCGGCGGAGCGCAGGCGTGCGCTGGTGGCTGCGTACGCCGGTTCGGTGGGGGCCGAGGTCGAGGCGGCGGCGGATGCGTATCCGCTGATCACTGCTGTGTCCCCCGGGCATCCGGTCCTCTCCGCGCACCCGGCTGCGGCTTCCGGGCGCCGCACCGAAGTGGTGGTGGAGCGGCTGGAGGACGATCTGGCCGTGTTGGCCGATCGGTTGGAGCGGGAACTGGCTGATGGCGGCTGCGCTCTGGTGGTGCGCAACACCGTGGACCGGGTGTTGGAGACCGCAGATGTGCTGCGGGAGCGCCTGGGCAACGAAGCGGTCACCGTTACGCATTCGCGTTTCCTCGCCGCCGACCGGGCGGCGAAGGACTCCGACTTGTTGCGACGGTTCGGGCGGGAGGGGCAGGAGCGACCCAGGCGTCATGTCGTGGTGGCGAGCCAGGTGGTCGAACAGTCGCTCGACGTTGATTTCGATCTGCTGGTCACCGACTTGGCGCCGGTGGACTTGGTCCTTCAGCGGATGGGCCGGTTGCACCGGCACCCGCGGCGTCGGCCCGCACGCGTGGCTCAGGCACGGTGTCTGATCACCGGTGTGAAGGACTGGCAGGCCGTGCCTCCGGAGGCCGTCGACGGCACTGTTGCGGTGTACCGGAGCGAATACAGCCTGCTGCGCTCCGCAGCTGTACTGGGCCCGTATCTGGACGGCGATCCCCTGGAGCTTCCCGACGCCATCAGCCCCCTGGTTCAGGCCGCCTACGGGGACGACCGGGTCGGTCCCGCGGCATGGGCGGAGCGCTTGGGCGAGGCACGTGTCGCGCACGAGCGGTTGCTCACTGAGAAGCGGGAGAAGGCCGGGGGGTTTCTGCTGGATCCGGTGCGGCGGCCAGGGCGTCCGGTGTACGGATGGCTGGAGGCCGCGGCCGGCGACGTGGACGACAGTCCTGCTGGGCACGCCCAAGTACGTGACAGCGAGGAGACGTTGGAGGTGCTGGTCGTTCAGCGGCAGGCGGACGGTCGGCTGACGACGGTTCCGTGGCTGGATGACGACGCGAAGGGGCAACGAGGCGGCCTGGAGTTGCCGACCGACTTCCTGCCGAGCAGGCGTGCGGCGGAGTCGGTGGCCGCGAGCGCGCTCACCCTTCCGGTGCGTTTCAGCAAGCCCTGGATGGTCTACGGGGTCATCGAGGAGCTGGAGAGGTTCCGGGTTCCTGCCTGGCAGGTCAAGGAATGCCCTTGGCTGGATGGGGAGTTGATTCTCGTTCTCGACGCGGATTGTCAGACCCATCTGGCAGGCTTCGTTCTCACCTACAGCCGTGCCGATGGCCTGCGGGTGACGTCCCCTGACGTTTCCACGGGCTCGGACGTCACGGCCGGCGCGAGGGCAACGGCCCCAGGAAGCAGATGGGTTGAGAGCGAGGACAGTGATGGTGAGCATCGCCAGGAGACGTCTGCCGTCGGCGTCGAGTCAGGTGTCGGTGGTCGTTCCGTTACCGGTGGGGGGAGCGTAGTGGCCGAGGCTGCTGAAGAAGTATGCGGGCCGCCATCCTTCGACCTGGTCTCCCTGCCGTGGATGCCAGTGCAGCGCACGGACGGAACCGTCACGGAGGTCTCCCTGCTGGGGTTGTTCGAACAGGCGGCGTCTCTGCGCCGGTTGGTGGGTGACGTACCAACCCAGGAGATGGCCCTGCTACGGCTGCTCCTCGCGATCGTTTACGACGCGTTGGACGGCCCGGTGGAGGTAGAGGACTGGGAGGACCTGTGGCTGGCGGACGCCCCGTTCGCCACGGTGCCTGCGTACCTCGAACGGCACCGGGATCGTTTCGACCTGTTCCATCCCGAGCGGCCGTTCTACCAAGTAGCTGGTCTGCGTACCGCCAAGGGTGAGGTCGCGCCGCTGAGCCGGATCGTGGCGGACGTGCCCGTGGGCGAGCCGTTCTTCGCCATGCGACGCCCCGGGGTCGATGCGCTGCCCTACGGCGAGGCCGCGCGATGGCTCGTGCACGCCCACGCCTACGACACCTCCGGGATCAAGTCCGCCATGGTGGATGACGAGCGCGGGAGGTCGGGGAAGGTCTACCCCTTGGGCGTGGGGACCCTCGGCAACCTGGGAGGGGTCTTCGCCGAAGGCGACACGCTCCAAGAGACCCTGCTGCTCAATCTCATCGCCCTGGAGGAGGCCCAGGGCGGGGCGTCGGACGACCTCGCTGGCGACGAGGACGTGCCCGTGTGGCGGCGCACTGACCCACCAGGTCCGGGCGAACGCAAGGATGCTTCCGGGAAGGCGCATCCCGCGGGGCTGCGGGACTTGTACACCTGGCAGTCGCGGAGGATCCGGCTGCATGCGGAGGGCGGCGCGGTGACCGGGGTGGTGCTCGGTTACGGTGACCCGCTCGTGCTGACCGCACCGTGGAAGCTGGAGCCGATGTCGGCCTGGCGCCGCAGCGAGGCCCAGGAGAAGAAGCAGGGCCGCACTCCGGTGTACACGCCGCTGCGGCACGATCCGAGCAGAGTGGCTTGGCGCGGGCTGGGCTCGTTGCTTCCGGCCCGCCAGCAGACGGCGAACACCGGGCAGCGCGGCGCGCCGGCTGAGGTCCTGCGTTCCGGGATCGCCAGGTGGTTCACGCAGGTGATCACGGCGAGTGAGATCGATCCGGGCACGCTGGTGCGGCTGCGTCTGGTCGGTGCGGTCTATGGAACCCAGCAATCCGTTATCGACGAGGTCGTGGACGACTCCGTCGTTCTGCCTGTGATCACCTTGCACGAGGCGAACCCGGTCTACGGCGCCGCCGCGGTCGACGCTGTCAACGACGCGGAACAGTCGGTGATTGCTCTCGGCCAGCTCGCCGCGAATCTCGCCCGATCCGCCGGCACGGACCCCACCGCTCCCGCCGCCACCGCCCGCGACCTGGGTTTCGGAGCCCTGGACGGCCCCTACAGGGCGTGGTTGAAGAACCTGCTGGCCTTCCCTGAACTGGACGCGGCGCGCCAGGAATGGCGGACCACGGTGCGGCGGAGCATGCTGCGGCTCAGTGAGCGGCTGCTCGCCTCCGCAGGGCCCGCGGCCGATGAGGGCCGGCTGATCGACATCCCCAGCATGGGTACCCGGCTGATGGACTCGGGTCGGGCCGAGCACTGGTTCCGTACCCGACTCACCACAGTTCTGGGGCCGCCAAGTTCCCGTCCGAGCTCCAGAGTTGGTGTCCCGTCTCAATCCAACGCCGGTTCCGTATCCCAACCGCACGCTGAGAGCACCCGATGACCACAACCACGGAACAGACCGACCACGAGAACACACCAGGGAGTAGCGCCTCCGAGGATCCGTCTTGGCGCTCCCTCCCGCGTGCGGCCGCTGTGCGCACCATCAGCCGGCTGCAAGGCGGGTATCGGCAGGACAAGCCGGCAGCGGTGGCGGCCGTGGCACGCTTGCGCCGTGAAGCCGGGCAGGACGCTCATGCCTCACCCACCAGCTGGGGTCTGGATGACTTGGCGGCACTCACCGAACTGCGCGAGCAGAAGGACCAAGAGGAAGACGGCGCCTCGTGGCACTCGCAGTACGAAGGACTGCGACAACGCGAGCGGCGTGAGGACCGCGAGGACCAAGCGGTCCATGTCGCCGTGACGCTCTGGGCGCTTCACCAGCAGTCGGTGCGCGACGAGCCAATGCACGTTCCCGGCTGGTCCGTCGGCCGTGCGGTCCGGCGCCTGGCCCAGGGAAAGACCGGCACGATCGACCGCCCGGCCCGCAGCAATGGCAACGACGGCCGTTCGGACGACGAGGCGACGCACGGCAAGCAATCCGAGCCGGTCGAAGAGATCAGCCCCACCATCCGCAAGCGTTTCGTACGCATCGGCACCTCTACCGACATCGACACCCTGAGTCGCCGACTGCGGGAGATGGTGCTGCTACTCCGCGCCGCACGCATCCCCCTGGACTACGGACTGCTCGCGGACCAACTCAACCGTTGGCAGAACGAGTCGAACCAGGCCGACGTCAGGCGCGCATGGGGACGCGACTTCCATCGCATCTACCGCACGGCCACCGCGGGCGACACCGACGAGGACGACACCTCGGCCTCCCAGGCCCACCCGTCGACTCTCTCGGTCGAAGAGGCCAACGATTAGATTCTGCCGAGAAGTTGGCGAATACCCCCCAACACTCTGCGCAGACACCTCTGCACACTGCACACCCCCACTCGGTATGCCATTGCCTGCGATCCCCTAATGCCCAGGCATCAACAGACCAGACGAGAACGGAACTACGGTGACCCGGACCATCCTCGACGTCCACATCCTCCAGACCGTCCCGCCGAGCAACCTCAACCGTGACGACACCGGCACCCCCAAGTCCGCGTACTACGGAGGGGTCCGGCGAGCGCGGGTCTCCAGTCAGGCATGGAAGCGGGCGACCCGAAAGGCGTTCAACGACCTCCTGCCTCCCGAGGAACTCGGCGTACGGACGAAGAAGGTGGCCGAAGCGCTGGCCGAGCGGATCGTCGCCAGGGACAGCTCACTCCAAGGAGTAGCGGTCCAGTTGGCCACCGAGATCCTGAAAGCAGCAACCGGAATCAAGATCGAAGTGCCGAAGCGCAAGGAGAAGAAGGGTGAGGAGGCGACCTCTACCGCCGCGCCCGAGTCCTCCTACCTGATGTTCCTGAGCAGGAGGCAGTTGGACGCCCTCGCCGCGCTGGCGATCGAGGGCAGCGGCCCCAACGGCGAAGTCAAGGCACTCATCGACCACCTCAAGGGCAAGGAGAACAAGGCCAAGGCCCGGCAGGCCGTCGACGCCCGGCACTCGGTGGACATCGCGCTTTTCGGGCGCATGGTCGCGGATTCCGCCGATCTCAACGTAGAGGCGGCCACCCAGGTGGCCCACGCCCTCAGCGTGCACAAGTCGGACATCGAATCCGACTACTACACCGCCGTGGACGACCGCAGCTCCGACGACGAATCCGGTGCCGGCATGATCGGCACCATCGACTTCAACTCCGCCACCCTCTACCGCTACGCCGCCGTGGACGTCGACGAATTGCAGCGCAACCTCGGCCTCGGACTACGGGAGGGCGAATCACCAAGCACCCCAACGGAGAAGGCGGTTGGAGCGTTCCTGGAAGCGTTCATCACCTCCCTCCCAACGGGGAAGATCAACACCTTCGGCAACCACACCCTGCCCTCCGCCGTGATCGTCAAGCTCCGCGACCGCTGGCCGGTGAGTTTCGTCGGAGCCTTCGAGGAGCCGGTCCCCCAGGGATCGGGCGGCGGGTACCTGCGCGAAAGCTGCCGCAAACTCGTCGCCTTCGTAACGGACTTGGAGCAGAAGTACGGGATCGAAACCGCCCCCGATCACAGCTGGGTCTTCCGCGTCGGCGACGAAACGAAGGAACTCGCACCACTCGGCACAACCGTCTCCCTGACCTCGCTGGTACGGGACGTGAGCGCGGCGGTGGCCCAGCGGCTCACCTCCGGAGCCACGGCATGACCGTGCTCCTGCTGCGGCTCGCCGGCCCCCTGCAGTCCTGGGGCTCGGCGGCCCGCTTCGCCCGTCGCAGCACGGAGAACGCGCCCACCAAGAGCGGAGTCCTCGGCCTGCTCGCCGCCGCCCAAGGCCGCCCCCGCAACGCGGACCTCTCCGACCTCGCGACCCTGCGGTTCGGCGTACGGATCGACCAACCCGGCACCCGCCTGCGGGACTTCCACACCGCCCACCACGCCGACTCGGGCAAGGCCATGCCCCTGTCCGAGCGGTTCTACCTCACCGACGCCGTCTTCGTCGCCGGCCTCGAAGGAGAACCGGCCCTGCTGCAACGCCTCCACCAGGCCCTCCTCACACCGCACTTCCTGCCCTACCTCGGACGGCGTTCCTGCCCCCCGTCCCTCCCCCTCGCCATGAGCCCGCCCCAGGACAACACCACCCTGGAGGAGGCCCTACGAGCAGCCGACTGGCAGGCATCCGCCTGGTACCGGCGGCAACGGGCGCGTACAGCACGCAACAACCGGGGCCCAATCGCCCCCGAGTCACTGGACATCCTGATCGACTGCCCACCCGCCGAAGTCCCGCACCACTCCCTACGGGACACCCCGGTCAGCTTCGACCCGCGCCACCGGCGCTACGCACTACGCGGCGTCCGCACCGACCAGACCACCCTGCCGCTCCAGCACGCTGCAACACCGCAACACGACCCGACCACCAGTCTCCGCCCGCTCCACTCACCCGCGAGCACCTCCACAGCAGAGGACTCCCCAAGGACCCCCTGATGTACCTGACCCGCTTCCGCATCAACACCGCCCGCTCCAGCGCCCGTCGGCTTCTGGGCTCGCCGCACCTCTTGCACGGAGCCGTGGACATGGCCTTCCCCGACCCACCACCCCGGGACGGGCAGCAGCCACGGGTCCTGTGGCGCGTGGACCCCGCGGCCGCAGGACGAGCCGACCTGTTCATCGTCAGCCCCACCCGCCCCGATCTCACTCACCTCGTCGAACAGGCAGGCTGGCCCGGCCTGGACGCCCCCGGTTGGACCACCTTCGCCTACGGCGAGTTCCTCAACGGCCTTGCGACAGGCGACACCTGGGCCTTCCGCCTCACCGCCAACCCCGTGCACGACATCCACAAACCCGGGGACCCACAAGGCGCCCGAACGAAGCGCACCGCGCACGTCACCCCGCGGCACCAGATCGGCTGGCTGCTCCAACGGCAAGAACGCGCGGGCTTCGAGGTGGTCCGCACACCCGCCGAGCGCCAACTCACCCAACGCGGCCACGAACACGAAGTGATCGTGCACGACCGCCTCCCCCTCCAGTTCCACAAACGCGACGAGAAGGACTCCGCCCGCCACAACATCCGCTTCACCCGGGTCACCTTCGACGGCCGGCTCCGCGTCACCGATGTCGACGCCTTCCGCCGCACCCTCACCCACGGCCTGGGCAAGGCCAAGGCCTACGGCTGCGGCCTGATGACCCTCGCCCCCGTGCAGGCATCATGAGCACCGTCAGCCGGCGCAACACCTCCACCCCGCGGGAACTGGCCCGGGTCAGCGACCGGCTCTCCTTCATCTACCTGGAACGCTGCACCCTCCACCGCGAGGACAACGCGATCACGGCCACCGACGCCGACGGCGTCACCCACATCCCCTCCGCCACCATCGGCACCCTCCTGCTTGGCCCCGGCACCCGCGTCACCCACCAGGCCATGGCCCTGCTCGGAGAATGCGGAGCGGGCGTGGTCTGGGTCGGCGAACAGGGCGTGCGCTTCTACGCCGGCGGGCGCGCTCTCACCCGCTCCTCCCGCCTCGTGGAAGCGCAGGCCACCGCCTGGGCCAACCGCCGCACCCGCCTCGACGTGGCACGCGCCATGTACCGCCTGCGCTTCCCCGAAGACGACCCTTCAACGCGCACACGAAACGACCTGCTCAACATGGAGGGCCGCCGGGTCAAGGAGTGCTACCGCCGCGAATCGGCCCGCACCGGCGTCCCCTGGCGTCGCCGCGAATACCATCCGGGCAACTTCACCGCCGGCGACCCACCCAACCAAGCCATCACAGCCGCCGCCCAATGCATGTACGGCGTAGCCCACGCCGTGGTGGCAGCACTCGGCTGCTCCCCCGGACTCGGCTTCGTGCACTCAGGACACGAGCGCTCCTTCGTCCTGGACATCGCCGACCTCTACAAGACCGACATCGGCATCCCCGCCGCCTTCGACGCAGCAGCCGAAGGCGAGGAAGACATCGCCTCCCGCACCCGCCGCGCACTGCGCGACCGCATCAACACCACCGGCCTGCTCGACCGCTGCGTACGCGACATCAAAAACCTCCTCCTCAACACCCACAACCCCCAGCACACGAACGAAGAAACAGACGAGACGACAGACCAGATGACGCTCCAGTCAGACGGCGGCCGACTCGTCAAGAGCGGACGCAACTACAGCAACGCCGAAGCCGGACACCACACTTCGGAGGAACCGATCTGGTGACCGTCATCGTCCTCGCCAACTGCCCAGCCGGCCTCCGCGGCTTCCTCACCCGCTGGCTCCTGGAAATCTCCCCCGGCGTCTTCCTCGGCTCCGTCTCCACCCGAGTCCGCGAAATCCTGTGGGACGAGGTCCGCCAATACCGCGACAAAGGCCGCGCCCTACTGGCCTACCAAACCAACAACGAACAAGGCTTCACCTTCGCCACACACGAACACGCCTGGCACCCCACCGACCACGAGGGCCTCACCCTGCTACACCGCCCCTCACCCCACACACCACCCCCCTCCCACAACACTCCCTCCACCCCACCACGCCAGGGCTGGAGCAAAGCCGCCAAGAGACGACGCTTCGGAAACCGCTGAGAAGACCCCTATGTACGACTTCGGCGAAATTGCTCGCATTAATGATGGAACATCACTTTCCGCTGAAGTAAGCAAAAACCGCTCGGCAGCTACATAAAGCCGCAGGTCACGGCCTGTGTGGTCCCCGCGCCTGCGGGGGTGGTCTTGAACCGCAAGGTCGATGCCGAGCGGTTGAAGTGTGGTCCCCGCGCCTGCGGGGGTGGTCTGCGTGCAGGCCGCCACTGGCCCGTCGAAGAGGTGTGGTCCCCGCGCCTGCGGGGGTGGTCGGGACGAGGAGATCGCCGCGGTGGTCCGGGAGGTGTGGTCCCCGCGCCTGCGGGGGTGGTCTGCTCGGCCATCGCCAGCACTCCGGCCGGTGAGTGTGGTCCCCGCGCCTGCGGGGGTGGTCCTCTACGGAAGCCGAGCGAGGCCACGGTTCGGAGGTGGTCCCCGCGCCTGCGGGGGTGGTCCCCGCGCGCCCGGTGGGCGCGAACAGAATCAGCAGTGGTCCCCGCGCCTGCGGGGGTGGTCCCACGCAGCAGCGCCTCGACAAGCTGATCGAGGCGTGGTCCCCGCGCCTGCGGGGGTGGTCCCCACAGCTCGACGATCGCCAGCCGGCAGGTCCGGTGGTCCCCGCGCCTGCGGGGGTGGTCCTCTCCTCGCTCCGCAGTCATCAAGCGACGGGCGGTGGTCCCCGCGCCTGCGGGGGTGGTCCAAGGCCAGCCCGGTGCTGTTCGACGTCGTGAAGGTGGTCCCCGCGCCTGCGGGGGTGGTCCCGAGGTGCGGGGCGCCGAGCGGGTCTCCGGCATGTGGTCCCCGCGCCTGCGGGGGTGG
Source organism: Streptomyces sp. NPDC090442 (assembly GCF_044769405.1). Classification (NCBI taxonomy): domain Bacteria; kingdom Bacillati; phylum Actinomycetota; class Actinomycetes; order Kitasatosporales; family Streptomycetaceae; genus Streptomyces; species Streptomyces sp. NPDC090442. The sequence goes on from NZ_JBIVXW010000039.1 coordinate 47,506, forward strand.
TCCCGTGAGCCCCAACGTCAGGGCCACCCGGGGGCGGTGGTCCCCGCGCCTGCGGGGGTGGTCCTCCGCGCGATCAGGACACCGAGCTGCCGCTGCGGTGGTCCCCGCGCCTGCGGGGGTGGTCCGCTTCTCCGGCACGGTCGTCGCCGAGGTCGTCGAGTGGTCCCCGCGCCTGCGGGGGTGGTCCGAGCTCGCCGACCAGGGCGACCGGGCGGCCCAGGTGGTCCCCGCGCCTGCGGGGGTGGTCCCAAGGGGGGCGCCGACTTCTTCGCCACCCCGCTGTGGTCCCCGCGCCTGCGGGGGTGGTCCCGCGCTGCCTGCTCGTCAATGCCGGTCGGGTGGTCCCCGCGCCTGCGGGGGTGGTCCCAGACGAGGGATCTGGGTAACTCCAACTTCGGTGTGGTCCCCGCGCCTGCGGGGGTGGTCCCGGCAGGTGCGGGACGGTTGGGTCAGCGTCGGGGTGGTCCCCGCGCCTGCGGGGGTGGTCCCTGCTCCACCACCCGGGCATCGTGCGCCCTGAGGTGGTCCCCGCGCCTGCGGGGGTGGTCCCCGAGCCGGACGACGACGGGCTACGCCAGATCAGTGGTCCCCGCGCCTGCGGGGGTGGTCCCCAGCGACATTTGACGACCAGTGGGCCGGGACTGTGGTCCCCGCGCCTGCGGGGGTGGTCCCCAGCGACATTTGACGACCAGTGGGCCGGGACTGTGGTCCCCGCGCCTGCGGGGGTGGTCCCATGTATCGCATCGCGCCGGAGGTGCTGTGAAAGTGGTCCCCGCGCCTGCGGGGGTGGTCCCTCTGCGAGGAACAGCCGGATATCTGTGGGCGAGTGGTCCCCGCGCCTGCGGGGGTGGTCCCTGCGGACGACGCTGCACCAGGTGTGCGGTGAGGTGGTCCCCGCGCCTGCGGGGGTGGTCCCTCGACGCCATCGACGCCGAGATGCCGCTCATCGTGGTCCCCGCGCCTGCGGGGGTGGTCCCGACCTGTGGGCGCTCCCCGGCGGCGGCCACGACAGTGGTCCCCGCGCCTGCGGGGGTGGTCCCCGCAGGACCGCGTTGGCGGAGATGCCGGTCGGGTGGTCCCCGCGCCTGCGGGGGTGGTCCCGATCGTGTCCGGCCCGTACCGCTGCACGATCTGTGGTCCCCGCGCCTGCGGGGGTGGTCCCATAGGCAACCTGCTTAAGCAGGTCAAGATGGTGTGGTCCCCGCGCCTGCGGGGGTGGTCCCGTTTTCGATGGTTGCTATGAGTACAACGTCAGGTGGTCCCCGCGCCTGCGGGGGTGGTCCCGACATCGCCAACCTGGCGCGCTCCGCGGGCGTGTGGTCCCCGCGCCTGCGGGGGTGGTCCCCGATCGGGAGCGCCCTGGCAAGTGCGGTGGGGGTGGTCCCCGCGCCTGCGGGGGTGGTCCCTTCGGCTCGGCAATGGCGTCCGACCAGGACTTGTGGTCCCCGCGCCTGCGGGGGTGGTCCCGCGCGGAGTCGGTTCGAGGGTGGCACCGTGCCGTGGTCCCCGCGCCTGCGGGGGTGGTCCCGCGCTGACCTGCGTGACGAGCCGCGTCACACCGTGGTCCCCGCGCCTGCGGGGGTGGTCCCCGGGAATCTCCGGGTAGTTCGGTCAGATCGGAGTGGTCCCCGCGCCTGCGGGGGTGGTCCCGAGCTGCTCGAACCCGCTGTGCCACGGCTTACGTGGTCCCCGCGCCTGGCGGGGGTGGTCCCGCTGCTGGCGGGCGCTCAGGAGGCCACACAGGGTGGTCCCCGCGCCTGCGGGGGTGGTCCTGTTGGTGTGGTCGCGTCGAGTTCGGCGGTTGTGTGGTCCCCGCGCCTGCGGGGATGGTCCCCGCCCGACCCTTCCACCTCACCGTGGCCACTGGTGGTCCCCGCGCCTGCGGGGGTGGTCCCTGTGTGGAAAACGACGCGGCCGAGGGGTCGACGTGGTCCCCGCGCCTGCGGGGGTGGTCCCCGTCCAAACGCGATGCCCAGCGGCCGCAGAACGTGGTCCCCGCGCCTGCGGGGGTGGTCCCGACGCCTCAAGTTCGTAGGACAGGCGGAGGTAGTGGTCCCCGCGCCTGCGGGGGTGGTCCCGGCTGGCTACGGGAGGGGTGGGGGCGTCGTCGGTGGTCCCCGCGCCTGCGGGGGTGGTCCCTATCTTGACACTTCGTCACCAGCCCCCTACCTGTGGTCCCCGCGCCTGCGGGGGTGGTCCCGAGCCGGGCGCCTGCAAACGCTGCGGAGCGGAGTGGTCCCCGCGCCTGCGGGGGTGGTCCCGCCAACTCGGCCGCGAGTCCGTCCAGCGGTTCGTGGTCCCCGCGCCTGCGGGGGTGGTCCCGTCTTAGCCAACACGTCGTTGAGATGGGCGAGGTGGTCCCCGCGCCTGCGGGGGTGGTCCCGACGAACTGCCTCTCTACTCCGGCCACATGCTGTGGTCCCCGCGCCTGCGGGGGTGGTCCCCTCTTCGTCGGTGGCCTCGACCTCACCGACGAGTGGTCCCCGCGCCTGCGGGGGTGGTCCCGGTCCGTACAGCGATCCAGGTCGGCGTGAGGGGTGGTCCCCGCGCCTGCGGGGGTGGTCCCGACCGGTCCGAAGCGGTGTGGGAGTTGTAGTCGTGGTCCCCGCGCCTGCGGCGGTGGTCCCAACCTCAACCCTGACGTCCTGGCCTCTGTGAAGTGGTCCCCGCGCCTGCGGGGGTGGTCCCGTCAGTCTTGGCGCGGCACTCACGTCGCCGACGTGGTCCCCGCGCCTGCGGGGGTGGTCCCGCGAAGATGGCCGCCGAACTGGCCGTTGACTCGTGGTCCCCGCGCCTGCGGGGGTGGTCCCGTCGCGCGGCTAATCGGTACCCGACTCCAGCGGTGGTCCCCGCGCCTGCGGGGGTGGTCCCGATCTCCGGGATGTCGAGAAGGAGTTGAAACCGTGGTCCCCGCGCCTGCGGGGGTGGTCCGCGATGGTGACCAGCTCGGTGTCTGTGAGATCGGTGGTCCCCGCGCCTGCGGGGGTGGTCCCCGCATCCCCTTCCCCCACACCGACGCCCCTCTGTGGTCCCCGCGCCTGCGGGGGTGGTCCCGATCCAGGCGCACGTCGCTGGGGACACGCAGGGTGGTCCCTTGACGCCGGAGCTGGAGGCTGGCCTGCTCAGGTGGTCCCCGCGCCTGCGGGGGTGGTCCCATGCGGTGAATGCCGAATCCCGGGTCCGAGTGGTGGTCCCCGCGCCCGCGGGGGTGGTCCCTACGACGCCGCACTCCGGGACTTCATGACCTGGTGGTCCCCGCGCCTGCGGGGGTGGTCTGTCGAGAGTGGTCCCCGAAGCAGCATGCGGACTCCTCCTCTCCTCGCCCTCGTGGTTGCCGCGCCCGCGGGGATCCCATGGCGCCGGTGCATGCCTTGCCCTACATGGGGTGGTCCCCGCGCCTGCGGGTGATCTCGACCGATACCCACAGTTCGTACGCCTCACCGGTTCCCGTGCCCGCGGGGCGGCCCCGGACGCCAGCCGAGCAGCTCGACTTGGTGCGCTGATCCCGATCTTGCAGGGCGTGGTCCCAGGTCACGTCCAGGCCGTGCTGCTGCCAGATCGTGGTCTATGGGTTTGCGGGTTATGGGGCTTGGTGAATTCGGCCGCGGAGCGCGAGGCGCAGAAGTGGGTCACGGCCCTGTACCGCCTTGCAGTAGCGGTTGCGTGCATCCGTCCGTCCATAATCGGGGTGGCGAGAATTCTGGACGACTTGGGTACTGGGTGGGGAGATGGCGCGGGATTACGACAGTCAGTTGTTGGAGTCGGTGGCGGTACGCCGGCGCAGGATGCGGGATGCGCTGCTGTTCGGGGCGCAGCGGGGGCGGCGTTCGGCGGATGAGCGGCTGGGGAAGGTGTTTGCGGGGATCGCGATCACGGCTGTGCTGTGTGCGGGGTGCGTGGGGTGGTCGTTCCTTCAGCACACGCTGGCGCAGCAGAAGGCCCAGCAGGAGAAGCAGCAGCGGCAGGTGCATCAGCAGTACGAGCAGCCGACGAAGCCAGCGAAGCCTTAGAAGTCTGCGAATTCGGGAAGGTTTTGTAGCGTTTCTGGACATACCCCATCGCTCCTCTTGGTTGGAGGAGGGGCCTGGGGAGTGGTGGCTGGGCGGAGGTGTGCGGGTGGGGCATCTTTGGTCGGCCGGAGTGTTCTGTGCGGCGCGATGATAGGTTCAGGTAAGTGGTGAGCAGAGTGGCGACTTCCCGGGGGCAGTTGAGTCGAGTGACGTTGGTCGGCGAGCGGCGCCGGGCCGACGTCGTCCTGCTTTCCGATACGCCCATTGGGCAATTGCTGCCCGATGTCTTGCAGTTGTTGGGCGATCGGCCTGTGTCGGGGCCGATGACGCGGCAGTTGATTACCTCCGACGGTTCCGTATTGCCGCATGACAGCACGCTGGCGTCGGCCGGGATCGTCGACGGTGCCGTGCTCCGGCTCGTCAGAACGCACTCTGCGCCGCCCGCTCCGGTGGTGCATGATGTCACGGACCAGGTGGCTGACGATCTTGATCTGCGGGCGTGGCGCTGGCGTCCCGCCGCTCGCCGGGCCAGCGCGGGCGTGGCGACGGTCGCCTTCACGGTGGTGGCCGCGTTGCTCGCTCGCCGTGAGTTCGCGCTCGACGCTCTCGTCGGTCCTTGTTCGGTCCTCGCGCTCGTGCTTCTGGTGGCTGGTGGGCTCGTTGCGAAGGTCGGGCGGGGGAACCGGGGTCTGACGACCGCGCTCCTGCTCGCCGCCGGTGGGCTTGGTGTTCTCACGGCGTGGACGGCGGCGGATGCGTACGCCTGGCCGGATACGGCGCGGTTGGCCGGCGTTGCGGGTGTGTTGGTGGTGACGCTTGGTTTTCTCGGCTACTTCTCGCCGCTGGGTAAGGGTGGGCTCGTTGGCTCCGTGACGACTGCCACGATCGCGGTCGTGTGGGAGGTGGTGGCTGCCCTCCAGGGCGATCCGGCCCGACTCGGCGCTGTGATGGCCGTGTTGTCTCTGGTGCTGCTTGGTGTGTTGCCGCGGCTTGCCTTGATGGCGTCGGGGCTCACGGCGCTCGATGATCGTCGCTCGGGTGGGGTCTCGGTCAGTCGTCACCAGGTGGGTACGGCTCTTGCGGCGACGCATCGCGGTCTTGCTCTGTCGACGATCGTCACTGCGGTTTCGGCGGCCTCTGCTGGCTGGTTGCTCACTGTGGCCGGGAAGCCGACCGTGTGGAGCGTCGCGCTGACGTGTCTGGTCGCGGTGGTGCTTGTGTCGAGGGCGCGGGCGTTCCCGTTGGTTGCCGAGGTCGTGGCGCTCTTGGTCGCCGCGTCGTGTCTGGTTGTGCGCCTGGTGGTGGTGTGGATGGAGCATGCGGGGGGTGCCGGGCCGCTGGTCGTGTTGGGTGCTGCTGCGGTGTTGCCGCTGGTGGCTTTGGCTGTGCAGGTGCCTGAGCATGTGCAGGTGCGGTTGCGGCGCGTGGCGGATCTGGTCGAGTCGGTGGGAATGGTGGGGCTCTTCCCCCTCGCCTTTGGCGTGTTCGGTGTGTATGGGCAGTTGCTTAACCAGTTCTGAGTCGACGTGCAGGTGCTCCGGGCGGGGCAGCAGGGTGGGGGTGAAGGGCAAGCATGCCGAGCGGAGACGGCTGGCAGGGTGAGGTGCTGCGCGACCTGAGGGGTGGCGGCGCTCAGCAGGATGCGCAAGTCCTTGGTGGGCAGGCGTACAACGCTTCCAGTCCTGCTTCTGGCCCGTCTGCACAGAGCACTCAGGCTTCGCGTGCTGCTCATGAGGTTGGTGCGCATCAGCAGGCCGCCCCGTATTCAGGGCAGGAGCAGCAGGGCGGCTACCCGCACCAGGAGCTCAGGCAGCAGGCTCCGGCGGCGTACGCTGCCGGCCAACAACACCCCCAGCCTCAAGGCGCCCCCGTCTCCCGCCCGATGGTGGACGAGGAACTGGCCAACGCGATGCGTCGCAAGCCGCAGCACGGCGAGTCCTTCGTGACGCGTGCTGCACGTGTCCTGCGTCGCACGCTGTCCTCGTCCGCCGCACGTGAGGTCGCCGCGGTCGCCGAGACTGCTGGGGTGCTTCAGCAGCCCGTGACGACGGGGCGGCAGATCGCGGTGACGTCCATCCGGGGTGGCTCGGGCAAGTCGACCGTCGCCGCGTTGCTCGGTACGACGTTCGCGCACTACCGGCAGGATCCGGTCCTTGTTCTGGAGGCCGATCCGGCGCTGGGCTCGGTGCCGTTGCGGCTCGGTGCCCAGACGCGGCGCTGGACGACGAGCGATGTCGCGGACATCGTCAAGCCGGACATGTCGCTGCTCGACGTCACCGGCTATCTCGTCCAGCTCCCCAACAACGCCTGGCTGCTGCCCGCGAGCCAGGGCCAGATCGGTGCGATGCTGGACAGTCAGGCGTACGAGCGGGCCGTGGTGGCGCTGCGGCGCTACTTCGGTGTGATGGTCATCGACTGCGAGACGCTGCCCGCCGAGGTGGCCCGGGTCGCGCTCGCCGCCGCCCATGGTCGCGTGCTGACCACGCCCGCCACGCCGGAAGGCATCAGCAGCACGTACTGCGTGCTCCAGTGGATGCAGAAGCTGCCCCGGCACGTGATCGACGGCACCGTCGTCGTGCTCACCGAGTTGGTGCCCCACTGCGGGATCGACCTCGACGAGGCCACGCAGAAACTCCGGTCCCTCGGGGTAGGCGTCCAAGTCCTGCCGTATGACCGGCACTTGGCGGCCAGCGGACCGATCCAGACCGAATTGCTCGCTCACCCGACCAGGCAGGCCGCCGCCCGCATCACCGCGGACGCCTTCCGCCTCTCCCAAAGGCGTCACTGACCGCCATGCCGAGCCCGACCGTGAACCCCGGACGACGAACCGTGAACGACGGACGACGATGACTACCCGACTGATCCACCGCCCGGCCCGGACCACCCGGCCCCCGGCCGCCACCGAGGCGCGCATCATCGAGCCCCCGCCCAACCTGCCTGAGGGCAAGGCGGGCAACATCGCGATGTCGCTGCTGCCGGTGGCCGGCGTCATGTCGTCGGTGGTGATGATGACGGTGGTGCGCAACAGCCAGTTCGCCGGGCTCGGCGCGATCATCCTCGTCGTCACCATCATGGGCTCCATGGCGCTCGCCTTCTCCCAACGCGGCAAGGCCCAACGCGCCCGACGCACCCAACGCGAGGCATACCTGGCCTACTTGGAAGACCTGCGCGAGGAACTCTCCGCCGACGAGCGCGGGCGCCGCGAGCGCGCCGAGATCCTCAACCCGCCGCCACCCGCCCTCTACGACATCGTGCGCGATCCGGCCCGCCTGTGGGAGCGCCGGCGTACGGACGGTGACTTCCTGCGCGTACGCGTCGGTACCGGCGAAATGCCCGTACGCGACCTGCAGATCGGGCAGCAGGGTTCGACGGTCCTCACCCCGCCCGACCGTTTCATGCTGAACGAGGCATCGGCGCTGATGGCCCGCTTCCGCACCGGCACCGAACTGCCCCTGACCGCCCCACTGGACCGGGTCGGCAACGTCGGCGTCATCGGCCCCCGCGAGGACTGCCTGCGCCTCGCACGCGCCCTGCTCGTCCAGACCGCTGCGGTGCACGCTCCGGACGACGTGGCCGTGGCCCTCGCAGCGCCTGGTGATCGGCTGGCTGACTGGGAGTGGGCGAAGTGGTTGCCGCATCTGCTGGATTCCGAGCAGTTCGACGGCCCGGTCGCCGCGCGCCGCATGGCGCCCTCCCTGCCCCAACTCGCCCGGCAACTCGGTCCGGAGCTGCGCCGCCGCGCCTCCTACGCCGCCGAGGTGCGCCGCGGCCTGTCCGGCAACGACGCCCTGGCCATGACCTCCCGGCTACTCGTCGTCGCCGACGGACACGGGGCGGACGCCGTCGAACTGCCGCGCCCGGACGAGGCGGTCGGCCTGCGCGACATGGGCGTCACCGTGCTGCACCTGCTGGAGCACCGGGTCCAGGAACCGGGCCACGTCGGGGTCCGGATCACCATCGAGGGCGATCAGGTCGTCATCGAGGACCTGCGGGGGCAGGAGCCGATCGGCGCCCACGGCACGGCGGACGACGTCAGCATCCCGTTCGCCGAGGGCCTGGCCCGGATGCTGGCACCGCTGCGCCTGTCCGCCGAATCGCTCGCCGACGCACCGCTGACCGGCCCCATCGACTTCGCCGACCTCCTCGGCATCGACGACGTGGCACGACTCGACCTCCCCCACCTGTGGGCGCCACGGAACGAACGCGCCTTCCTGCGCGTACCGATCGGCGTCAACGACGCCCACGAACCGGTGCTGTTGGACCTGAAGGAATCCTCCGAGCTGGGCATGGGCCCGCACGGACTGTGCGTGGGCGCCACCGGCTCGGGCAAGTCCGAGCTCCTGCGCACCATCGTCCTGGCCCTGGTCGCCACCCACGCACCAGAGGACCTCTCCCTGGTCCTGGTCGACTACAAGGGCGGCGCGACCTTCGCACCGTTCGCCGAACTGCCGCACGTCGCCGGCGTCATCACCAACCTGGAGAACCAGGCCGGGCTGGTCGAGCGCGTCCATGCCTCCCTCGCCGGTGAGGTCAAGCGCCGTCAGCAGGTCCTCAAGGACGCCGGCAACGTCGCCGACATCGGCGACTACGCAGCCCTGCGCGCCAGCCGCCGCCCCGACCTGGAACCGCTCCCCCACCTGTTCGTCGCCATCGACGAGTTCGGCGAACTGCTCACCGCCAAGCCGGACTTCATCGACCTGTTCCTGTCCATCGGCCGCATCGGCCGCTCCATCGGCGTCCACCTACTTCTCTCCAGTCAGCGCATCGAGGGCGGCCATTTGAAGGGCCTGGACACCTATCTGTCCTACCGGCTGGGCCTGCGCACCTTCTCCGCCGACGAGTCCCGCACCGTCCTGGACACCACCGACGCGTTCCACCTGCCGCCGCTGCCTGGCTTTGGCTACCTCAAGGTCGACACCAGTCACTACGACCGCTTCAAGGCCAGCTACGTCTCCGGCCCCTACCGCGGCCCCGTACAACGCAACGACGACGAGGACACCGGGCCCCTCGCCCTCCCCTACGACACCTTCAACTCCGCAGCCAACCCCCAAGAGGGCGAGGCGGCCGAGCCGACAGTGCGACGCCGCGATACCGGACCGACCGAACTGGCCGTCGTGGTCGAGCAGTTGACGAACGCCGCCAGTGCGGAGCGCCGTATCTGGCTCCCGCCGCTGCCCGACGCGATCGCCCTGGATGCGATCGCCGGGCCGCTGGACGTCGGTGCGCGCGGTACGCAACTCACCAAGCGCCGCGGCCCACTCGAAGTCCCGCTCGGCCTGCTGGATGACCCCATCAGGCAGTGGCAGGGCCAGTGGTACCTGGACCTGACCGTAGCCGGCGGCCACGCCGCGATCATCGGCGGCCCGCAGTCCGGCAAGACCACCCTCCTGCGCACCCTCGTCCTCTCCCTCGCCCTCACCCACACCCCCCAACAAGTTGGCATCTACGGCCTCGACTTGGTCGGCGGCGGCCTGGCGGCCCTGGCCGATCTGCCGCATGTGGGGGGCATCGCCGGCCGCGCCGACCGTGAACGCGCCGCCCGCACCGTCGAAGAAGTGCGCACCATGCTCGCCGCCCGCGAGGACCTCTTCCGCGACCACGGCATCGACTCCCTGGCCCAACTGCGCGACCTGCACGCCGCCGGGCGGCTCCCGCAGTTGGCCTCCGCCGAGATCGTCCTCGTCATCGACGGCTTCGGCGCGCTACGCGACGACTTCGAGCAGCTGGACGACGACGTCACCGACCTCCTCAAGCGCGGCGGCGGTTACGGCATCCACATCGTGGCGGGCATGCTGCGCTGGAACGACGCCCGCATCGCCGTCCAGTCCAACTTCGGCACCCGCATCGAACTGCGCCTCAACGACCCCAGCGAGTCCTCCATCGACCACAAGCTCGCCGCAACCCTCTCCCCCGACGAGCCCGGCCGTGTCCTCACCGACGGCAAGCTCTTCGCTCAGGTCGCCCTGCCCCGCACCGACACACTCACCGACACCACCGACCTGGGCGCGATCCTGGAGCGCACCACCCGCGCCATCCGCGCCACCTGGAGCGGCGAAGTCGCCCAACCCGTACGCGTACTGCCCCACCTCCTGGAGCCGAACCTCCTGCCCGGCCCGGTCGCCGAACCCCACCGGGTCCCCCTCGGCCTGGACCAGACCGCCCTCGCCCCCGTCCTGCTCGACCTCTTCCACCACGACCAGCACCTGCTGATCCTGGGCGACAGCGAATGCGGCAAGACCAACCTGCTCAAGACCATCGCCCACGGCCTCATCGACCGCTACGGCGAAGACGAGTTGGTCTTCGCCGTCATGGACCCCAGGCGGTCCCTGCGCGGCGCGATCCCCGAGGAGTTCAACGGCGGCTACGCCTACAACGCCAAACTCTGCGCGGGACTTGCCACCGGCGTCGCCGGCGTCCTGGACAAGCGCCTGCCCGACGACACCACGCGCCCCGAGGACCTCCAGCCCGGCAACTGGGGCGGCGGCCCACGCATCGTCGTCCTCGTCGACGACTACGACGTCCTGACCACCGCCGGCCAAGAACCCCTGGCCCCCTTCCTGCCCTACATCCCCTCCGCCGTCGACATCGGCCTCCACTTCATCCTCACCCGCCGCGTCGCAGGCGCCTCCCGCGGCCTGTACGAACCCCTCGTACAAAGCCTCCGAGAGTCAGGCTCCTCCGCACTCGTCATGACCGGCGACCGCAGCGAAGGCCAACTCTTCCCCGGCGTCTACGCCTCCCCACAACCACCCGGCCGAGGCATCCTCATCCGCAGGGGCCGCCCCAACCGCCTGATCCAGACCGCGTATTCCGCCACCTGACCGGGAGCCGTCGAGGTACTCCGAGACCATGTTTGTCGACGGCCCGGGCCCGCCAAATGACGGCAGAGCATCTCCAGGCATATGCGGACGAGACAAGGTCGTTGGCAGAGGCGACGGCGGAAGTCTGAGCGGCCCATGGCGAGGCAGATGGCAGGTATACCGAGCGAGTTGGTCTCGTGGCGCCGCATCGACGTGATGCCACCGAGGCACTCAGCGCGCGTCCAGGGGCAACTACCGGCGGTTCAGGACTCAACAGTTTGTACGAGAGAGCCGTATAGTCGAATCATGGCTGAGCTTTACCATCCTGAGCGTCATCACCTTCAACTGGAGACCGTGCTGGCAGCGCTCGGTGACCCGATTCGGCTGGCTATCGTGCGGGAGTTGGCCGCGAGTGGTGAGACGTACTGCAGCGCCATTGAGACCGGTGCGCCCAAGTCCACCCTGACGCGACACTGGCGGGTGCTGCGCGAGGGAGGTGTGGTGCAGCGCAGGCCGGCCGGACGCAAGGCCTACGTCCGACTGCGCAGGGAAGACCTCGAAGCACGCTTCCCCGGGCTTTTGGACACCGTGCTTGCTGCGGACGCCCGGCGCTGAGACGCCGACGCGGTGGGTGTGCGATCCGGGTCGCACACCCACCGCGTTGCGCATGCGCCTCAGGCGCTCACGCCACCATCAAGTACCAAGTCATGGCCGAGCGTGAATCCCGCCTCGTCAGAGGCGAGCCACAGCACGGCGGCGGCAACTTCTTCCACTTTGCCGACCCGACCTACCGGGAAGCGCTCTTTCAGTCGTATGTCGCGCTCCGCGGCGGTCTCGCCGGGCAGCAGCGACATGGGAGTGTTCACGGAGGCCGGGCTGACAGCGTTGACGCGGATGCGGTCGGCCGCGTATTCACGGGCCGCGCTCCGACTCAGCGCAGTGATCGCGGACTTGGTGGCGCCATAGAGGGCGGCACCGGGCACAGTTACATGGGGGCCAACAGCCGAGGCCATGTTGACGATCGCACCGCCACCGTGGGCACGCATGTGGCGGATCTGGTGCTTCATCGAAAGCCAGGTACCCGTCAGGTTAGTGTCGAGCACGTTGTTCCAGACGTGCTCGGAGAGTTCAGCAAGCGGTGCGTAATCAGGGAAGACGCCTGCGTTGTTGAAGGCAATGTGCAGCCCGCCGAAGGCCTCGACGGTGCTGTCCACCAGACGTGCCACCTCCTCGGACGACGTGATGTCGGCCGGGACGGCGCGGGCCTGGCCCCCTACGTGGGTGATCAGTTCGACGGTTTCGTCCAAGGGTTGGGGACTGCGGCCGGCAACGACAACCGAAGCGCCTTCTCGGGCGAAGGCCAGGGCAGTGGCACGGCCTATACCGGTGCCACCTCCGGTGACCAGAGCCACCTTGCCGGTGAAGCGGCTACGGGCGGGAGCGGTCATGACGGTTGGCTCTCCGTTCTGCGTTTGGGTGTACGGGCCTGTGAGTTACGGGTTGAAGGGAGGCGCTCAGCGATAAGCATCGACTGAGTTGGCGGCCGGTTCGCGGGCCGGCCGTGCGGAGCGGAGGGATTGCTCGCGCTCCAGGCCGAGCAGACCGACCACCACGCCCACCAGGCACAGCACCGCGGTTAACCAGACACCCGTCTGGAGCCCGACGGTCATCTGCTCATGTAGCCGGTGGCCGCTCAGGCCCTCGGTTCCGCCGCTGGCTACGGCAACGAGCACCGCTAGGCCCACCGCCCCGCCGACTTGGCGGCCCGTGGAGGCCATGCCGGACGCAACACCTTGTTCTTGCGGGGCAACTCCCTTGCCGGCGGCAGCGAACATGCCCGTGAACGTCACGCCGTTGCCGATGCTGAACACCACCACACCAGGCAGGGTGGTCAGGTACGAACCCGATGACGACAGTCCTAGAGCCAGCACCCCGAGCCCGACGGCGCTGACGGCCTGACCGGTAGCGAGGGCACTGCGCACTCCGACGCGGGCCAGCAGGCGAGGGCTACTGCGCGTCGCGACCATGGCGACGGCGGCCAACGGCAGGAAGGCAAGGCCGCTTTGCAGGGCGTTGTATCCGGCGATCTCCTGGAAATAGACGGTGAGGTAGTACAGCAGCGCGGCGAAGCCGCCCTGGCAGATGAACATCACCACGGTCGCCGTACTCAGATTGCGGTTCGCGAACAGGCGCAACGGCATGAGCGGGTCGGCACTGCGTGATTCGACCAGCGCGAACAAGGCAAGGAGGACAACGGCGAGTGCGGTGCTCCCCAAGATCTGGGCGGAGGTCCATCCCACGACCGGTCCCTGGACGAGGATGTAGACGACGAGGGTGACACCCGCGGTGACCAGGAGCGCTCCGGGGAGGTCGAAGGGGCGCCGCCGAGTGGGAGCCACATCCCGGGGAAGCACGAAGTAGCCGGCCAGTGCGCAGCCGCCAGCCAGTGGCACGTTCACCAGGAACACCGACTCCCAGCCGAAGAACTTGGTGAGGACGCCACCCAGCACCGCGCCCAGCGAGAGGCCACTCGCGCCCGCCGAACCCCACACGGCGAGCGCCCGGTTGCGTTCCGGTCCAGCCCGGAACGTGGTGTTGATCAGTGCCAGCGTGGCGGGAAAGAGAGCGGCGCCGCCGATGCCCTGGATGGCTCGGGAGGTGATCAACATCCAGGAGGCGGTAGCGAAGGCGCCCAGGAGCGAGGCGATGGCATAGAGCGCCAACCCCATGGAGAACATCCGCCGACGGCCCAGCAGGTCGGCGGCGCGACCACCGAGCAACAGGAATCCGCCGAAGACCACGGTGTAGGCGCTCACCACCCACTGCAGGTTCGAGGCGGAGAAATTCAGCTCCCGACCGATCTCGGGCAGCGCGACGAAGACGATGTTGTAGTCGATGCTGATGATCAACTGGGCCAGCGCCAGGAGCGCCAGCGACCACCCCAGGCGTAAGGCGGCGGGGCTCTCTGCGGAGGGAGTGGGCGTTGCCATGGCACCCTTCTCATGACGGTTCGTTGGTACGGGATCTACGTACAGTGAATGTACGCGATCCTCGTACCGTTCGCAGGCGGTGTCAAGGTCGCCTGCGCGGGGCCGACTTGCCGATGGAATCTCGTTCTGGCTCACGCTACCCACCGCTCGATGGGCGACGGGCGTTTCCGACGGGTAGTCGCCGCTACCCGTCCGAGTAGTGGCGATCCTGAGACCTCCCGCCTAACTTCGTTCTCATGGATGACGCAATAACCGATGCGTATCTAGGGCGCATTGGAGCACCAGCGCATAGCGCACCGAGCGTCAAAGCCCTTCGGGCGCTTCAGGAGAATCACCTCCTTTCCGTTCCCTTCGAGAATCTTGACTTTCATCTCGGTGCCCTCGTCCAACCCGGACCGGACACCCTAGAGAAGGTCATAACCCACCATCGGGGCGGGAGTTGCAGAGAACTCAACGGTTTTTCCTTCCCTTCCCTGCTATCCGCTCTGGGCTACCGGGTCCAGCTCCTCGCCAGCCGGATCATCCACCCGGACGGCGCACTGGGTGCTGCGTTTGGCCACACCGTGCTCCGGGTCGATCTGGCCAGGCCGTTCCTAGTCGACGTGGGCTTCGGGCGAGGCAGCAGGTACCCACTGCGACTCGATGAAGGGGGCGTACAGCGCGACCCACAAGGAGACTTCCAATTCGTCCCCGCCCCACACCGGGACCTCGACCTTCTGCGTGACGGGCAGCCGATTCTCCGACTCGAAGCTCGCCCTCGCGAACTGGCCGATTTCCTGCCCACACTCTGGTGGTTTCAGACCTCTCCCCAATCCCCCTTCCGCAAGGGACCGTTCTGTTCTCTGATGACCACGGAAGGTCGAATTTCTCTCACCGGGAGGACTCTGACCCGCACCGAATACGGGCGTCGCAGCGAAGAATTCCTCAGCGGGGACGATGAAGTTCTCGCAGCCTATCGGGACATCTTCCACATCGAACTCGACCGGCTGCCCGACTTGGGCGCCACGACAGGAGCATCCACACCATGACTGTCACCAGCATGCAACGCGTTCAGCACATCCCAGCGGGCCGGGGGCAGACCGTCGTCATGGCAGGCGGCACCTACACCGTCAAGGCGACCAAGGAGTCCACCAACGGGGTGCTGGCACTTGTGGAGGCCACCGTTCCGCCGGCCTGCGGGCCCCGGCCGCACGTGCACACCGTGGAGTCCGAGGCGTACTACGTCCTCAGCGGCGAGCTCGAAGTCCTCGACGGAGAGCGCACGTTCACCGCCAAGGCCGGCGACTTCGTCTTCATACCCAGCGGCACTCTGCACCGGTTCCGCAACACCAGTGTCCAGACGGCGAAGATGCTCTTCATGTTCACCCCCGCCGGATTCGAGGAGCTCTTCCTGACTGCGGGGCTCCCGACCCAGGAAGGAGAGCCGCTGCCCCAATGGACCTCCGAGAACGACCGGAGGGTGGGCGAACTCGCCCCGCGTTACAACTGGGCCGATCATGTCTGACCGCCCGGCCAGCGACATACGGGTAATGAAGTTCGGCGGCTCGTCACTCGCAGACGGGACCTGTCTGCGCCGGGCAGCGGCCCGGGTAGCCGCTGCCCGGACCACCGGAACGCAACTCGCAGTAGTCGTCTCGGCCCGAGGAGACACCACCGACCGGCTGCTCGGCCTGGCGGCCGACATCAGCGCTCGGCCCGGCACTCGCGAGGTGGACCAGCTGCTGGCTACCGGAGAGACCGAGTCGGCCGCGCTTTTTGCCCTGGCTCTGCAAGAACTTGGCATTCCTGCCACTTCATTGATGGCGCATCAGGCCGTGATTCGGGCCGCAGGCCAGCACAGCAGGGGAACGATCGCAGCCATCACCCCAGATCGGATCAACCGGTTGCTCGCCCAGGGCGCAGTACCGGTACTCGCCGGGTTTCAGGGCGTCGATGAGGGCCATGACCTGATCACCCTCGGCCGGGGCGGCTCGGACACCACAGCCGTTGCCCTAGCCGCTTCCCTCCGTGCCGAACGGTGCGAGATCTACACCGATGTGGACGGCATCTACAGCGCCGATCCCCGAGTGGTGCCGGGCGCCCGGCGACTGCCAGCCGTGGAGGTCGACGTCATGGTCGAGATGGCCTACGCGGGAGCCACGGTCATGCACTCGCGCGCCGTGGAACTCGCCGCATCCCACTCGGTGGACGTCCACGTCATCAGCTCCTTCAAGGAACACCAGGGAACCGTGATCACTACGACATCCAAGGGAGTTGAGGAGTCCGTGCTGGAGGAACAGAGTGTGGTCGTCGCCGTCGCACACGACCTGAACAGCGTCCAGGTCCGGGTCACCACGCACGACGGCAGTCACCGCCTCACCGAACAGATACTCACGGCCCTGGCCGACCAGGGCCTCACCCTCGACCTGCTCACCCGCAGCGACCCCAGCGGCTCCGCTGTCTCCTTCACCACCGCCGCCACCGACGTCGGCGGCGGTCACACCGTGTCGAGTGCGGACAGCGCTCGGGCTGCGTGATGCAGGTGTCCCGGGCGCCCAGTTCGGCGACTACGTCGGCATGCTCGAATTCTTCGCCTCCCTTGACTTCAAACCTGCCGAAATCCTCGACATGGCCACCATCCATCCCGCGCAGGCCCTCGGCCTGTCCGACTCAGGAAGCCTTGCCCCCAGCAAGCGCGCCGACCTCATCGTGATCGACGGCAACCCCCTTACCGACTTGGACGCTCTCCGCCGCATCCGCTACGTGCTCGCTGCAGGCCGCCTGACAAACTGCGAGCGTTAGCCTCGATCTTTCGTGACGACCCGCCGGTTTCCACGGCGGGTCGTTTCGGATGCCCATATGCGAGCCACGGGGCACGAGACTCCCACGGCCAGAATGATGAAGGATCAGCCGCCACATGACCAAGGACGTCATCGCCCTGACCCAGCGCATGCCCGACCCGTGGGCCATGCTCGCGGGCCTGCTCTCCGGAGGCCCGGACAAGCTGGTGGACACCACGGGCGAGGGTGCCGTAGTGCGGCTGTGTGACGCTGAGGGCCGACCGCTGGTCTCCGTGGAGGCACCGCTGCTCGTTCAGGTCGAAGGCGAGGCCGAACGCCTCCTCGGAGCCACCCCACCGCCCCTCCCGTACTGGTGGACGGAGGCCCGCGCCACCACCGGCGTCGAACACGCCGAGCGTCTCGCCGGCACCTTCGCCGCCCGACTGGCCACGCTGGCCGACGGCTCCGCATGGCCACCAGAAGCCGCGCGCTCCCTGGCCGTGGTCGAGACCGACGACGTGACCGTGGCCCCCACACCCGCAGCCGCCCGACCCGCCGTCGACGTCCTCACCGACAAGGTCGCCGTCGTCATCCAGGACCGCCCGGTCATCGCCATGACCGCCTGGCTCTCCGACGCCTTTCGCACCGCCGCCACCGCCGAACTCGGCCTCCAGATCGTCACCCCACCGGGAACGACCCTCTCCCCGGCCGTCCGCGACAGCCTCGGCAACTGGCCCTCCCGCTGGGTCATGCGCGACGAACGCGACGGCTACTACGACGGCCTGACCGGAGCCGTACTGCGCTGGCAGGACGGCATGTTCGCCCCCATAGCCTCACCTGAGGCAACCCCCGAAGATCCCCGCACCCCGCTAGCCGCCTCCTACCAGGACGCCACGGCCACGGACGAACGACAGCTGGCGGTCACGTTCCGCGCCGTCCATCCCGCAGATGAGAGCTTGGTGCTCGGCGGTGCACTGGAGTCGCTATGGCGCGAACTGACCGGCGGGCCTCCGGCCGGATGGGGAACCGCGGAACCCGCCAACCTCCCCTTCTCTCCCCGCCAGATCACCGACCTCGCCCGCGAGCGCGCCCCAGAGCCGACCTGGATCGTGGTGGTCGGCACCCCGGACCGCCCCGGCCTGGCCACCGTCCGCATCAACCGCACGAAGGCGGGCGTGGAGGAAGAGGTCACGCTGATGTTCGGCTACGGCGCCGACGAGGAACCGCCCCTGGACGCTCTGCACTCGGCAGCGGAACTGCTGGCCACCCGCCACCGCCTCCAGTCGATGCTCGTCCAACTCCGCAAGGCCCGCCGCGACCTGGCGGTGCCGCCCCGCTTCGAGGGCCCAGGGGTGCCGGTGGGCTTCGTCCTCGGCGCCGAGGAGGTCCACCAGATGCCCGACGACCGCGCCCGACACACCCCCCTGCCCCAACCGCCCCTCCCCCTGGGCCCGAAGACCCGCCCAGCGATGTACTACCCGTTCCCCGGCGACCCCTCGGACCTGACCGGCTGGCAGGACTTCGAACGTCTCATGCGGCACCTGAAGAGCGCGTGAGAGCACCTGTCATACGGGGGTGACACCCTCGCAGCCGAGGGCCGAAGCAGGGCGGGTAGACGGACAGCGATTTTGAGCCGTTGTCACACCCTCGTCATAGCATTGGATTGTGAATTGCACCGGTCACGCACCGGTTGATAGGCATGACCACACATACGACCATCAAGTCTGGTGGGGGGGAGTTTGATGAAGTTCGACATGGGGGCGCAGACGCTCTCGACGTTGAGGTCGCAGTCGCAGGGGTCGGGCACGGAGCTGGGGACGCTGATCCATCAGCTCGTCCAGGCGGCCCAGCCGTTGGAGGGCAAGTTCAACGGTGCGGGCAAGGCGGCCTTCGACTCGTTCAAGGCGCACGCTGACGAGATCAGCGCGGAGTTGAACAGTGCGCTGTCCGCGATCGTCGGCGGTCAGTCGGGGATGGAGTCGGCGTTCGGCTCGGGTGTCCAGGAGCAGGCCGACAACGCTCGGTCGCAGATGTCGGCGGCCAACTTCGACGCGGCCCGCTTCTCCGGCCGCTGACCATCTGAGCGCGGCAGCAGGACTTCAGACCAGATTTCGACGGGGAGGATTGTGATGGCTGCTGGCATGGACCGGCGTTCCTACGACTCGGGCGCTTCGGCGGAGGCACAGGGCAACATCCAGGCGGTGATTGCCCGCCTGGAGCAGGTGATCGCGGCCCGCGACGCCCAGGTGAAGCAGGCGATGTCGGACTTCACCGCGGACGGCGTGGCGGACGAGTACCACGGCAAGGAAATGCGCTGGAACCGCGCCTCGCAGGAGGTCAAGAACATCATCCACCTGCTGAAGACGACGCTGGAGAAGAACGACGCGACCGCGCACCAGACCCTCGCGCGCGCGAAGTCCGCGGTCGACAACATCGGCTGAACCACCCCAGGCCCATCGGCACGGAGCAGGCGCAGCGCTCCCCGGCAGTGCGCCAACGCGCGGCCGGCCACGGGTAGATGGCGCCGCCGCGCGATGGCGGGATGGTGGAGCAGAGAGGTATGCAGGGGGCGTTCATGGCGTGGTGGGACATTCAACCGCAGGGCGTGCAGGGCCAGTTGAGGACCGTTGGAGCGCACGCCGAGGATCTCGGGAATGCCCTGAGCTCCCTCCTTGCGGACTTGCAGGAGGCAGCCCAATCCGCAGGAACGGCGGTGCCGGGCTCGCAGGCCCTCACGCCGCAGTACGGACCGGTGGCGGGCGGGAGCACGTTGAAGGGGCCAACAGGCGTCTCCCCGTTGGCGCAGACGTCGACGGGCCCGGTCGCCGCCGCGCTGTCCGAGTACGCAACGCGCCGACAGAACGACTTCAAGGCGATGGCCGATCGTTGCCAGGCGGCCTGCCTGGGCGCGGCCAAGGCCACCAGCGAGTACGTCCAAGGTGATCTGGAGGCGGCGCAGAACGCCCAGAACGCCGCCCGTTCTGTGCAGTTGGATGCTCTTAAGGACTTCGGGGGGAAGCAGAGATGAGCGACGGCGCACCGGTCGACCCGTTCGAGGTACCGGTCTTCACCGGTGATCTGGACCTTCTCGAATCAAAGGTCAAGGCGCTGTCGCATGGCGGCCCGAGGGTTGAGACCGCCGGCTCTAACGTCCACAAGTCCTTCGGTGGCCTGTCCGCCTTCTACAAGGCGCCCGAGGCAGAGCAGTTGTTCGGCGTCACCAAACCCGTGGCGGACAAGGCCCACGAGGTCAGCCACGACATGGGCGTCATCGCCGGCGCCCTGGGTACCTACGCCCACGAGGTCCGCCCGCTGGTCGACAAGCTCAAGCAACTCAAGCAAGACGCCGCCGACTTCCGCCACAAGGTCAACGGCAGCGACAACGACTGGCGCGAAGACAGCGACCTTGTCACGGAGAACCGGGCTCGCCGCGACACGATCGCCACGGTCTGGGCCGCGTTCCAGGCAGCCGAACGCGACTGTCACACCAAGATCGTCGGCCTGGTCGGCGGCAAGCCCCTCCACACCATCGACGCTTCCCACCCGGGCGGCTACGGCTACGATGCCAAGACCCTCACCCAAGCCAAGAGCCTGCCCTGGGGCGACGCGGTCGAGGAATCCGTCCCCTGGTGGAAGGTCTGGGACCACGCCTACGAATTCGGCAAAGGCGTCATCATCGACGGCGCGTGGGGGGCCATCAGGGGACTTGGCACCCTCATCGGCGTCGACGGCTGGGACGCCGCCAAACAAGCCTGGACCAACCTGGCCAAACTCGCCACCACCACCGCGCTCCTCGGCACCATGCCCGCCCTGGCCCCCATGTACTTCATGACGCCCGGACGCATGCTCCCCTCCTGGCTACGGGACTCACGCACCGCGATGGTGGAGGCCGGCAAGGCGTTCGTCGCCTGGGACCAATGGAAATCCAACGCCCCCCGTGCCGCCGGCGCGGTCGCCTTCAACGTCGTGACCGCGATCATCACTCGCGGCGGCGGTGCCGCAGTGGAGGGCGCAGGCAAGGCCGGCGCAGCGGTCAGGGCCGTCTCCATCGCCGGAAAGGTCGGCGAGGTCATCGACCCGATGACCTACGTCTTCAAGGGCGCCGGCGCCGGCATATCCAAGATCGGCGACGTCATGGCCCGCTTCAAGGACGCCGGTCACTTCCAGGTCCCGAAGATCTCCGAGGGCGCCTACAGCCTGCCCGAGGGCGCCACCAAGTTGCATGACGGCACAGTGCAGATGCCCAAGGACACTGCTGTTCCGGAGGGAGCGACCAAGCTCCCGAATGGCAACATCAGGCTGCCCGAGGGTACTGTCACGCTCCCGCCGAAGACGGTGAAGGACCCCTTCACCGGCAACTACACGGACTCTGCCGGCCACCTCTACGGCAAAGACGGCAGCCTCCTCCAGCACGCCGACGATGCTCCCAAGAGCAAGTCGTCCCAACCTGCCGTGGGCGCGGACAACCCGCGCATCGAGGCCCCGGTCAACCAGAAGGAGCCGGCCCTCGCCAGCGTCGGCGGACGGGGCGACGATGCCATGCACGTCGGCTCGGACGTAACCAACCCGACCCGCGCCAGCGATAACGCGGGCACCCTTCCTACCGGCGACAAAGCCGATCACACGCCCACCAACAGCCACACGCCGGGCGGCGAAGGCGGCACCTCCCACACCCCGATATCCGGCGGACTGGACAACTCCCCAAGTGCCGCCGGTCACACCACCGACACAGGCGGCACGGGCAGCGCTGGCCACGGCTCGGGCGATGGCCCGTCCACCCCTCACCAAGGCGATGGCCCCGGCCACGCCGGTGACCACACACCAGGTGGTGCCGGAGAAGAACATGCCTCGGGCGGTTCCGGAGCCGATCTCCCGCCCGGCGATGCTGGTACGTCCCTGCCCGACGCCCCGCGGGGCAATCTGCCCGACGGTTCTTGGGAAGGTGAGAACGGCCTGAGCCTGAGCCGAGAGGAGAATGCCGCCGCGGGCGACTTCATGCGCAAGTCCGCAGAGGCAGAGCCACGCATCACCGAGTCGATGCAGGAGATTGCCGGCAAGGCCGACGCCGGGAAGTTGATCGGCCTGGAGTATCGCCTCAAGGGAGAGGACTCCCTCAAGCGCAAGCTCGCCACCGACATGCTCGAAGACATCGGCATGGACCACGGGCAGGTGCTCAGCGGCATCAAGGACTCCATCCGCTACACGATGGAGGTCCCGAGCAAGGGTTACGCCCACGGAGTACAGCAGGCGATCAACGACCTGCAAGCCAAGGGCTTCGAGAACGTCACGTTCAAGAACACCTGGAACTCCGCTGGCTACAAGGGAATTAACTCAACCTGGCGTGATCCGGTCAGCGGTCAGGTCTTCGAGCTGCAGTTCCACACGTCCGAGAGCTTTGCGGCCAAGATGGACGGCCACGTCCTGTACGAGAAGGAGCGGCTGCCCGGCGTCTCTCCCCAGGAGATTGCCGCGATCAAGGCCGAGCAGGCCGAACTGTTCGGCAAGGTGCCGGTACCGCATGATGCGGGCGCCATCAGGATCGGTGCACACGCCGCCGACGATGCGGCAGCGGCGCTGGGCAAGGACCTCGACTCGACAGCTCACGACCTCGGGCCGGTTGGCGACGATGTCGGAAGTTTGGGCAACGACGCGGCACACGCTGACGGCCTGGGTAACGACGCGCTGGACAACGCGGGTACTTCCTACACCCACGGCCCCAACGGCGGTTGGGGAGGGGCCGGTTGGGTCGAACAGCCCTCGGCATACGCGGCGGGTGTGTACGACTCGCTGCGGGCCACGCCCAATCACGTTGACGTCCCCGCGATGGCGCGTAACACCGGTCTCAACGAGGCGGTCATCCGGCAGGTGAAGACCCACATGATCAGGCAACTCCACGACGTCGTCGTCCGGCCTGGGGAGTGGAAGCGCGGTCTCTTTACCCCTCGCGACGACATCGCGGCTCTGTGGGATGGTGCCCGCAAGGGCACACTGGACACGGACCAGGTCGTGGAATTCAAGAACCTGATGACGCACGAGTACGTGGAGAGCCGGTTGATGAAGAGCGGCCTTCCGTACCTGCGCGATGAGACGGGCCTGTGGAGGTGGGGCGACGACGGAGATTTCGAAGGCAGAAAGTCCCCCAAGAGCCTCTCCGCGGCAGGCGCGCACGACCTGGCACCGAACCCTGTACGAGGTGGTTTCGGGACTCAGTGGCAGAAACTCGGCCTCAAGCACCCCAAGACAGACCTCGCCGCCGATTTGTCCAACATCGACGATTTCGTGAAGGATATTGTGCAGGAACTGCGAGCCAAGGGGCTGGACCTGAAGTGACCGAGGACTCTTCACGCAGGGCGTTGGAGCAACTGCGTGCCATTGACTGGGCCGACGACGTCGCGGCATCTGATCATGCCAATTCTCGCGCTCTTCTCATGCGCGAATATCTGCGACGAGCGGCTCTGTGGGCGCGCGCCTACGGGGCGGAGCAGTCCTGGCCGTTCTTCGACATTGCCGAGTACGTCGATGCCGCGATCCAGACTCCCGCCGACGTCGCAGCCGAAGTCGAAGAAGTCCTGGCCGGGCTCGCTCCGGCTTCGCTGAAGCGGACCTGCCGAGCTGCAATCCGATGGGCGGCGCTCCGTGACGCCCGTGACGCCCTGCCCACCGATCCGCCGGACCCCTATGAACCGCTCCTCCTCATGTACGAACGAGGCGGCGGATACTTCCTGGAGGAGTATCTCGACCTCAACGGCGTGATGATCCGACTCGGCAACGTGGAGAGCAACGCTTCCGCCACGCCGTTCCTCACCCTCCTCCCCACCACACTCGACGCACTCGATGCCGAAGGCGAGATCACTTACTACGCGAAGGTCAGCGAGGGCCACCCCAGGCACAGCCCGCGCGGAATCGTCAGACGTCGAATCGACGACGGTGACACCCATGACGAAGCCTTCACCCGGAATCTCCGCTGGGAACCGACTGAATACTTCAAGCGTTACGAACTCGGTCACAATGAAGTCGACCACGTCAAGATCACAGAGGTCGAGGCTGCCGCGTTCATCGAATCGGTGACGGCAAAAATCCTCGGCTCCTCTTGAGCCGTTCCGCGCGGCCGTCGCCCTGAGCCCGGGGATACACATGTGACACGTACACGGGAAAGAGTGTCCCGCCCCATGGCTCCGTGCGGTGGGGCGGGAACGTCGCCATAGGTGTCAACTCGGGTATCTGGTCTGTGGGATCCAGAGTGGGCGGCCTCCTGGAGAGCGTGGCATCCGAGGGCTGGCTCAGGCTTGAGAGTTGGTGCTGGCGGGGCTTCGAACGCAACCATCGAGGCCCAACAGGGCGCGAACGCGGGCATACTTGGCCGCCAGCCGGTCCTGGGTCGTTGCGTCGAGGACGGCCAACCGTGCCGGATCGGCGTTGTGCGCGAGATCGGATTCCTTGATCAGTAGCGCACCGGGCGTGGCCAAGATCCGTGCGGTGTACTCCTCGACCGGCTCGTCGGCCCGCTTGGTGACGGCCAGCACCATGGCCTTGGTCGCCTCGCTGAGGGCAGCCTCCGCCAGCCACGCCTCGCTCAGTGCGTCGTCCTCCACGGCATCGTGCAGCCAGGCCGCCGCGACCTGCTCTTCGCTGCCGCCGCGCTCCCGTACACCGGCCGCGACCGCGGCCAGATGCTCGGTGTACGGGCGGCCGGCCTTGTCGGTTTGCCCCGCGTGTGCGCGCCGGGCCAGTGCCTCCACCTCGGCGAGCGACAGTAGTGGGCGCACCACCTCGGGCGCGGACGGGGTCTCGTAGGAAGCCATACAACCATTGTCGCCGAGCATCTGCCGCGCGGGGTGAGCCTCGGAGGCGACCATCAGCCCGTGAGCATCGGTCACCGTCAACGAGTTGCCACAGCCAGTGCCGTACCGAGGGCCGGGCGCACCCCGCGTGGCGTGCGGGGTATGCCCGGCCGGGGTACTCACCGGGCTCAGCGGGGACGACTATCCTCGTCGTGTGGGAGATGAGAGGCGTAGGTGTAGTGGCTGATCTACTCAGTAGGCAGGAGCTGGAAGTCGAGGTCGAGTTCTATTCGTTCGCCCTGCAAGAGGCGGACGACAGCCTCGTCCCCATCCGTTTCCCCGAGGAATTGGCCTCGGAGGAGTTCGCCACCTTCCGCACCAGGCGAATCGACTTGACCAGCGGCGGACACAGCCACACCGCCCTGCTCTCCGTCGAAGTGTGGGACGGGCAACCGCCACCGGCGGACGACGAGGCGGGGTGCGACGCAGAAGCTGAGGGAGAGATCGAGTCAGTCACTGGCGAGTTGGCGGCGTACGAGATGATGGGTATCTCAGAAACGTCCATCGTCTTGGGACGCCGGGACACTCTATGGCGAGTGCGAATTCAGTGTTCTGGACGCAGTGAGGTCTATCGACTGGCCCAAGTTGATGTGCCCTACGGGGTCGAGCGTTACCTCTTTCGGTTCTGGCCCAGCGAATGACCTTTCACCTGGGTGGAACCGAAGTGCGAGCCCACCCAGGAGTCGCCTCATTTGATGTTCACGATGTATGCATCGACTTCGTCACCCTTTGCGTCACGCCCGTCCAGTACGCGGTTCCTGTCGTAGAAGAGGGAAAGAATGGTCCCACCGGCCTTGTTCTCCGCCTTGGGTATGGGCAACGCTGAGAAGTTGCCCTCAAGAACGTTCCGTTCATATTTGGACTGAGCGGCCCCCTCATACGTGCTGGCGAAGGGGTATTCGTCGCATTCGCGGGGTCCCTTCGGGTCGCTCGTGGCGTAGTTCGCACCCCAGTACATGACGCACATGCTTTGTGCGGCGCGCCTGTTCGCCCGGAGGCGGGACTTGTCACGTGCCAGTCGGTGCAGGGGACGCTTGACCTCGAAGCCGGGAACATCCTTCTTCGGGTTGGGCGGCTTGGTCTTGGCCGGCTGGGTGTGAGCCACGTTGAGGTGGTCGGTAACGGCCTGCTCCGGCGCTCCCTGCTTTGAGCTGTACGGCAGGACAGCCTTATAGGCGAACGCTGCACCACCGCGTTGTTTGGGGTCTGTGGCCTTGGAGTTGGGAAGGTAAGGGGCGGCGTCCCAGTTCATCGCCGTGAACGTCACCCGCACCTGACCAGGGTTCACGCCGGTGTACTCGGGCGGGTACTTCATGGAGACGAACGGGACGTAGGCCATGGTGATGAGGTCATCCGGCTTGGTTCCCTGACCGGCGTCGAACACCACGTTGTGCCTGTAGTTGGGAGATGCCTTCAGGGCGTCGAACGACTCCTTCGGCGGGATCAGGCCGGATTCCCTTTTCTGCGCCTTCGAGACGAGAAGTTTCTGACTGACCTCTGTGGTGACGACGAGTCCGCTCGTCTTGGTGTTTCCCGCCTTCGAGAAGTGCGAGAAGTGGTAATCGAACCGCACTGTCCGGTCCTTGGCGTTGGGGATGGTGCCGAGAACTATGAGGGCAAACCCCGACTCTCCCACAGGCCGGCCGTTCCGTCCCCAAACCTGTTGGAACTGCATTCCGCCACACATCGCGTACCGGGATTTGAAGTAGAAGAGGCCATTGTTCAGGTTGTCCGTGCACTCTTTGTCGGTGATGGTGCGTGGGGGCTCCGGGTAGGTGGCGCCGGTCGACGGAGCCGCGGTGGCCTTTACAGGCCGTTTCGCCTTCAGCCCGTTCGTCAGAAGAGAAGCGGCTGGACCGGCGATGCGATCCTGCTCGGCCTCGGGGCTCCACGTCGAAGGGTGCCTCTCCACACTGGCCAGACCGTTCTGCTGGAGTTCGGCCAGCGACGGCGACTTGCTTCCGAGGGGAAGTACGTAGGTGTCCACCGTGAGGCGCTGCGCCGCTTCACTCGGCGGGGGCATGAGGGCCGTCATCATCAACGCGGCCACCAATGCGGCCCAGATTCGCCGCCGTTGGGGCATAGGTATGCCAAGTTCCATTGTTCTCCGATGAGTTCGATTTGGTCCGCCGTGCGCACGCTAACGACGGAAGCACCGGTTCAGAACTGTTGCTGGCGATGTGACCGAAAAAAGGTGCTCTCGCAGGCTGGGGGCGAGCTGTCGTACGCGCAACCGCGGTTCGAGAGGTCGAGAGCCTGACTCACCGATCGGCCAGCCGTCCCGGAGCCACGCACGCACCCGCCGCGCCGGGCCGTCACTTCACGCCATGAGAGGACCCGTACCTCCTGCACCACGGCCGCGCCAAACCCGTGTCCGCACGCGACCCTCGACACCCCGAACTAGCGACTTATGGGGTGACTTCTCCGATGGCGTCGACGAACTCTCGGCCCCAGCCGCTGAGTTAGTCGCGGTCCTGCTCGTCTGCGAGCCGACTCTGGCCCTCCGGGAGCGGCTCTGGTGGCGTGAGCGTGCCGAGGCGGTACGGGCGCTGCCGCTCGTGGAGCGTAGGCGTTGCGCCTGCATGCTGCTGCCATGCCTCGGCGAAGGCAGTGGCGGTGTCGTGTGCTCTGCGCTGACGCCGGGAGAGCGCGATCGAGATCGGCCAGGTAGGTAGCGAGAGTGTCGGCGCCCTCGGGAGTGAGGGGAGTGAGACTGAGGCGACGGGGTGGGGTGCGAAGGAAGGTCGCGCACACCTCACTCCCACGCTCCCGCCGGCCGAAGATGGGGCGTTGGGCACCGTACGAATCCATCCCGCGCGTACGCAGCGCTTCTGTGACCGTCAGCGGGACGGTATGCAGGGCGGGCCGTGAGCGCAAGAAATCTCTGGCTCGCGCGTTGGCTCGGACACCGGTCCATCGAAGTCACGGTCGATCGGTACGGGCACCTCACCCAGGACGGGCGCGAGCGCTGCCGTCAGGTGGTGGCAACGGCCTTCCGGGACTACCTGCCGGAGGAGTTGCCGGTCGGGCTCGCCGCCTGATCGCTAGCGGATCCCCAGCTCCCGCAGGACGCGATGCTGAGCTGGTGTGGGGTGTGCCGGGAAGTAGAGGTAACAGACCCCACCCGAGCCGGACTTGACCTTGCCCTCGGCGTCCTTGCGTTTGGTCCGCAGCCAAATGGTCTCGAACTGGTGGCGTTGGTAGACGCGGCGGACGGCGGGGTCGTTGGGGGCGGCCGGGTCGTTGGCGATGACGTCGCCGGTGGGGGTGAAGCCGATGACGGTCATGAGGTGGCCGGCGGTGCCGTAACCGGCGCCGTCGAGTTCGGACCTGAGGAAGGACTGGGAGGTGATGGCGGGGATGCCGGCGTGGACGAGGCGTTCGACGTCGTTGAGGGAGGAGAGGCGGGTGACGACGGCCTGGAGGTCGCGGTAGGTGGCGGCGTAGGCGGCGTTGAAGGGCCAGTTGCCGCAGCCCTTGTACTGGTAGTCGAAGGTGTAGCGGGCGGCATGGCAGACCTGGGGGTCGGCGTAGGTGGGGTCGACCCAGGCGAGCTGTTCGCGGGTGGGGCGGCGGCCCCAGTGCTCGATGATCATCTCGGAGGAGGTGGGGCTGCACCACGCCTCTCCCCCGTTGTCGTACTCGGGGTACTGGCCCTTGTGGACCTCCTGCGAGTAGCGGGGGACGCGGAGTTCGTGGCCGACCAGGCCGGGGGTGGAGGGCGGGACCTCGAAGCGGGCCGGGACGTCCGAGGCCATCGCGCCCACGCGCCAGACGGTGGGGGTCTGGGTGCTGCCGGGACCGCGGAGGAGGGTGAGGCGGAGCTGGTAGGCGGTGAAGCGGAGGCCGGTGGTGGGGTCGTCGAGGGCGAGGGTGTCGGTGGAGACGGCGCTGCGGCCGTCCTTCTGGTCGTCGACGGAGGTGCGCCGGATGTCGGCGTCGCCGTCACCGGCGGTCCAGCGGCCCATGACGTACCAGGGGGTGTGGCCACCGTCCGAGTAGGTGGCGCGCAGTTCCACGGCGATCCAGGTGCCGGGCGGGGTGTGCGCGTTCCAGGAGGCGACGGCCTCGGTGGCGGGCACCGGGAGGCGGCGGACGGGGCCGGTCCAGGTCGCGTATTCCCAGGTGGCGGACTTACCGGTGTGGGGGTCGTGGTAGACGGTGGTGCCGACGGGGCGGGCGATGCGGATGCCGGGGCGGTAGCCGGCGGCGACGCGGGTGCCGTGGGCGGTGCCGCGGTGCCAGTCGGTGGGGGTGGTCCAGGCGTGGTAGTCCACGGGGTTCGTCGTCCGGGTCGGGGGCGGTGGCGTGGTGCGGTGGGGGGCGGCGGCCGCGGGGAGGGGGGTGGCGGCGGCCGCGGCGGCGGCGAGCGCGGCGGCCAGGACGGTACGCCGGGGTGCGGAGCTGCTCATGGGGTCCCCCTGTCGGACGTCGGACGCGATCGGGACGTGCGGGGCTGGTGCGAGTGGGCTCAACTATCTCCGTTCCGGGCGGGCTTCGGAAGGCGCTGCGACGCGCGTCGCGCCAGGAACATTGGTGTGGACCACTGATGCGTAGGCTGGTGGGATGACCCCCGACCCGGCCCCTGCCCCGGACCCCGTACTGGATCCGCTCGCCGCCCGGCTGCACACCCTGCCGCCCTCCTGCGGCCCGGTGCGGCTGATCGCGGTGGACGGGCACGCGGGCTCCGGCAAGAGCACCTTCGCGGCGCGGCTGGCCGAGGCGCTGGGCGGCGCCCCGGTGGTGCACACCGACGATCTCGCGACGCACGAGGAACTGTTCGAGTGGAGCGACCGATTCCGGGAGCAGGTGCTCGCCCCGCTGTCCCGTGGCGAGACGGCGCGCTACGGGGTCTACGACTGGGTGCGCCGGGAGTTCACCGAGGCGCGGGAACTGCCGCCGGCCCCGGTGGTGCTCGTCGAGGGCGTCGGCACCGGACGGCGCGCGCTGCGGCCGTACACGGCGTGCCTGCTGTGGATGGAACTGGCGAGCGAGCATTCATGGGAACGGGGTCAACTCCGGGACGGGCCGGGGCAGTCCGCGTTCTGGGATGGCTGGATCCCGGCGGAGCGGGCGCACTTCGCGGCCGATCCGTCCCGACCGCACGCCGATCTCCTGGTACTCCAGGGGCAGATGGGATACGAGGTACACGTGGGACCGGCCGGACGGCCGTGAACAGGCCCGGATTTCACCCTGTGTAGCCGACCGTGGCTGACACGCCGACAGTCGACGAACGGGACCCGCCGAGTGCGCCAACTCGGCTTGACCCAGGGGGCGTACAGGACTTACGTTCTGAATGTGCGGTTCTTCGGACCGCCTGCAGACGCGAAGCCCCCGGTTGTTCCCCCGTGATCGGGGGCTTCGTTCTGCGCGGATTCCTCGCGCGGCGGCCGCCACGGCGCACTTCCTTCACCCAGGGTCACCGCACTCTTCGCGCCGATGCGCCCCCGTTCACGCCCCCGATTCCACCTCGTGCGGCCCTCTACGACCTGCACCGACAGCGCAGGTACGATGCGAGTCTGTGCCACCGCGGGACCCGGACCAGGGCGCGTGGCGGGGCAACTCCCGCCCCCCACACACCGGTTCGGCCAGGGCCGGCCGGCCCTGGGAGCGCGGCCCGGCACACGTCCGGTGGTACACCACGGGGGGACGTTTTGTGGGGGGACGGGATGGATGTCGGCACTCAGGGTTCGCCCGCCCCGGCCGAACTCGCCTGGCTGCGCGCGGTGGACGCCTACACCATGGGGGCCTACCCCCAGGCCGAGGAGGAGTTCCGGGCCGCGGTGCGGCTCGACCCGTCGATGGCCGACGCCTGGCTCGGCCTGCACGCGCTGCGCGCCGACACCACCATGGCGCTGCTGCGGATGCACCAGCACCGCGACCGCTTCGGCGAACAGCGCGCCCGGCACCGACGCGCCCTCAACTCCTGGTACTGGCTGGGCTGGTGGGTCCAACCCGTGCTGGAGACCGGCCGTGACCTCCTCCTGGCGCACGCCTCCCACTGGCTCGACGGCCGGCACGTCGCCGAGCTCGACCAGGCGCTGGCCGGCTGCCCGCCGGTGGACACCGACCCCCAGGTGCGGTTCCTGCACGCCTGCCGCGCCTATCTCGTCAAGGACTGGGACCAGCTCGTCCGGCACACCGAACCGCTGCTCGGCGACCCGGTGCTGGGCATCGAGGCGGGGCTGTTCGGCGGCATGGCGCGGGTCCGGCTGGAGATGTACGGGCAGGCCGAACCGCTGCTGGCCACCGCGCTGATGCGGTGCCGCAGCGAGCAGCCGCAGCGCAAGGAGCTGCGCTACTGGCTCGCCCGCGCCTACGAGGGCACCGGCCGCAGCGCCGCCGCCCTCCCCCTCTACCGCGCGGTGCACCGCGTCGACCCGACGTTCATGGACACCGCCGCCCGGCTGGCCGCCATAGCCGAGGCGGACGGGCTGGACGAGGGCGGCGGCCTGGCGACCGTCCCCGCCCAGGGCCCGGCCCAGCAGGCCGGCGGCGACCTCGATCCGCTGGCGCCGCTGGACCCGGTGGACGGGCGGGAGTTGCTGGTGACCGGCGAGGGGGCCGGGCAGGGGGCGGAGCCGGTGGTGCCGCCCACCGGGGACGGCCGCGCGGCCCGCGCCAAGGTCACCGCGCCGGGCCGCTACGGCGGCAACCGGCTGCCCACCGGGCCGGCCGATCCGGTGCTGCTGGAGAAGGCGCTGGCGGAGCTGGAGCGGATGGTCGGCATGGAGCCGGTCAAGCGGCATGTGCGGGCGCTCTCGGCGCAGTTGCGGATGGCCCGGCTGCGCGCGAGCCAGGGCCTGCCGGTGGCGCCCCCGAAGCGACACTTCGTCTTCTCCGGGCCCTCGGGGACCGGCAAGACCACGGTGGCCCGGATACTCGGCCGGGTCTTCTACGCGCTGGGGCTGCTCGGCGGCGACCATCTCGTGGAGGCCCAACGGGCGGATCTGGTCGGCGAGTTCCTGGGCCAGACCGCGGTCAAGGCGAACGAACTGATCGACTCGGCGCTGGGCGGCGTGCTCTTCGTCGACGAGGCGTACAGCCTCGCCAACTCCGGCTACAGCAAGGGCGACGCGTACGGCGACGAGGCCCTCCAGGTGCTGCTGAAGCGGGCCGAGGACAACCGCGACCGGCTGGTGGTCATCCTGGCCGGCTACCCCGAGGGCATGGACCGGCTGCTGGCCGCCAACCCGGGACTGTCGTCACGGTTCACCAGCCGGGTGGACTTCCCCAGCTACCGGCCGCTGGAACTGACCAAGATCGGCGAGGTGCTGGCCGCGGAGAACGGCGACCGCTGGGACGAGGAGGCCCGCGAGGAGCTGTGCAGCATCAACGGCCACGTCGTCGAACAGGGTTGGATCGACGAACTGGGCAACGGCCGCTTCCTGCGCACCCTGTACGAGAAGAGCTGCGCCTACCGCGATCTGCGGCTGTCCACCTGGCAGACCACCCCGTCCCGGGACGACCTCGCCACGCTCCGCCTGCCGGACCTGATGCAGGCGTACGGCGAGGTGCTCTCGGGCCGCGGCCCGGACCCGCAGGCGCCGCCGCAGGAGCTCGACCTGTAAGAGGGAGCCGACGGGCAACCGGCCCTGCGGGAGCGCCGGAACGGACACGGCCGGCAAGGGCGCAGAAACGGGCGCGGGGCGCGCCGGTGGTCCCGACGCGCCCCTTTCACCGCCCGATCCCGCGGTCGCTCGGCGCCGCTCAGCTCGCCAGCGCGGGGTTCTCGGCCGCCGACGGCACCCCCTCGCGCGACACGTCCGGCGCGTCCGACTCACGCGGCTCGGCCAACTCGTGCACCTCGCCGCGCCGCTCGCCCGTCTCGTCGGCGTCGTCGGCCTCCGTACCGGCCGCGGCCCCCGGAGGAACCACCACCGCCGAGGCGGCCACCGTGGCCGCCGCCTCCGTGCGGTGCGCCGGGTCGCGGACCTCGCCGACCAGCATCTCCAGGACGTCCTCCAGCGCGACCAGGCCGAGCACCCGGCCGGTGGCGTCGGCGACCGCCGCGAGGTGCGAGGCGGCCCTGCGCATCGCCGTCAGGGCGTCGTCCAGGGGCAGTTCGGCGCGGAGCGTGGCCATCGGGTGCCAGAACCGCTGCGGCACCGCTCGGTCCCGTTCCTCCAGGTCCAGGACGTCCTTGACGTGCAGATAGCCCATGTAGGCGCCGCCCGGCGCGCACACCGGGAAGCGGGAGTAGCCGGTCCGCACCGTCAGCTCCTCCACCTGCCGGGGCGTCACCGTCGGTTCGACGGTGATCAGTCCGGCGGGGTCCAGCAGCACGTCGGTGACCGGGCGGCTGCCGAGCTCCAGGGCGTCGGAGAGCCGCTCCTGCTCGACGGGGTCGAGCAGCCCCGCCTGGCCGGAGTCCTCGACGAGGTGGGTGAGTTGCTCGCTGGTGAAGACCGCCTCGACCTCGTCCTTGGGCTCGACGCGGAAGAGCCGCAGCACCCCGCTGGCCAGCGCGCCGAGCAGCGCGGTGACCGGGCGGCACAGCCGGGC
Source organism: Streptomyces sp. NPDC090442 (assembly GCF_044769405.1). Taxonomy (NCBI): domain Bacteria; kingdom Bacillati; phylum Actinomycetota; class Actinomycetes; order Kitasatosporales; family Streptomycetaceae; genus Streptomyces; species Streptomyces sp. NPDC090442. The sequence continues at coordinate 80,411 of NZ_JBIVXW010000039.1, forward strand.
GAAGGCGACCAGCCCGGGGCTGAACCACAGGGCGGTCTTCTCCGGCGCGGCCATCGCGAGGTTCTTCGGGACCATCTCGCCGATGACGAGGTGGAGGAAGACCACCAGGGCCAGGGCGATGGCGTAGCCGAGCGGGTGGACCAGGGCGGTCGGCAGCCGGGCGGCCGCGAAGGCCGGCTCCAGCAGGCGGGCGACGGTCGGTTCGGCGACCGCGCCGAGGGTCAGGGAGCAGATGGTGATGCCGAACTGGGCGGCGGCCATCATCTGCGGCAGGTTCTCCAGGCCGTGCAGGACCCGGCGGGCCCGTTTGGAGCCCATGACGGCGAGCGGTTCGATCTGGCTGCGGCGGACCGAGACCAGGGCGAACTCGGCGCCGACGAAGAAGCCGTTGGCGAGCACGAGCAGGACGGCGAAGAGGAGTTGGGCCACGGTCACCGGGCCACCTCCGCACCGGCCGCGACCCGCTCCCGGGCGGCCGCCTCGGGGACCGCGGCAGCCGCGGGGGCCAGCCGGACCAGTCGTATCCGCTCGGCGCGGTGGTGCGAGACCAGCCGCACCCGCAGCCGCCAGCCGTCGAGTTCCGCGGTGTCGCCCGGGGCCGGGATCCGGCCGAGTATGTGCGCGACCAGTCCGGCGACGGTCTCGTACGGGCCCTCGGGGGCGGTGAGGCCGATCCGGCGCAGGGTGTCGACCCGGCAGCCGCCGTCGGCGTCCCACGCGGGCCGGCCGTCCTCCGGCGGGGCCTGGCCGAGCTCGGGCAGGTCCACCCGGTCGTGCTCGTCGCGGACCTCGCCGACGAGCTCCTCGATGATGTCCTCCAGGGTCACCACGCCGGCGGTGCCGCCGTACTCGTCGACGACCACGGCGATCGGCTGCTCGCTGCGCAGCCGCTCCAACAGCGGCTGCACCGGCAGCGTCTCGGGGACCAGCAGCGGCGCCACGGCGATCCGGGCCGCCGGGACGCGCATCCGGTCCTCGGCGGGAACCGCCAACGCGTCCTTGAGGTGCACCATGCCGACGATCTCGTCGAGCCGGGTGCGGTAGACGGGGAAGCGGGAGAGTCCGGTGGCCCGGGTGAGGTTGACGACGTCCTCGGCGGTGGCGTTCGCCTGGAGGGCGCTGACCCGGACGCGGGGCGTCATCACGTTCTCGGCGGTGAGGTCGCCCAGCGAGAGGGTGCGGACGAAGAGGTCCGCGGTGTCCTGCTCGATCGCCCCGGCCCGGGCCGAGTGCCGGGCCAGCGAGACCAGTTCGCCGGGGGTGCGGGCGGAGGCGAGTTCGTCGGTGGGCTCTACGCCCAGGGCGCGGACCAGCCGGTTGGCGACGGTGTTCAGCAGCGTGATCACCGGCCGGAAGAAGCGGGAGAAGGCGTTCTGCGGACCGGCGACGACCCGGGCGACCTGGAGCGGCTTGGAGACCGCCCAGTTCTTGGGCACCAGTTCGCCGACGACCATCTGGACGGCGGAGGCCACCAGCATGCCGATGACGACCGCGACGCCCGGTATGGCGCCCTCGGGCAGGCGGAGGGCGCGCAGCGGGTCGGAGAGCAGCTCGGCCAGCGCCGGCTCGGCGAGCATGCCGACCACCAAGGAGGTGATGGTGATGCCGAGTTGGGTGCCGGAGAGCTGGAAGGAGAGTTCCCGCAGTGCGGAGACGACGGTGCCGGCCCGGCGGTCGCCGTCGGCCGCGGCCCGTTCGGCGTCCGCCTTCTCGACGGTGACGAGTCCGAACTCGGCGGCCACGAAGAAGCCGTTGGCGAGGATGAGTGCGAGTGCCGCAAGGAGGAGCAGCAGGGGGCCGGTCATGCCGCCGCCTCCGTCGTATGCGGGGGTTCGGGAGGGGCGGCGCAGGTACTACAGGACGATCCGTCCATTGCCGGAGGGAGTCACTCCTCGGGTCGTTGGGTTCCCCTCTGCGGGGACGGGGCGCGGGCGCGCCCCGGAGAACAGAGTAAACAGCGGTGCCGGCGTCAGGGCCAGGGTCATCGGCCCGTGTGGTCGACGGCACCGTGCCGCTCGACGAGGTCGCGCAGCGCCCGGGCGTCGCGGATGGCCTGCTCCCGGGCGATGCCGGGCTGGATGCCCATCGCGGGCAGGCTGGTGCCGTCGGCGAGGTCCAGATGGACCCAGGGGTCGCCCGCACGGAGGTTGACACGCAGCACCTGGGCCCAGGCCAGGTCGCGCCGGGTGGTGAGGTTGACGATCCGCACGCCCTCCGGATGGGCGACCACCTTGGGGCGGCTGAGCAGCATCAGGACGGCGGCCACCAGGACGCCGGTGGCCACGAAGCTGATCCGCTCGCCGCCGCTCAACTCCGGCAGCAGCAGCGCGATCGCGACGAGGGCGGCGAGCTGGGCGATGCCGACGGTGTACAGGACGGCCCGGGTGCGGGTCGGCCGGAAGGTCACCGGGAGGTCGGGGAGGGCGGCGGGGGACGCGGGCGCGGACACGGGTCGTCTTCCGTCAGGGGGTGTGGGCGGGGCGGTGGGTGTTCAGAGCCGGCAGGCGTGGATGCCGGTGGTCAGGATCGCGCGGGCGCCGAGGTCGTAGAGCTCGTCCATGATCCGCTGGGCGTCCTTGGACGGGACCATCGAGCGGACCGCGACCCAGCCCTCGTGGTGCAGCGGGGAGACGGTCGGGGACTCCAGGCCCGGCGTGAGCGCCACGGCCTTCTCGACCTGGTCGACGCGGATGTCGTAGTCCATCATCACGTACCGGCGGGCCACCAGGACGCCCTGCATCCGACGGAGGAACTGGCGGACCTTGGGGTCGTCGTCCGGGGCGCCGGTGCCGCGGATGACCACGGCCTCGGACTTGAGGATCGGCTCGCCGATGATCTCCAGTCCGGCGTTGCGCAGGGTGGTGCCGGTCTCCACGACGTCGGCGATGATCTCGGCGACGCCGAGCTGGATGGCGGTCTCCACCGCGCCGTCGAGGTGGACGACGGAGGCGTCCACGCCGTTGTCGGCCAGGTGCTTGGTGACCAGGCCGGAGAAGGAGGTGGCGATGGTCATGCCGCCGAAGTCGGCCACGCCCTTGGCCGTGCCCGGGCGGGTGGCGTAGCGGAACGTGGAGCCGGCGAAGCCGAGCTGGAGGATCTCCTCGGCCGGCGAGCCGGAGTCGAGCAGCAGGTCCCGGCCGGTGATGCCGATGTCCAGCTTGCCCGAGCCGACGTAGACCGCGATGTCGCGGGGGCGCAGGAAGAAGAACTCGACCTCGTTCTCGGCGTCGACCAGGACCAGCTCCCGACGGTCCTTGCGCTGGCGGTAGCCGGCCTCATGGAGCATCGCCGACGCAGGCTCGGAGAGTGAACCCTTGTTGGGGACAGCGATGCGCAGCATGACGGCGATTTCCTTTACGGCTGGGAGAGTTGGGGATTGCGGGGGGGGGTGGTTCAGAGGTGGGCGTAGACGTCGTCGAGGGAGATGCCCTTGGCGACCATCATCACCTGAAGGTGGTAGAGGAGCTGGGAGATCTCCTCGGCGGCGGCGTCGTGCGACTCGTGCTCCGCGGCCATCCAGACCTCGGCGGCCTCCTCGACGATCTTCTTGCCGATGGAATGGACGCCGGACTGCACCAGCTCGGCGGTGCGGGAGGTGGCCGGGTCGCCGGTGGCGGCCTTCTGCTGGAGCTCGGCGAAGAGCTCCTCGAACGTCTTCTTGGACATGATGTCGCCTACCCTACGCGGTCCCCTCGTCCGGTCAGCGCCAGGGCTCGGCGACGGTGCGGAGCGTGGCGGCGGTGGCGACCGCGGCGGTGACCGCCTCGTGGCCCTTGTCCTCGACCGACCCGGGCAGGCCGGCGCGGTCCAGCGCCTGCTCCTCGGTGTCGCAGGTCAGCACGCCGAAGCCGACCGGCACGCCGGTGTCGACCGAAACCTGGGTCAGGCCCTGGGTGACGCCCTGGCAGACGTAGTCGAAGTGCGGGGTGCCGCCGCGGATGACGACGCCGAGCGCGACCACCGCGTCGTAGCCGCGGCCGGCCAGGACCTTGGCGACCACCGGGAGTTCGAAGGTGCCGGGCACCCGCAGCAGCGTCGGCTCGTCGATGCCGAGCTCCGACAGGGCCCGCAGCGCGCCGTCCACCAGGCCGTCCATGGCCTTCTGGTGCCACTGCGCGGCGATCACGGCCACCCGCAGGTCGCCACAGTTCTTCACGGACAGTTCGGGTGTGCCCTTGCCGCTCATGCTTCTCCTCTTACGGGTGATGGTGTGGGGGTCCGGCTGACGGTCGTCACTGGTTGCCGCAGGGGGCGGTCGCGGCGGGGTCGGCGGCCGGGCCGGCGGCGCCGTCCAGCCAGGGCAGGTCGTGTCCCATCCGGTCGCGCTTGGTGCGCAGGTACCGCAGGTTGTGCTCGCCGGCCTGGACGGGCATCGGCTCACGGCCAGTGACGGTGAGGCCGTGCCGCACCAGGGCGTCGGTCTTGTCGGGGTTGTTGGTCAGCAGCCGCAGCGAGCGGACGCCGAGGTCGGTGAGCATCCGGGCGCCGGCTCCGTAGTCGCGGGAGTCGGCGGGCAGCCCCAGTTCGAGGTTGGCGTCGAGGGTGTCCCGGCCGTTCTCCTGGAGTTCGTAGGCGCGCAGCTTGGACAGCAGGCCGATGCCGCGTCCCTCGTGGCCGCGGAGGTAGACCACCACGCCGCGGCCGGCCTGGCTGATCCGGCGCAGCGACGCCTCCAGTTGGGGGCCGCAGTCGCAGCGCAGCGAGTGGAAGACGTCCCCGGTCAGGCACTCGGAGTGGACCCGGACCAGGACGTCCTCGCCGTCGCCGAGGTCGCCGGCGACCAGGGCGATGTGCTCGACGCCGTCGACCGTGGAGCGGTAGCCGTGGGCGGTGAACTCGCCGAAGGCGGTGGGAAGTCGGGTGGTGGCCTCGCGGCGGACGGTGGGCTCCGCGGAACGCCGGTAGGCGATCAGGTCCTCGATGGAGATGATCGACAGGCCGTGCTTGCGGGCGAACGGGACGAGCTCGGGCAGCCGCAGCATGGTGCCGTCCTCGCCAGCGATCTCGACGATGGCGGCGGCGGGGCGCAGTCCGGCCAGCCGGGCGAGGTCCACGCCGGCCTCGGTGTGGCCGTTGCGGACCAGGACGCCGCCGGGCTTGGCGCGCAGCGGGAAGATGTGGCCGGGCCGGACGAAGTCGCCGGGAACGCTGTCGCCGGCGGCCAGCAGGCGCAGGGTGGTGGCACGGTCGGCGGCGGAGATGCCGGTGGAGACGCCGTGCGCGGCGGTGGCGTCGACGGAGACGGTGAAGGCGGTCCGCATCGACTCGGTGTTGTGCTCGACCATCTGCGGCAGGCCGAGCCGGTCCAGCTCGGGGCCCTCCATGGGGGCACAGATCAGGCCGCGGCACTCGCTCATCATGAACGCGATGATCTCGGGGGTGGCCTTCTCGGCCGCGACGATCAGGTCGCCCTCGTTCTCGCGGTTCTCGTCGTCCACCACGACGACCGGCCGGCCGGCGGCGATGTCGGCGACGGCCCGCTCGACCGGGTCCAGGGTGAGGTCGTCGGAGTCGACCTCGGCGTACCAGCTCTGCAGTGCGGTCATGCCGCGACTCCTTCCAAAGCGGAGCTCTCCGCGACGGCGGCGGCCCGCGAGCGGAGCCACCAGTCGCGCATGCCCCATGCGACGAGGGCGAGGTAGACGACGTAGACGAGGCCGGAGAAGGCCAGGCCGCTGCTGAAGGCGAGCGGGACGCCGACGACGTCGACCAGCAACCAGGCGAACCAGAACTCGACCAGTCCGCGCGCCTGGGCGACCATCGCGGCGAGCGTGCCGACGAAGATGTAGGCGTCCGGCCAGGGGTTCCAGGACAGCTGCGGGACCAGGGTGAACAGCCCGCCGACGGCCAGCGTGCCGACGGCGGTGCCACCGATCAGCAGCCCGCGCTCGCGCCAGGTGGCGAACCGGACGGCGATCGAGCCGTCCTGGGCCTGCCGGCGGCCGCGCTGCCACTGCCGCCAGCCCCACAACGCCACCCCGATGACCAGCAGTTGCTTGCCGACGCCGCCGCTGAGATGGGCGGAGGCGTAGGCGGCGACGAGGATGACGCCGGAGAGGAAATGGGCGGGCCAGGTCCATATCGAGCGTCGCCAGCCGAGCGCCAGGGCGGCCAGGCCGACGGTGTTGCCGATCATGTCGGACCAGATGACGCGCTGCCCGAAGGCCGTGAACGCCGGGCCGTTGAGCCACTCCAGTACGCTCACCGGTCCGTCTCCTGGAGCTCCGCGAGGTCGTCCGTGCCCTTGCCGCGGCCGAGCAGCCGCTCGACGTACTTGGCGAGCACGTCCACTTCGAGGTTGACGGGGTCGCCGGGCTGCTTGATGCCGAGGGTGGTCAGGGCGAGCGTGGTGGGGATGAGGCTGATGGTGAAGTGGTCGTCGGCGGCGTCGACGACGGTGAGGCTGACGCCGTCGACGGTGATGGACCCCTTCTCGACGACGTAGCGGGCGAGTTGGGCGGGCAGCCCGACCTTCACCACCTCCCAGTGCTCGCCGGGCGTGCGCTCAAGAATCGTGCCCGTGCCGTCGACATGGCCCTGGACGAGGTGCCCGCCGAGCCGGCCGCCCAGCGCCATCGGGCGCTCCAGGTTGACGCGCGAGCCGGGGGCCAGCGCACCGAGGCTGGAGCGGTTGAGGGTCTCGGCCATCACATCGGCGGTGAACTCGCCGCCGCCGGTGTCCACCACCGTCAGACAGACGCCGTTGACGGCGATCGAGTCGCCGTGCTTGGCGTCCTCGGTGACGACGGGGCCGCGCAGGCGGAAGCGGGAGGAGTCACCGAGGTTCTCGACGGCGACGACCTCACCCAGTTCTTCGACGATTCCGGTGAACACGGTCAGTTCTCCTCGGTGCGGGCGTGGCGGTTGGGGGTGGCGGTGATGCGTAGATCGGGGCCGAGGCGGGCGGTGTCGGTCACATCGAGCCGCAACGCCTCGGTGAGGGTGGTGATTCCGGCGTCGCCGACGGCGGCCGGGCCGGCGCCGAGCAGCACCGGCGCGAGATAGCCGACGACCCTGTCGACGGCCCCGGCGGCGAGGAAGGCCCCGGCGAGCGTGGGCCCGCCTTCGAGCAGCACGGACCGCACGCCGCGGGCCGTCAGGTCCCGGAGCAGGGCGGGGAGGGACAGGCCGCGGCCCTCGGGCGCGCGCGGCAACCGGACGATCGGCGCGAGCCCTTCGAGGTGGGCGGCGTCCGCGTCCTCGGCGACCGCGATCAGGGTCGGGGCGGTCCCGTCCAACACCCGGGCGCCCGCCTTGACCACGCAGGCGTCGGAGTCGAGGACCACCCGCAGCGGCTGGCTGACCTCGTCGTCCGCGAGCCCGGCGATCCGCGCGCCGAGCTGCGGATCGTCGGCGCGGGCGGTGCCGGAGCCGACCACGACCGCGTCCGCCGCGGCCCGCAGCCGGTGCACATCGGCCCGCGACTCGGGCGAGGAGATCCACCGGCTGGTGCCGTCGGCCGCGGCGATCCGGCCGTCCAGGGTGGCCGCGTACTTCCACAGCACGAACGGGCGGCCGCGCAGCACCGACGTCAACCACGCCTCGTTGCCGGCCGCCGCCTCGTCGGCGAGCAGCCCGCCCTCGACGTCGACGCCGGCCTCGGCCAGCGTCAGCGCGCCGCCGGTGGCGGTGGGGTTGGGGTCGGCGACGGCGTAGACGACGCGGGCGATGCCGGCGTCGATCAGCGCCCGGGCGCACGGTCCCGTCCGCCCGGTGTGGTTGCAGGGCTCCAGGGTGACCAGCGCGGTCCCGCCCCGGGCCCGCTCACCCGCGGCGCGCAGCGCGTGGACCTCGGCATGCGGCCCGCCGGCCCGCTGATGCCAGCCCTCGCCCACGATGTCGCCCGCGGCGTCCAGGACGACGCAACCGACGACCGGGTTCGGGCTGGTGTGACCGAGGCCGCGGGCGGCGAGCTCGACGGCCCGGCGCATCGCCGCGATCTCCACGGGGGCTTCGGTGGCCACCGGGTCCTCCTGCCTCTTCGGGCACGGACTCCGGGGCTGTCGAGAACGACAGGAGCGGACGCGAAACGCACGACGACACCGGTACCGAAAGGCGTGGCCCGCCCGAGAACGTTCGGACGCGCCGCCGACGGCGGTGTACTTCGAGCTCGCCCGCCGCGCACTGCCTCCCATCCGGACTTTCACCGTCGGTGCAGGAATTCCACCTGCTCAACCGGCCGCTGGCTGCGGACGGGTCGCGGACTATTACCGCCGGTTCGGAATTACACCGACCCCGGAGTGCGCTGCTGCTTATGTCTGTACGCGCCCAGTCTGCCATGGGGGTCGGGGGCGGGGGAGGCCGGCCTTTGTGGCCTCCCTCACGTTTCGGCCTGGCGGCCGGTTGGTTCCCACGTTGTCGGCGTGCCCGCCGTGGGGGTTGGTGTTCTTTGCGCCTGCGGCGCGGATCCGCTGCGCGGGGCTGTCGGGGTGCGGTGACGGGCCTCCGGGGGCGGCATGCCAGACTGCTTCGCTTTACGTCTGGCCTACCACCCCCGAAGACCCGCCCCCTCCCGTTGAAGGGTGGAATTTCTCTGGGCGGCGGCTGGCCATCGTGGTCCCCTGACGGTCATCGCCCGGCCGCTGGGACCACTCGTCCTCTTGCGGTCACCACTCAACCCAGCAGCCCGAGTTGACCCACCGGCAGGATGTGGCACTCACCGTTCTTCCCACCCACCAACGGGAGGGGACGGGCCGGAGGGGTGGGGGTGCCAGACGTAAAGCGAAGCAGTCTGGCAC
>NZ_JBIVXW010000040.1:0-88466 GCF_044769405.1 Streptomyces sp. NPDC090442
GAGCCTGATGAGTCATCACAACCCAGACAACTCATAGAAACCACTCCATGTCCCCAACCGTGAGCAAGATCATCAATCGTGGGGCGACCCGTTACGGGGCGCACCGGGGCGCGAGAGCCTCAGTAGACGGGCAGCCGACGGGGCCCGAGGTCGGTGGTGGCGGGCGGTCTGGCGAGGCGGACGGAGGCACCCAGGACGGCCAGACCGTGCGGGGCGACGACGACCGGTTCGAGGTCCACGGCGACCACCTCCGGATGGTCGTCGACGAGCCGGGAGACGCGCAGCATCAACTCCTCCAGGGCGGCGGAGTCCACCGGCTGGGAGCCGCGCCAGCCGAACAGCAGCGGGGCGCTGCGGATCGACCGGATCTGCTCGTTGACCTCGCGGTCGGTGGCCGGAATCAGACGGTGGGCTATGTCACCGAGCAGTTGGGAGGGCGCGCCGGCCAGTCCGAAGGAGAGGACCGCGCCGGCGGCGGGGTCGATGGCGGCGCGGACGATGGTGTCGACGCCGCGCGGCACCATCGCCTGGACGACCGGCCGCAGCTCCGCCGGCGAGCCCAGGCGGTCGGTCAATTCGGTGTAGGTGCGGCGGAGTTCGACCTCGTCGGCGATGTCGAGGCGGACGCCGCCGAGGTCGGCGCGGTGTCGTAGGTGGGGGGCGGTGGCCTTGAGGGCGACCGGGTAGCCGAGCCGGGCGGCGGCGCGGACGGCGGTGTCCGGGTCGGGGGCCGGGAGGGTGGGGCGGGGGTGGATGCCGTAGCGGGCCAGCAGCGCCTCGGCGTCGGCCGGGGGCAGCGCGACCGAGCGACCGGGGGCGACGTCCGTGGTCAGGCCGTCGAGCAGCCGCTCGATGTCGGCGCCCGCCGCTGCCTCCTGGATGTCGTCGTACGCGGGCACCCGGCCTGGCTCGGCGGCCGTCCGGCGCCAGGCGGCGTACCGGACGGCCTCGGCGAGGGCGCGGACGGCCCGCTCGGCCGCCGGGTAGGCAGGGATGCGGACGGGACGGAGCCCGGGCTCGGTCTCCGGGGCGAGGGCCCGGTCGCGGGTATACGGGGGCGTCGTCGGGGCGTGCGGTGCCCCGGGGGCGACGACGGGGTGCCCCTGGGAAACGGGGGCGGGAGCCCGGGGCTCGTCATGGACCTGCGGGGCGTAGAGCTCGGGCGGGGCCGCGAGCGTCGCGGCCAGGTCGTCCATCGCGAGGTGGACGACGGCGACCGGCTTGGCGGTATCGGCGGCGACCGCGGCGCGCAGGGCGGCGGCGAGCGCGGCACCCTCGCTGCCACCAGGGGAGGCGCTGCCCTCCTCCCCCACCCACGGGATCGCGGTGACGACAACGGCGTCGCAGCCGTCCCCGGCGAGCTTCTGGGCGAGGGCGGCGCGGAAGTCCTCCGGGCTCGCGGCGGACGGCAGGACGTGAGGGCGCTGCGGGCGCAGGCCCTCGGTGAGGCAGGCATCGTAGGCCAGGAGGGCCAGCGATTCGGAGTTGCCCAGGATGGCGACGCGCGGGCCGACCGGCAGCGGCTGGGCGGCCAACAGGAGCCCGGCGTCGATCAGTTCGGTGACCGTGTCGACGCGGATCACGCCGGCCTGGCGCATCAGGGCGGCGACGGTGCTGTCGGGCACGCGGACGGTGGGGACGGCGTGGCCCATGGGGGCGGTGCCGTGGTGCCGGGCCCCCTTGGCGACGACCACCGGCTTGACGGCGGCGGTGCGGCGGGCGAGGCGGGCGAACTTCCGGGGGTTGCCGATGGACTCCAGGTAGAGGATGGCGACGTCGGTGTGCGGGTCGTCGTACCAGTACTGGAGAAGGTCGTTGCCGGAGACGTCGGCGCGGTTGCCGGCCGACACGAAGGTGGAGATGCCGGCGATCCCGCCGTCGCCGGGGCCGCGCTCGTGCAGGCCGCTGAGGAGCGCGATGCCGATCGCGCCGGACTGGGTGAACAGGCCGATCCGGCCGGCGCCGGGCATCCGGGGGGCGAGCGAGGCGTTCAGCCGGACGTCGGTAGCGGTGTTGATCAGCCCGAAGGCGTTGGGACCGATGAGCCGCATCCCGTAGGAGCGGGCCCGGCGCAACAGGGTGCGCTGCCGCTCCCGCCCGTCGGGGCCGGCCTCGGCGTACCCGGTGGAGAGGACCAGTACGCCCTGGACGCCGTGCTCGCCGCAGTCGCGGATGACGTCGGGGACCGCGGCCGCGGGGACGGCGACGACCGCCAGGTCGACCGGCTCGGGAATGTCGCGCAGCGTACGGGCGGCCGGCACGCCCTCGGGCTCCAGGCGGCGGAGGTCCTCGGGGAAGGCGTGGTTGACGGCGTGCACCCGGCCGGTGAAACCGGCGTCGAGGAGGTTGCGCAGCGCGGTGCGGCCGACGCCGCCGGGGGTGCGGCCGGTGCCGATGACGGCTACCGAGCCGGGGGCGAGCAGTCGTTGGACGGAGCGAGCCTCGGCGCGCTGCTCGCGGCCGCGCATCACGGCCATGGACTGCTCGGTCGGTTCGAGGTCGAGCTCCAGGCGGACGACGCCGTCCTCGAAGGTGCGTTTCTGGGTGTAGCCGGCGTCCGTGAACACCTTGATCATCTTGGTGTTGGCGGGCAGCACCTCGGCGGCGAACCGGCGGATGCCGCGCTCGCGGGCGACGGCGGCGACGTGCTCCAGGAGGGCGGAGGCGACGCCGCGACCCTGGTGGGCGTCCTGGACGAGGAAGGCCACCTCCGCCTGGTCGTCCTCGGGGCTCTTGGCAGGGAGGCCCCGCGCGTCGATCCGGTCGTAGCGGACGGTGGCGATGAACTCGCCGCCCACGGTGGCGGCCAGGCCGACCCGGTCGACGTAGTCGTGGTGGGTGAACCGGTGGACGTCACGATCGGACAGGCGTGGGTACGGCGCGAAGAAGCGGTAGTACTTCGACTCGTCCGACACCTGCTCGTAGAAGGAGACCAGCCGCTCGGCGTCGTCGGGCGTGATGGGCCGGATGCGCGCCGTCCCGCCGTCACGCAGCACCACGTCGGCTTCCCAGTGGGTCGGGTAGGCATGATCCGGCGGCGTCTGCATGCGGACAGCGTACGGCGGGCCACTGACAACCGGCTCGGCGTGCGTACGCTCGAATTCCCCCTGGCCTTCGCGCGGAACCAACGGCCTGGAAGGAGGGTCGGCAGCCCGACGGGAAGCCAGGACGACGGGCTGCCGGACCACCCCCGGCAGCGTGCGAGAATGGTCTAGACAACAGTCACGACTTTGAAGGGCAACACCATGGCTGAGCGCCGCGTCAATGTCGGTTGGGCCGAGGGGCTGCACGCCCGCCCCGCGTCGATCTTCGTCCGGGCGGCCACCGCCTCCGGTGTCCCGATGACGATCTCCAAGGCCGACGGCAACCCGGTGAACGCCGCCTCCATGCTGGCGGTCCTGGGCCTGGGCGCCCAGGGTGGCGAGGAGATCGTGCTCGCCTCCGAGGCCGAGGGTGCCGAGGCCGCGCTCGACCGCCTGGCGAAGCTGGTCGCCGAGGGCCTTGAGGAGCTCCCCGAGACCGTCTGAGCCCCGAGCACCTGCGGGGCCACGCACCCCGCCCAGGACTTCGGACGCCAGCCGACACGGCCCCGCCGCGGCAACCGGTACACACATCCGGCTGCCGCGGCGGGGCCGTTCGCGAATGCGTGGAGGCGGGTGCTCGCCATTCCTCGGGGCGTCGGGCGATGCACTGAACCTCGGGCGGGGAGGCACATCGGGGATTCTGCATCGACTAATCGGAATCCTCGGAAATCCGTACGGCTACCCCGGAACGATTCCGGTCGGCGTTACCTCCCACCGGCATCCGCCCTCATTCTCGACATCCAGTCGACGCTTTTAATCCCGAATTCCCATTCTCCGCATCCGGGGGGAGCGTTTGGGCGAGCGGCATCAGAAACGCACGCCGAGCACCCCCGCCTCGCCTTCACTCCCTGCGCCAGCGTTCCCAGACACCTGCCCCTTTGTATACGGGGCGATTGTTAAGCGCGGGCGCGCGCCGTGTTGACGGGTCGTTTCGCCTCCCTCACAGAGGAAGCGTGGCGCCGCAGTCGGTACACCGGGAGCGACCGCTCGATGTGCGCCGCCATGAGGGTGCGCGCGCGTTCCGCGTCCCCCCGGGCGACGGCGTCAAGAACGGCGCCGTGTTCGTCCCACGCGTCGGTGACTCGGGTGGGCGGCTCGATGACGTAGGTCCACTCGATCTTGCGTCGCAGTTGGGTGAGGAGCGCCGTGAGGCTGGGGCTGCCGGCCGCCTGGGCGAGCGTCTCATGGAACCAACCGTCAAGCTGGCGCAGGTCGGCGAGGTGGCCGTGGCGGGCCCGTTCACGGCCGAGCCGCACCAGGCCGCGCAGCACCTTCAGGTGGGCGGTGGTACGCCGGGCGGCGGCGCGGGCGGCGCCCAGCGGCTCCATGAGGGCTCGCATGTCGAGGAGGTCGGCGGCCTCCTGCTCGGTGAGCTCGGCGACGCAGGCGCCCGCGTGGTGGCGGGAGGTGACGAAACCTTCGGACTGGAGGGTGCGCAGCGCTTCCCTCACCGGCACCCGGGAGACGCCGTACCGCGCGGCGAGAATGTCCTCGATCAGCCGGCTCCCCGGCGCGAGCAGACCGGAGACGATATCGTCCCGAATCGCCGTACACACCGCGTGCGCGGAAATGTGGCTTCGCATCGTCCGTGCCTCCGCCGTAATCCCCGAAAGACGTCGCCGCTCGGCGACATTCCTCGACCCTATTCGACACCGACGGATTCTCCCGCGGAATGTCGTGAATTCATCGGCACTTTTCGGACGATGCGAGCCGGGAACCTGGCAGGTGGGCCGACGGCGGCGGCCCTACGGAAACGGCGGAGCCCCGGCCCGCCAGGTGGCGGGCCGGGGCTCCAGGGGGACGGTGCTGCGGCGGAGAGGTCGGGGAAGGTCAGACGCTGACGCCGTGCGCGCGGAGGTAGGCGACCGGGTCGATGTCCGAGCCGTAGTCGGGGCCGGTCCGGGCCTCGAAGTGGAGGTGCGGGCCGGTGGTGTTTCCGGTGTTGCCCGAGAGGGCTATCTGCTGCCCCGGGGTGACGGACTGCCCGACCGTCACCCCGATCGAGGAGAGGTGGCCGTACTGGGTGTAGGTGCCGTCGTTCATCCGGATCACGATGTTGTTGCCGTACGCGCCGCCCCAGCCGGCCTCGACGACGGTGCCGGCACCCACGGCGTGAACCTGCGTCCCGTAGGCGGCGTGGAAGTCGATGCCGGTGTGGCTGCCCGAGGACCACAGACCGCTGGACGCCTTGTACGCGGTGGAGACGTAGGAATCGGCCACGGGAGCGACGAAGGTGTTGAGGCGCTTGCGCTCGGCCTCGCGGGCGGCGCGCAGCTTGGCCGCACGCTCCTCGTCGGCCTTCTTCTTGGCCATCTCGGCCAGCCGCTTGGCCTCGACCTCGGCCTTCGCCCTGGCCTCGGCGGCCTCGGCGGCCGCCTGCTGCGTGTCCGCCTGGGCCTCGATCCGGACGGCGAGTTCGTCACCGAGCTCGACGGCGTGCTGGAGGCCGGTGTCGTGGGCGGTCGGCTCGCCCGTGGCGGCCAGCGCGGGCGACGCCACGGAAGCGACGACTCCGGAGGCCGCGAGGGTGGCTATGCCGGCGAGGTTGCGGGTCGTGCGAGCGGTGCGGCTCGCACGGCGGTGCTTCCCGGTGGCACGGGTGAACGCCATGTACTGGCTGGTCCTTTCCTTCCCTCTCGCCTACCGGGTTAGCTGACGGGTTCGGAGCAGGAAGGTCTCCTACGGGCTCCTCCGGAGAGGAGACCGATTCACCCCAGGGGACATGTGGGTCCCCGGCTCCCCTGGCTCGCGCCGTACGGGGACTCGGCGATGACTGCTCGGTGCCACTGTTGTGGCGGAGTTGTGACGAACAGCCGGACCGACGCTAAACGGGGCAACTTTCAATCGGCAAACAGAACTGGAGTTTTGTGCGACACGCCACACTCGAATCGGGCAACCGAGGCAACCCGGCAGGCGACGCCACCCGTCCGCGGGCCCGGGCCCGTAGGGGCGGCGGAGCAACGCGCACCAGTTGGGCGGGCGGGAACACGGTGCACACGCACAGCGGCTCCCGTGGCAAGTCGCTGCCACGGGAGCCGCTTTGTCGATAAGTGACGAGACGTCGAGTGACATGCCGTCACGCGGCTGAGGTCAGCCGCTGACGACGGTCACCTCGCCGATGCCCAACGCCTTGACGGGCTCGGCGATCTGCGCCGCGTCGCCCACCAGGACCGTCACCAGCCGGTCCGCCGGGAAGGCGTTGACGACCGCCGCGGTCGCCTCGACCGTGCCGGTCTCCGCGAGCCGGACGTACAACTGCGCCTGGTAGTCGTCCGGGAGCTGCTGCTCCACCTGGTCGGCCAGGGTCCCCGCGACCGCGGCGGCGGTCTCGTACTTGAGCGGGGCCACGCCGACGAGGTTCTGCACGGCGACGTCGCGCTCGGCGTCGGTCAGCCCCTCGGCCGCGAGGGTGCGCAGCACCGTCCACAGGTCCTGGAGGGCCGGACCGGTGGAGGCGGTGTCCACCGACCCGCTGATGGCGAGCAGGGCGGCGCCGGTGGCGCCCTCCGGGGAGGACGGCGCGGAGGAGCGCAGGACCTGGCCGAAGGCGCGCACCCCGTAGGTGTAGCCCTTCTCCTCGCGCAACACCCGGTCCAGACGGGACGTGAGGGTGCCGCCCAGGCAGTACGTGCCGAGCACCTGGGCGGGCCACACCCGGTCGTGGCGGTCGGCGCCGACCCGTCCGATGAGGAGCTGGGTCTGAACGGCACCGGAGCGGTCGACGATCACCACGCGGCCGGTGTCGTCGGCGACGACCGGCGAGGGCTTCGACGGCTGCGCGGTGGAGCCCGTCCAGGCGCCCAGGGTGTCGGCCAGCGCCGCGTCCAGGTCGACGCCGGTGAAGTCGCCGACGATGACGGCGGTGCCGGTGGCGGGCCGGACGTGCGCGTCGTAGAAGGCACGCACGGCGGCCGCGTCGATCCGCGCGATGG
Source organism: Streptomyces sp. NPDC090442 (assembly GCF_044769405.1). Lineage (NCBI taxonomy): Bacteria > Bacillati > Actinomycetota > Actinomycetes > Kitasatosporales > Streptomycetaceae > Streptomyces > Streptomyces sp. NPDC090442. The sequence continues at coordinate 7,016 of NZ_JBIVXW010000040.1, forward strand.
ACTCCTCGGTGCCCTGACGGGGCCGGGACATCCGGGAGGTGGCCGGGAACAGCTCCTTGGACAGCGCCATCGCCGCGCGCCGGGCCGGGTTGGCCAGCTCGTGCGGGATCTCGTCGAGGCGGTTGCGGACCAGCCGCTCGACCTCGTCGTCCGGGAAGGCGGGGGCGCGCAGCGCGTCGGCGAGCAGGCCGAGGGCGCGCGGCAGACGGGAGGCCGGGACCTCCAGGGAGACCCGCACACCGGGGTGGTCGGCGTGCGCGTCCAACGTGGCGCCGCAGCGCTCCAGTTCGGCGGCGAACTCCTCCGCGGTGTGCTTGTCGGTGCCCTCGGAGAAGGCCCGGGACATGATCGTGGCGACGCCGTCGAGGCCCTCGGGCTCGGCCGCCAACGGGGCGACGAGGTTGACCTCCACGGCGACGACCTGCTGCCCGGGACGGTGACTGGTCAGCAGGGTCAGCCCGTTGGCCAACTGGCTGCGCTCGGGCGCCGGGAAGGCCCACGGCTTGGGCGCGCCGCCCTTGGGCTGCGGGTGGAACTGCATGGCGCTCATGGGGGCGTCTGCGGGGGTGGTGGCGTCGGTCACTTGGCCGCCTCCTCTTCCTCGGTGCCGGCGGCGTCGGGCTGCGCGGTGGGCTCGTAGACGAGCACGGCGCGGTTGTCGGGGCGCAGCCGGGCCTTGGCGGCCGCCTGCACCTCCAACGGGCTGATGTCCAGGACACGCTGGACGGCGGACAGCGCGAGCTGCGGGTCGCCGAACAGGACGGCGTAGCGGCACAGTTCGTCGGCGCGGCCGCTGACCGTGGCGAGCCGGTCCAGCCATTCGCGCTCCAGTTGGGCCTGGGCCCGCTCCATCTCCTCCGGGGTCGGCCCCTCTTCGGCGAAGCGGGCCAACTCCTCGTCGACGGCGGCCTCGATGGCGGGAGCCTCCGCGCCACCGGATGCCTTCACGTCCAGCCAGCCCAGTGAGGGCGCACCGGCCAGCCGCAGCAGGCCGAAGCCGGCGGCGACGGCGCTGCGGTCGCGGCGCACCAGGCGGTTGTACAGGCGCGAGGACTCGCCGCCGCCCAGGATGGTGAGGGCCACGTCAGCGGCGTCGGCCTCGCGGGTGCCGTCGTGCGGGAGGCGGTAGGCGGCCATCAGGGCACGCGCCGGGACGTCCTCCTCGACGACCGTGCGGAGCTGGCCGCCGACGGTCTCGGGCAGGCTGCCGTCGCGCGGCGGCTGCTTGCCGTCGTGCGAGGGGATCGAGCCGAAGTACTTCTCCACCCAGGCCAGCGTCTGCTCGGGGTCGATGTCGCCCACGATGGACAGGACCGCGTTGTTGGGCGCGTAGTAGGTGCGGAAGAAGGCCCGCGCGTCCTCCAGGGAGGCGGCGTCGAGGTCGGCCATCGACCCGATGGGGGTGTGGTGGTACGGGTGGCCCTCCGGGTAGGCCATGGCCGTCAACTTCTCGAAGGCCGTGCCGTAAGGGACGTTGTCGTAACGCTGGCGGCGCTCGTTCTTGACGACGTCGCGCTGGTTCTCCAGGGATTCCTCGTCGAGCGCGGTCAGCAGCGAGCCCATCCGGTCCGCCTCCAGCCAGAGCGCGAGCTCCAGCTCGTGGGCGGGCATGGTCTCGAAGTAGTTGGTGCGCTCGAAACTGGTGGTCCCGTTGAGCGAGCCACCGGCACCCTGGACGAGTTCGAAGTGGCCGTTGCCCTTCACCTGCGCGGACCCCTGGAACATCAGGTGCTCGAAGAGGTGCGCCAGGCCCGTACGACCCTTCACCTCGTGGCGCGAGCCGACGTCGTACCACAGGCAGACGGCCGCCACCGGCGTCAGATGGTCTTCGGAGAGCACCACGCGCAGGCCGTTGGCCAGCCGGTGCTCGGTCGCTGTCAGGCCGCCGGAGCCGGCTTGTTCTGTGGCCGTGTGACCCATGGGCATGTACGTCCCTTCGATCCGCTTGCGAGGAAGTTCTGTCACTGTATGCAACCGCGTCGGCATCTGGCGAAGTTCCCGTCAGGAAGGCCACGAACGTGCGCCGGGGCCGACGGTGAGGCGGTAAGGGGGGAGTCGTGGTGAGCGTTGTCAGTGGGGCGGTCCACAATGGTCGGCGTCAGACTCATCGGACTCGTCGGTCGGTCCGCCGGCCGACCGGTCAACGTTGATCACGGCGTTGGTCGTAGGCGTTGACCCAACAGCGTTGTTTCCACATCGGCAGTAGACGCAGCAGAAGGAGCCGCAGCCGCGATGGCCCGCCGCAGCACGAAGACCCCGCCGCCGGACGACTTCGAGGAGAGGATCCTCGACATCGACGTCGTCGATGAGATGCAGGGTTCCTTCCTTGAGTACGCGTACTCGGTCATCTACTCGCGCGCCCTGCCGGACGCCCGCGACGGCCTCAAGCCCGTACACCGCCGCATCCTCTACCAGATGAACGAGATGAGCCTCCGGCCCGACCGCGGCTACGTGAAGTGCGCCCGGGTCGTCGGCGAAGTGATGGGTAAGCTCCATCCGCACGGTGACGCCTCCATCTACGACGCCCTGGTGCGCATGGCGCAGCCGTTCTCGATGCGGGTGCCCCTGGTGGACGGGCACGGCAACTTCGGTTCCCTGGGCAATGACGACCCGCCCGCCGCGATGCGGTACACCGAGTGCCGGATGGCGTCCGCGACGTCCCTGATGACGGAGTCCATCGACGAGGACACCGTCGACTTCACGCCCAACTACGACGGCCAGGAGCAGGAACCGGTCACCCTCCCCGCCGCGTATCCGAACCTCCTCGTCAACGGGGCGTCCGGCATCGCCGTCGGCATGGCGACGAACATGCCGCCGCACAACCTCGGCGAAGTGATCGCCGCGGCCCGGCACCTGATCAAGCATCCGAACGCGGATCTGGACACCCTGATGCGCTTCGTGCCGGGGCCGGACCTGCCGACGGGCGGCCGGATCGTGGGGCTGGGCGGCGTACGGGACGCGTACGAGAAGGGCCGTGGCACGTTCAAGATCCGCGCGACGGTCACGGTGGAGAACGTCACCGCCCGCCGCAAGGGTCTGATCGTCACCGAACTCCCCTTCACCGTCGGCCCGGAGAAGGTCATCTCCAAGATCAAGGACTTGGTGGGGGCGAAGAAGCTCCAGGGCATCGCGGACGTGAAGGACCTCACCGACCGCGAACACGGCCTGCGGCTGGTGATCGAGGTCAAGAACGGCTTCAACCCGGAGGCCGTCCTAGAGCAGCTCTACAAGCTGACGCCGATGGAGGAGTCCTTCGGCATCAACAACGTCGCCCTGGTCGACGGTCAGCCGCTGACGCTGGGCCTCAAGGAGCTGTTGGAGGTCTACGTCGACCACCGCTTCGACGTGGTGCGCCGGCGCAGCGAGTTCCGGCGCACGAAGCGGCGCGACCGACTCCACCTGGTCGAGGGCCTGTTGACCGCCCTGGTGGACATCGACGAGGTCATCCGCCTGATCCGTTCCAGCGAGAACAGCGCCCAGGCCAAGGAGCGCCTGATGGAGCGCTTCGCGCTGAGCGAGGTGCAGACCCAGTACATCCTCGACACCCCGCTGCGCCGGCTGACCAAGTTCGACCGGATCGAGCTGGAGGCCGAACGCGACCGGCTGGAGGCCGAGATCGCGGAACTGACCCGGATCCTGGAGTCCGACGCCGAACTGCGCAAGCTGGTCTCAGGGGAGCTGGCGTCGGTCGCCAAGAATTACGGCACGCCGCGTCGCACGGTCCTCCAGGAGTCGGCGGGGGCCACCGTCGCCGCGGTGCCGCTGGAAGTCTCCGACGACCCGTGCCGCGTGCTGCTGTCCTCCACGGGGCTGTTGGCGCGCACCACCACGGCGGAGACGTCGTTCGACGCGGACGCCAAGCGCGCAAAGCACGATGCGATCGTCTCGGCGGTGCCGGCGACGGCGCGCGGCGAGGTGGGGGCGGTGACCTCCCAAGGCCGGCTGCTGAGACTGTCGGTGATCGATCTGCCGCAGCTCCCGGACACCGTGGCGCCCAGCCTCGCCGGTGGCGCGGCGGTCGCGGAGTTCCTCAGCCTCCAGGACGACGAGCAGCTGGTCTGCCTGACGACGCTGGACGAGTCGTCACCGGGGCTCGCGCTCGGTACGGAACAGGGCGTCGTGAAGCGCGTGGTGCCCGACTACCCGTCCAACAAGGACGAGTTGGAGGTCATCACCCTCAAGGAGGGCGACCGCATCGTGGGCGCAGCCGAACTGCGCACGGGCGAGGAGGACCTGGTCTTCATCACCGACGAGGCGCAGTTGCTGCGCTACCCGGCGTCGCAGGTGCGGCCGCAGGGCCGGCCGGCGGGCGGTATGGCCGGCATCAAGCTGGGAGAGGGTGCCAAGGTGCTCGCCTTCGCAGCCGTGGATCCGGCCGCGGACGCCATGGTGTTCACGGTCGCCGGGTCGCACGGCACACTGGACGACTCGGTGGCGACGGCCAAGCTCACCCCGTTCGACCAGTACCCGCGCAAGGGCCGGGCCACCGGCGGCGTGCGCTGCCAGCGGTTCTTGAAGGGCGAGGACTGCCTGACGCTGGCATGGGCCGGCCCGGCGCCGGTGCGGGCCGCTGACGCCAAGGGCGCCCCGGTTCCGCTGCCGGAGCCGGACCCCCGCCGGGACGGCTCCGGCGTGGCCTTGACCAAGCCGGTGACGGCCCTGGCCGGCCCCGTGTAACCACGACCGACCCAACACACGACGGACGTCGCCGGGGTGGTGAACAACCGCCCCGGCGGCGTCCGTTGTGTGTGCCGGGAACTGTCTCGCTGGGGTCGCTGGTCCCGTTGGCGACAGGCCACGACCTCAACTCGCCGGCATCAGCGGCCTGTGGCGTCAACGCAACTCATGGCGCGCTTCTTGGCCACTCCTCGTGCCCGCAGCAGACGCCGCGCGGCCCGCCGCGCAGACAGTGACCGGCACACCGCCCGGCTTCCCCGTCATTCCTCCCGCGAGGCCACGTAACGCAACACGCCCCACATGCTGTGTTCGTCGGCCTCTGCCGGCACGTCCTGCCGGCAGTTCGCCAGCTCCTTGCGCAGCGCGGGCGCGTCGATGCCGCTACCGATCATCACGAGCTGCGTGCACCGTTCCTCGCCCTTCGGCCACGGCTCGGGGTAGAAACGCAGGAAGTTGCCGACCGCGTGCAGCGTGAACCTCTGGCGATTCTCCGGCACGTCGAAGTGGACGAACCCCTTGATGCGGTAGAGGCCGGAGGGACGGCTGTCCAGGAACTCCATCAGCCTGCGCGGGTGCATCGGCTCGACGGAGGTGAACTCCACGCTCTCGTACGCGGCGTGGAGGTGCCCGGAGTGTTGGTGGTCGCAACCATGGCAGTCCTGGTGGTCATGCTCGTGGCCATCATCGAGGCCTTGTCCCGGAGGCCCCTGCGCGGAAGCCTCACGCAGCAGGTCTTCGAAGGACAACTGGCGGACCGCCGCGTCACGGTCCTCCCCCGGCCCACGGTCGAAGAACATCTCCGGGGCGATCCGCCCGTAGGCCGTGCAGATCACCGGCCGGCCCGGGGCGAGCTCCGCAAGCGTGTCGACGAGTTCCCGACGCGCCTCCTCCGGGAGCCGGTCGGCCTTGTTGAGCACCACGAGGTCGGCAATTCCGACGTGCCGATTCAGCTCGGGGTGCCGGGCGCGAGTGTCCTCGAACTCCGCCGCGTCGACGACCTCGATCAGCCCGCCGTAGACGATCCGCTCGTTGTCGCTCGCGAGGATCATGCGGATGAGTTCCTGTGGCTCAGCCAGCCCGCTGGCCTCGATGACGATCACGTCGATACGGGCGGCGGGGCGGGCCAGCCGCTCAAGGTAGTCGTCCAACTCACTGGTGTCGACGGCGCAGCACAGGCATCCGTTGCCCAGCGACACCATGGAGTCCACCTGTCCGGCGACCGTCATGGCGTCGATCTCGATGCTGCCGAAGTCATTGACGATCGCACCGATCCGGGTGCCGTCGCCGGCACGCAGCAGGTGGTTCAGGAGGGTGGTCTTGCCCGATCCCAGGAAGCCCGCGAGCACGACGACCGGGATCTGTTGGGTGGCCAAGGGACGCCTCCATGGTGCGGGTGGCGGGCCGCGCGGACCGGCGGCGGACGAGCTGCCGATCGTAACCGACTGCCCGCGGTCAGAGTCCGGCCCACCTACGCCTGCCCCGGCCTCCCTACGGCATCGAGCCACGCTCCTGACCGGCAACCGTGATCGGAGCACACCACCGACGGCCCGACACCCAACGGATCTCCACGGCCTCGACCTAGCTGCGGCCCGCAGGCGACCACACCAGCCGCCCGACGACCAGCCGCGTCAGCGTCAGGCCACCTCGGGGCAGACGGCGCCTAGGCGCCCGCGTCCCGGCCTGGTCCCACCGTCCCCGCGCGCCGCCGCCCCGGCTTCCTGCCGCCCGAAGGCACCCGACCGCCACCCCGCAGCAACCGGCCCCCGCGCCCGACTCCGCTGTACCGCAGGCAGGACACACCACCGCCTCGTGCCGTTGCGCGCCTCGTCACGCTCCCGGCATTCCGGGCATTGCCCTCCGGGTTAGGCTCGCCTGTGTGAGCACATGCGCTATCGCTTCCCTCGAAGCGGCCGAACCCCTCGCCGGAACGGCCGCAACCGCCCGGACCTGGCTGCTGATCGAGCAAACCGGACCGTGGGGAGCCAAGGCGCTGACGGACAGCCACTTCGATCCGCACCTCGGCCGGGCCCTGGAAGCCGCGACAGAAGGGACCGGCGTACGCGTCGCCCTCATCCGCCGCCCGGGCCGCCATGCCGACCTCCACGGCACCACCCGCCGCCGCATGTTCCTCGCACACACTTCGCCGGGCCGTTCCTGGATCCGCACCACCACCGTCACCGACCCCGGAGTCGCGCTCGGACTCGACTTCGCCTCCTTGGGAGACGGAGACCACCTCGACCTCTGGGAGCCGTACACCGGCGAACCTGTGGTGCTTGTGTGCACCAACGGCAAACGGGACCGCTGCTGTGCACTCCTCGGCCGCCCACTGGCCGCTCAGCTTTCCACCGGCGGCTGCGCGACCTGGGAGGTCACGCACATCGGCGGCCACCGCTTCTCCCCCACTCTCTTCGTCCTCCCCTACGGCTACGCCTACGGACGTGCTTCGGCCCAACTGGTCAAGGACGTCGTGGAATCGGCCCGCAGTGGCCGTATCGCGCTCGACCAGTGCCGGGGTCGATCGACGTGGGACCGACCGGCCCAAGCTGCCGATCTCGCGGTCCGGGAGCTCATCCGTGAGTGGCGCGCGGACGCACTCGACGTCGTAGGGACCGACCCGGTGTGGCCCGAACTTGCCGGTGCCCCCAGGCGAGCGTCGGGAGACGGGCCGCTGGCGGATACCGTTCGCAGTCGGGCCGTCGACGTTGCGCACACCGACGGGCGAGCGTGGCGAGTGGTAGTCGAGCAGCGGGCCGACGGTGCTCCGACGCCCGCCAGCTGTGGTGCGCCGCTCGGTCCACCGACGCGTATGGCGGTCACGTCCATCACCGTTCTCAGGGACTGAGTTGCCGCTGAGCGGTGCCCCCAGCCCGCGCTTCCGCGGTTCTGACGTCGGCGGCGGATCGGGCTCCGTCGCTTTCCCGCCGCGTGCGGAGTGCCGCATTCCACCACTCTGTCCCCCGCCCACCCCCACTGCGCACGCCAGCGCGGCCCCCAACGCCAGTCCCAGCGTCGCAACCAACCCCAGGCCGAACGACGGCCCCAGAGCTCGCAGCGCCGCACCACGGCTCCTCTCACCCCTCGGCACCGCCCCCAGCGCCCCCGCACCGGCTCCCACAACCCACAACATCTCTGACTCCCCCTCCGCACGCTCCCCCGCGCGCACCCAGACCGGCTTTTCTCACCTGTCTCAGCGCAGCGCGCTCGGCACCAGCCATCGCCACAAGGAGACGGATCGCCGACCTTCGAACCTGACCCTGCGAGGCTACGCACACACAATCCGCTATCGCAGAGCCTGTGGATAACTCCACGCCGTCCCGCGACAGGCCAACACCGCGGCCTCAATTGCCCATGCCATGAGCCCTCACAACAGAGGGCCTACTCCCCGCCGCGAGACGCGAATTGCCCCAGCACGGAGACCGCCGCACGCCCCGAACTGCCAGCACCAGCCCCACGCTCGAAGCCGGACAGGCCCGAAGCCCACCTCTCCGAACTACGGCTCCGGCATCCCCGGAGGCTCCGCCAGGCCGTGCCGATACGCATAGTGGATGGCCTGCGCCCGATCGCGCAGCCCCGCCTTGGTGAAAAGGTTGTTGATGTGCGTCTTCACCGTCGCCGTGGAGACATGCAGCGTACGGGCGATCTCCGGATTGCTCTGCCCTGTCGCGACGAGGCGCAGCACGTCCACCTCCCGTGCGGTCAGCCCGTCCGGAGGCTCGGCAGGGGGCTCGGGGCGGCTGCGTACGGGCTCGGCGAGACGCTCCAGCAAACGACGTTGGATCTTCGGCGACAGCCCGGCCTCGCCCGACAACACGTCGTCGATGGCACGGACGATCTCGTCGCCGTCCGCGTCCTTGGTGAGGTAGCCCCGGGCGCCGGCCTGCAGAGCGGGGAACAGCGAGTCGTCGTCGGCATACGTGGTGAGCACGACGACCTGCGTGCCAGGGTGTTCCTTACGGATGCGACGGGTCGCCTCGACTCCGTCGCAACGTGGCATCCGTAGGTCCATCAGGACGACGTCCGGGGCCAGTTCGGCGACCATGCAGATCGCCTCGTTGCCATCTGCGGCCGAACCGACGACCTCAATTCCCGGCAGCAGTCCCAGCAGCATCACGATTCCCTCACGCACGACCGTCTGGTCGTCAGCCACGACCACGCGCGCCGTCGTACGCCCCGTCATGCCGGCACCCGCAGCCGCACCACAAAACCCTCCTCATCGGGGCCGGACTCCAGCGTTCCGCCGAGGAGTTCGGCGCGCTCCCGCATCCCGAGGAGACCGTACCCGGAACCGCTCCGCGCAAGTTCACCCGGCTTGCCACGTCCGCCGAAGTCCCGCACCACCAACCCCACTTCACCCTCGAAATACTCCAGCCACACGCTCACATGGGCACCCGGTGCGTGCTTGCGCACGTTGGTGAGTGCCTCCTGGGCGACCCGTCGGACCGCAAGTCCCGCCTCCGCGGGCAGTGCACGTGCGGCACCCGTGACGTCCAGTTGCGCGCCTTCAGCGGCCGTCAGACGGCGCAGGAAGTCCTCGACCGGGACCATCTCCCCGCGCAGGGCGGAAAGGGCCTCACGCGTGCCGTCAAGCCCTTCTCGGGCCATTCCGCGGCACGCCACCACCCGCTCCAGCAACTGTTCGCGGTCGGCCTCCAGGTCGGCACTGCGTTGGATCAACTGCCGAGCCGCCTCAAGGTGCACCAACTGGGCGCTGAGGCTGTGCGCGAGGACATCGTGGATCTCTCGGGCGATCCGGCCGCGTTCGGCGAACGCCGCGGTTTCGGCCTCGGCCTTGCGGGCCGCGCGCTCTTGGGTCAACAACCGCTGGGCGTTGCCTCGGGCCTCCGCGTCCAGGCGTACCACGTAGCCGGCCAGGGCCAAGCCGGTAGCGGTCACGGTGGTGGTCAACCAACTGTCGTTGTTGACCACGGCGAACGCGCCGAGTGCCGCGGCGGAACACGGCACCGCGGCGACGAGGGGCAGCCGCTCAATCGCTGTCATGGCGCAGGCACACCAAAGGACGGTCGCCGGCAAGCGGGCACCGACCAACAGGAAGCCGAGGGCAGCCGCCTCCAGTACGGCGTACAGCGCGAGAGCCGGCAAGAGCCGTCGCTCCAGGGTCATCCGGAACAGGCCCCAGAACGCCAGCATGGTGACGAACAGCACGGCGGCCGCCGCCGCCAGCCCCCAACCGGAGAAGGTCCCGCCCGCGAAGGTGCTCCAGAGCAGACCCGCAACCACCGCGGCACGGGTACCGCGACCAAGCCAGAGACGAGTCTCGCTGAGGCCCGCGCGGGAGAGGGACTCCCGTAGCGGCCAGCTCGTCCAGGCGTTCGGCGGCACGTGGTGTCCTTTCGGTGCGTGGCGCAGGGGCTCAGCCCGCGACAGGGACACGGTACGTCCGCTGCATCCCCTGAGCCCGCCAGGCGGTCACTCCGGACCGGGTGAGCAACATCGCCGCCACGGACATCAGCGTCGCCGGGCTGCCCTGGTGGACACCCCAGGCAGCGGCAATGCCCATGAGGCCCAAGCGCAGCACCATCCCGCAGAGCCACACACCGGCCGCCGCCCAGGTTCCCTTGGTCCACACCGCGCCGCTCTCGTCGGTCCAGATACGCGTGGTCCACGCCCATGCGGCGCCGCTGGCCAGTCCTATCAGGAGCGTTGCGATCAGGAGGGCCACGGAGACGGTGCGGTGGGTGGGGTCCAGGATTCCTGGCTCACGCACCGCCATGAAGAACAGAATGGCCGGCATCAGCCACCACTTCCGGCCTTCCGACGTGATGCGCTGCGCGGTGAACTGCCGCGCGAAGACGAACGCGACAACCGCGATGAGGACAGCGATATTGAGCCAGCCGCTCATGGCCTGGGCCTCCGTGGGACGGTGAATCTCGACGTTCCCGACGCTACGGAGACCCACCTGCCCCCGGATCGGCGCCAGGGTGGGACCCGGGTGGAAAAGACGGCGGGCGCCTCTCCACCCGCGGGTGGAGAGGCGCCCGTACCGAGGCCGCGACCGGCTCAGGTGTCGATGCGCGAACGGTCCAGAGTGGCCGCGGAGTTGGTGATGAACTCCTTACGAGGAGCGACCTCGTTGCCCATCAACAGGTCGAACGCCTTCTCCGCGGCTTCGAGATCGCCGATGTTGATCCGGCGCAGGGTGCGGTGGCGCGGGTCCATCGTCGTCTCGGCGAGCTGGTCGGCGTCCATCTCACCGAGGCCCTTGTAGCGCTGGATGCTGTCCTTGTAGCGGACGTTCTTGCGCTGGAGCTCCAGGAGGGTCTGCCGCAACTCGTTGTCCGAGTACGTGTAGATGTACTTGTCCTGGCCCTTCCTGGGGTTGGTCAGCTCGACGCGGTGCAGCGGCGGGACGGCGGAGAAGACCCGCCCCTGCTCGACCATCGGCCGCATGTAGCGCTGGAAGAGGGTCAGCAGCAGGGTGCGGATGTGCGCGCCGTCGACGTCGGCGTCGGCGAGGAAGATGACCTTGCCGTAGCGAGCCGCGTCGATGTCGAAGGTACGGCCGGATCCAGCTCCTATGACCTGGATGATGGCCCCACACTCGGCGTTCTTGAGCATGTCCGAGACGGACGCCTTCTGGACGTTGAGAATCTTGCCGCGGATCGGCAGCAGCGCCTGGAACTCCGAATTCCGCGCCAACTTGGCGGTACCCAGCGCCGAGTCGCCCTCGACGATGAACAGCTCACTGCGATCGACGTCGTCGCTGCGGCAGTCCGCCAACTTGGCCGGCAGGGAAGACGACTCCAGCGCCGTCTTCCGCCGCTGCGCCTCCTTGTGCTGCCGGGCGGCGATACGCGTGCGGGCCGCGGCGACGATCTTCTCCAGGACGGAGCGCGCCTGCTGCTTGGCGTCCCTCTTGGTGGAGGTCAGGAACGCCTTCAGCTCCTTGCTGACCACCTGGGCGACGATCCGGGAGGCGGCGGAGGTGCCGAGCACCTCCTTGGTCTGCCCCTCGAACTGCGGCTCCGCGAGCCGCACGGTGACGACGGCGGTGAGGCCCTCCATGGCGTCGTCCTTGACGACGTCGTCCTCGGCGACGCGCAACAGCTTGCTGGACCTCAGCACCTCGTTGACGGTCTTGGCCACCGAACGCTCGAAACCGGCGACGTGGGTGCCGCCCTTGGGGGTGGCGATGATGTTGACGAACGACTTGAGCGTGGAGTCGTAGCCGGTGCCCCACCTGAGGGCGATGTCGACGCCCAGTTCGCGGGTGACTTCGGTGGGGGTCATGTGGCCGCGCTCGTCGAGGACGGGCACGGTCTCCTTGAAGGTGCCCTGGCCGCTCAGCCTCAGGACGTCGCAGACGGCCTTGTCCTGGGCGAGGTACTCGCAGAACTCGCTGATGCCGCCGTCGTAGCGGAACGTCTCTTCCGTCTTGCCGGCACCGTCGATGCCGCGCTCGTCGCGCACCACGAGGGTCAGGCCCGGCACCAGGAAGGCCGTCTGGCGGGCGCGGGCGTGCAGCGTCTCCAGGGAGAGCTTGGCGTCCTTGAGGAAGATCTGCCGGTCCGCCCAGTAGCGCACCCGGGTACCGGTCTTGGTCTTGGGGATGCGCTTCCCCTTGTGCAGCCCGTTGGCCGGCTCGAACGTCGCGTCCGGGCCGGACCCGGTGAAGGCACCGGGCACGCCGCGGCGGAAGCTGATCGCGTGCGTCTTGCTGCTGCGGTCGACCTCGACGTCCAGTCGCGCCGAGAGCGCGTTGACCACGGAGGCGCCGACGCCGTGCAGACCGCCGGAGGCGGCGTACGACCCGCCGCCGAACTTTCCACCGGCGTGCAGCTTGGTCATCACGACCTCGACGCCGCTGAGCCCCGTCTTGGGTTCGACGTCGACGGGAATGCCGCGGCCGTTGTCCTGTACTTCCACGGACCCGTCGCCGTGGAGGATCACCTCGATGTGGTCGCAGTAGCCGCCGAGCGCCTCGTCGACGGAATTGTCGATGATTTCCCACAGGCAGTGCATCAGGCCACGACTGTCGGTCGAGCCGATGTACATGCCGGGACGCTTCCGGACGGCTTCCAGGCCCTCAAGGACGAGCAGATGCCGCGCGGTGTAGTTAGAACCGTCCCGGTCTGCCCCGGTCAGCACTGCGGTGGACGGCACGGACATCTCGGCGGTCACGCGGTTCGCTCCTCGCTGAATTTCTGGCAGTCCGCATTCCGCGGACTCGGTTGTGGCGGTGTCGCCGGTGAGAGGGTACCGAGGCCCAGTAGAGCCGATGTGACGCCACCCGTGAGCGTGACCATGGTAGTAGAATTTCGTTCGTACGTTCGATCGCTCGTTGGGGTGACGTCCGAGTGACGTGCACATCACGTTCCCTTCGAGGCATGAACCATTTAGGCTCCGGGCACGTCCTCATCAACGACCGGCAAGCCAGCCGGGAGGGCAGACTTCACCAACCAACGTGAATCAGACCACCACGCAATACGGCTCATTCGCCGCCACCCGGCAGCACCCGGCCCCCTCGAAGAATTTTTTCGAGGAAAAGGCACGAGCGGGAACGTTTTCGGCCTGGTTGGATGTTGACCCTGGTACGACAGCTCGTCGAGCTAGAGAAGAGGCGACGTGACTACTGTTCTGACACCCGCGAGCCCGCTGACGGCCGCTGACCGGTGCGACCGCTGCGGCGCCCAGGCATACCTGCGCGTCGTCCTGATGTCCGGCGGAGAACTGCTCTTCTGCGCCCACCACGGCCGCAAGTTCGAGCCAGAACTCAAGAAGATCGCCGCGGAAATACAGGACGAGACGGAGCGGCTCACCACCACCCCGAAGTCCGCGTCCGACGAGGAACGCTGACACATCGCATCCACGACGAGCGAGTAGCGGCACACCGCCGTGCGACGGGCGGTCTTCCCGGCACCATCGGGAAGGCCGCCCGCACTCGTCCGTTACGGCCCTCGCCGGGGCTCGGCACCACTCAGCCGTCACCGTGCGCCAGCACCGCCGGGAGCAGCGCGGACGCCCGCGTGTAGACACCGGGGCTGCCCGCGCGCCCGCAACCCGTCCCCCACGACACCAGTCCCACCAACCGTCCGTGCACCACTAGCGGCCCGCCGCTGTCCCCCTGGCAGGCGTCCCGCCCGCCCTTGGGCTCCCCGGCGCACAGCATCGAAGCCGCCTTGAACGTGCCGTCGGCGCTGCCCGGGTACGCCCGCGCACACACCGTGTCCCCCAGGACGTTCACCCGCGCCGCCCGCAGCCGTGACGCGTAGCTGCCGTCGCCCGTCATGTCACCCCACCCGTAGACCGTGGCCACGCTCCCCGCGGCGTAGGCACTGTCGTTCCGCTGCGCTATGGATATCGGCTGGTTCGGGACCCGCTTCTCCAGAGTGATGACGGCCATGTCGTCCTCGTTGGTCCAGGTGTTGTAGTTCGGACTGACCCACACCCTCGCGACCTTGACCTCCTGGCCGCCCTTGCCGGAGAGGTTGTTACGCCCGACGACGACCCTGAGGTCCTTCACCTCCCGCCAGGGCAGCCCGAGGACTTCCCGGCCCAGGCAGTGCGCAGCCGTCACGACCGTTGCGTGCCCGACCAGCACGCCGCCGCAGAACTGTCCGGAGCGCTTGTCCCCGAACCGCTGGTGCGACGTCAGGGCCACCGCCCAGGGGCTCTGTGAGGGGCGGACGGGCTTGCCCCCGACCACCGACCCGTCCGCGGCCGCCGAGGCCGGCACGGCAAGTATCAGCGCAAGGCCCCCGAGGGCGGCTCGTACGGTCGGGCGCATACGGACTCCTGACTCTGGGACAGCGGTCGCCCACCCAGAGTGAGCCAAACGGACGCGCCCCGCACCCGGACGGCCGCGAGCCCGGCGCTCCACGAGGTGGAGCGCCGGGCTCGCGACGCGTTCGGAACCGTTGGGGCTAGTCGAGGTAGTCCCGCAGCACCTGAGAGCGCGACGGATGACGCAGCTTCGACATCGTCTTGGACTCGATCTGGCGGATCCGCTCACGGGTGACGCCGTAGACCTTGCCGATCTCGTCGAGCGTCTTGGGCTGGCCGTCCGTGAGACCGAAACGCATGGAGACCACGCCGGCCTCGCGCTCGGAGAGGGTGTCCAGCACCGAGTGAAGCTGCTCCTGGAGGAGCGTGAAGCTGACCGCGTCGGCCGGCACGACCGCCTCGGAGTCCTCGATGAGGTCACCGAACTCGCTGTCGCCGTCCTCGCCCAGCGGGGTGTGCAGGGAGATCGGCTCGCGGCCGTACTTCTGGACCTCGATGACCTTCTCGGGGGTCATGTCCAGTTCCTTGGCCAGCTCCTCCGGGGTGGGCTCGCGGCCCAGGTCCTGGAGCATCTGACGCTGGACGCGGGCCAGCTTGTTGATGACCTCGACCATGTGGACCGGGATACGGATCGTCCGGGCCTGGTCGGCCATGGCGCGGGTGATGGCCTGGCGGATCCACCACGTCGCGTAGGTCGAGAACTTGTAGCCCTTGGTGTAGTCGAACTTCTCGACCGCGCGGATCAGACCAAGGTTGCCCTCCTGGATCAGGTCCAGGAAGAGCATGCCGCGACCGGTGTACCGCTTGGCCAGGGAGACGACCAGACGAAGGTTGGCCTCCAGCAGGTGGTTCTTCGCCCGGCGGCCGTCCTCGGCGATGATCTCCAGCTCGCGCTTGAGCTTCGGCGCGAGCTTGTCGCTGTTGGCGAGCTTGTCCTCGGCGAACAGACCCGCCTCGATGCGCTTGGCGAGCTCCACCTCCTGCTCGGCGTTGAGGAGCGGGACCTTGCCGATCTGCTTGAGGTAGTCCTTGACCGGGTCGGCGGTGGCGCCGGCCGCGGCGACCTGCTGGGCCGGGGCGTCGTCCTCGTCCTCGTCCGACAGCACGAAGCCGGCGTTCTCGGCGCCCTCGGGCTCGGCGGGCTCACCCTTGCCGGGTGCCGGGGTCTCCTCGGTCAGTTCGTCGTCGAGCAGGTCGTCGACGTCCTTCTTGGCCGCGGTCTTCTTCGCGGTGGCCTTCTTAGCCGTGGTCTTCTTCGCGACCGTCTTCTTGGCGGTCACCTTCTTCGCCGCAACCTTCTTCACAGGTGCGGCCTCGGACTCACCGGGGTCCGCGTCCGCCACGGAGGCGGCGGCCGACGCGGTGGTGGTCTTCTTCACCGTGGCGGTCTTGGCCGCGACGGTCTTGGTGGCGGTGCGCTTCGCCGGACTCTTCGCTGCGACGCTCTTGCGGGTGCGCTTGGGCGCCTCTGCGGCACTGACCATCAGCGTCACACCCTCCTCGTCGAGGATCTGGTTGAGGCTGCGCAGAACGTTCTTCCACTGGGTTGGCGGAATCTGGTCAGCCTCGAAGGCCCGACGCACGTCATCGCCGGCGATCTGCCCATCTGCCTTTCCCCGCTCGATGAGCGCCATCACAGACTCGGACTCGGCGATCTCCGGCGGGAGCGTACGGGATGTGCTGGCCGACACGAACAACCTCTCGGAACGATGGAAACGGCTTCCGACCCCGTCCACTGTGGGTCGGAGCCGACGACCGCCGGTGGGGATGGACCGACGGCGCAGGGGCAACCGGGGAGTTGAACAGCGCCACGAACGCCGCTCGTATTCCCTCCTCGGCTATCACCTCTTACGTCATCGCGCTTCCCCGGAGAGCGTTACGGCCAATCTGCGTGGCCCGAGTCACACCCCATAACGACCCCTTCCCCGTCATATGCCATGCAATCCTCCCAAAGCCTTCCGCCGGATCCGGTCGACATCCCGGATCCGGCGATCTTGAGCTCCTTCGGTGCGTATGGCGCGTCCTCGGCGGGTCCGTGGGGGACGCGAGGTCGCGCGGTGCTTACGGTCCGCACGTGCTCGGGGTACGAGCCCTCAGTGCTCGCGGGGCGCGGGGACGACGTGGTCCACGGGCGCCCCGGCACCCTGGCCGGTGGCGTCGCTGTGGGCGGCGAGGAGCTGGCGCATCGCGGATTCGGCGGCGGTGGCGTCACCGGAACCGATGGCGTCGACAACCCTCATGTGCTGCCCCACGGACGTCTCGACCGGCCGCTCGCAACCGCCGGATCCGCCGGAGACGTGCAGAGCGGAGGTGACGATGCCGGCGAGGTGTTCCAACATGCGGTTGCCGGCGAGCTGGAGGAGCAGGGTGTGGAACTCGGCGTCGGCGCGGGCGAACGTCATGGAGTCGCCCTGGGCCGCGGAGTGGCCCATGATCTCGACCATGTCCGCGAGCCGTTGCTGGATGTCCTCGCGACCGTGGCCGGCGGCGAGACGGGCGGCGAGCGGCTCGATCGTCCAGCGCAGCTCACACAGCTCGCGGCGCTGGTCGTCGCGCTGCGGCCCGTAGGCGCGCCACTCGATGATGTCGGGGTCGAGGAGGTTCCAGTCGCTGACCGGACGCACCCGCGTGCCCACGTTGGGGCGCGCGCTCACTAGGCCCTTCGCTTCGAGGACGCGCAGGGACTCGCGGACGACGGTGCGGGAGACCTCGAAGCGCTGGCCGATCTCCTCGGGGACGAGCGGACGGTCGGCACCGAGATCACCGGAGACGATCATCTGGCCGAGCTGCTGGACGAGTTGGCCGTGGAGCCCACGGCCGCGGTTGCCCGCCGCGCGCCGGCCGACCCGGCCGATGTCCGACTCGGAGCCTTCCCAGACCGACGAGACGCGCTCTGCGCGGTCCTGGCCGGTGGCGTTGGCGGCGTTGGCGTAGGGGTAGCGGTCAAGCTCGCCGGGGCCTGCGAGGCCGGTGTCGCCGGGGCGAGCCGCGGTCATCATGGTGTGCGCAAGGGTACTCACGCATCCTTTGTCGGCGTCGCTCCGAACGGCCTTGAGGTCTTTGGTGAAAAGCACACGAAAGGGTGATCGCCCGTTATCTCGCAATTGACGCTTTATCGGAAAGAAATGCGCTTTCGGCGGCGAGTTGTGGACAAGGGGTGCAACAACGGGGCCTGGAACCGGGCGTTTTGGCCGGTCAGAGCCGCTGGCCCGTTAGCACGGTGAACACATAAGCGCAGTCAGCGATAAGTCGACAACATCCCTGTGCGGGGCGGGTGTTGGACACGTCGCCCCACCCGGTGTCGCGTTTCGGTCGCCGGCGGGAGGTGGAGGGGGCGCGTGGAGGGTGGGGCGGACTCGGCGTGGCGAGTGGTGGGACTCGCGGTGGCGGTCTGGAGCCAGCGGGGCGAGCAGGCAAAGGAGTTGGCGGGTAGGACACCGCGCGCCTGGTGTTGCTCAGCGAGCGGGAGTTCATGTCGTTTCGGTGGGTGCTGAAGTGACGGGTGATCACCGGGGCGCCAAGTCGCTGTGCTGGGCAGGCTGCTGAGGTTGGTGCCTGTTGCTGCG
This sequence comes from Streptomyces sp. NPDC090442, assembly GCF_044769405.1. Lineage (NCBI taxonomy): Bacteria > Bacillati > Actinomycetota > Actinomycetes > Kitasatosporales > Streptomycetaceae > Streptomyces > Streptomyces sp. NPDC090442. The sequence continues at coordinate 25,000 of NZ_JBIVXW010000040.1, forward strand.
CCTCCGGGGTCACCGAGGGCGGTGACCCCGGAGGCAGTTCGTTGACGTCGCGGGGAACTGCGGGCCGGGGCGGGCGTGGTGGCGGCGGTGCGATGCGGCGGTGGCCAGTGGGCGTCTTGCCACGCCGGCAGGCGGCCTGGGGCGCGTTGGCGCGACGGTTGCGGGTGCGCCTCGATGTCGGGCTGGCCTGTGGTTGGTTGCCGTACTGCGGTACCGGGGCAGGCGGGCGCGGGTGGTGGGTCAGACCTCGGGGCGCAGCATCGGCGGGTTGAGGAGGGTCGCGCCGCCGGCGCGGAAGAGTTGGGCGGGGCGGCCGCCTTGGCGGGTGGTGGTACCGCCGGTGGGCACAAGAAAGCCGGGGGTGCCGGTCACCTTGCGGTGGAAGTTGCGGGGGTCCAGGGCGACGCCCCAGACCGCCTCGTAGACGCGGCGCAGCTCGCCGACGGTGAACTCCTGCGGGCAGAAGGCCGTGGCGAGCGAGGAGTACTCGATCTTCGAGCGGGCGCGTTCCACTCCGTCGGAGAGGATGCGCCCGTGGTCGAAGGCGAGGGGTGCGGTCAGTTCGCCTTCGCGGGCGTGGGTGTTGCCCTCCTGGCCCAGGAGGGTTTCGACCGGGGCCCAGCGTGCGCTGTGGGCGTCGCCGCCGGCCCGGGGGGCGGGCAGGTCGGGGGCGAGAACGAGGTGCGCGACGCTGACCACGCGCATGCGGGGGTCGCGCTTGGGGTCGCCGTAGGTGGCGAGTTGTTCGAGGTGCGCGCCGTACGCGGGGGGCGGGGTGCCCTCCGGCGGGCAGGCGTGCAGGCCGGTCTCCTCGGCGAGCTCCCGGGCGGCCGCCTCCGCCAGGTCCTCGTCGGCGCGGACGAATCCGCCGGGCAGGGCCCAGCGGCCCTGGAACGGCGGCTCGCCACGGCGCACGGCCAGCGCGCACAGGGCGTGGCGGCGCACGGTGAGCACGACCAGGTCGACGGTGACAGCGAAGGGCGGGAAGGCCGACGGGTCGTAGGGAGGCATGTCGCGATCATAGTCGTCCGCTTGACGATAAACAGGCGTTGCGTCCCTCATGACCCCAGTTGCAGACCGTCCGCGGCCTCCTCGACCATGCCCATCCCGAGCCGGCTGATCCGGACGGCGAAGGGCTGCTCGGCGAGGGTGAGCCCGGTCAGTTGCATCGCGCCGAGCGGGGCGTTGCCGAGTGGGCGGACGGCAACCGTTCGGGCTGGGACGTCGGGGCGCAGGCCGGCGAGGGCGACGAGTATGTGCACCGCGCCGGCGGCGGCGACGGCTGCGGGGCGACAGGCCGCCGGATGCGGGACGGGGACGGCGTTGGCGGTGCGTTGTTCGCCGGCGAACATCTCGGGGAGGCGATGACCGAAGCTCTCGGCGGCATCGAGGAGGCCCCTGGCGAGGGCACCGGCGGCGGCTTCGTGGCCGGCGACGGCCAGCCCGGCGACGGCGACGGCGGTTTCGTGGACGCGGACCGCTCCGCTGCGGTGGCCGAACGGGTTGTAGCCACCCTCCTTGGCGCCGAGGCCGCGCAGGCCCCATCCGGTGTCCATGGCGGGGCCGCGGAGCAGGCGGGCGAGTCGGTCGGTCTGGGGCGCGTCCAACAGACCGGGGGCGAAGGTTCCGCCGCCGCTCAGGCCGGTGTCGAGGAGGTGGGCGGCGCCGGCGCCGAGGTGCGGCACGGGGCGGCCGTCGCCGGTGAGCAGGGCGACTGGGCGGCCTCCGGTGCGGTCTTCCAACCAGAAGTCGGTGCGGAAGCGGGCGCGGAGGTCCGCGGCCCAGTCGCGGAGTGCCGCGGCACCGGGTGATCCACAGGCGTCGAGGAGGTCGGCGCCGAGCACCGCGGCGCGATGGGCATGGGCCTGGGTCTCGCAGCGGTAGGGGCCGTCGGGCGCGGGGTCGGGGAGGTAGCCGCCGCGGCCGCCGCCCCGTGGGTCGATGGCCGTGCGGAGCCATTGGAGGCAGCGTTCGGCGGCGGGCAGCAGTCGCTCGGTCTCCTGGTCGGGCAGGCCCCAACGGCGGGCCTCGGCAAGGACCGTCGGGAAGAGGAGGGTTGCTTCGATACCGGTGCAGCCGGGCGGAGCGTGCGGGCCGGCGTCTCGGAGGGAGCCGGGAATTCGGCCGAAATCCGCCCCTGGGGTGGCCTGTTGGGTACGGGCGAGGGTGCGCAGCGTGCAGGCGGCGAGCCGGGTGCCGAGCGGGAGCAGCATCCGGGCGGCCCAGAGGGCCTCGGCGGGGGCGAGGCCGCAGCGCCAGGGGAAGCCGCCGGCGACGAAGACGTCCGCGGGCAGGGCCGGGTCGCGCATGAGCAGGCCGTGGAGGTCGTCGAGACTACCGGCCATGAGGGCGTCGGCCCGGTGGTCGTCGCACTCCAGGCGGGCTGCGGACCATGAACGCGGCGGTCGTTCGTTGCGGGCGCGGGGCCCGGTGGACCCGGTGCGCGGGCCGGGGACCATGATGCGGCCGACCCGACCCGCCGGGGGCTGTGGGCCGCCCGCGTCGTATTCCAGGCGGGGTTGGAGTTCGAGCGTGCGTCGGCCGCCGGGCGGTAGGTCCAACTCCCAGCGCAGCAAGCCCGCGGAGGCCAGGGCATCCTGGGGGGCCGGGGTGGCGGTCACCATCGCATGGGCCCCGCGGCCGGACCAGCGCAGGCCGGATCCGTGGACAGCGGCGCGGAGTTCGGGACCGGGCAGACCCACGGCGATGGCACCGAGGTCCGCCAGGTCGGTGCTCAGGTGGATCTCGACCGGCAGGCGAACGGGCCGGGTGGCACTGCTGTGGAAGGTGATCCGTTCGGTGCCGTCGGCGAACCGCAACCGTTCCATCCGGATCTCCGGATCCGGCCCGCGCTCGCCCGTTCTGCGGACCACGCCGGTGAACCGGGCGCGGTCCGTGGCGACCAACTGCCCCTGTACGACGAGCGGTTCACCGCCCGCGGCGCGTACCTCGCAGCGGGCGAGAACCCGACGGCCATCGCGGTAGCAGCCGTCCAGGCCCTGGCCGGTCAACTGCCCCGTATCGGACGACACGGTGAGCGATGGCAGGGCCACGCAGACCAACGCCGCGTGGACGGGCTGGGGTTGGGGAAATCGGGCGGGCGGGACGCGCCGGTCTCCGGTGACTCGTTGGGCCGGTGGGGTAGTGGGGACGATCCCTGGCACGCTCTGCGCTCCCTGGTGAGGTCGGGCTCCGTACGGCCTGCGCCACCAAGCTGAACGGTGCGGCCGGCACCCAGGTCACGCCGGCCGCGCCCCATCTCCCCACGGTTACCGCCGACTTCGGTCACCACCCCGTCCCGCTCGACGACTGCCCGAGGCTCCGGTCGTGCGGGAGCCGGGGCCCGTGCCGCCCCGTGGGCCGCGAGGACGGGTGGTGCCTCCCGGGCGGGACGGTGTCGCTCGCTGCGCCGGCCGTCGCCGGCCCGGTGGGGTCGCCTCGGCGGCACCGGGGTCCTCGGCCTCCTCCTGCTGCTCGCGCAGGCAACGGCGCAACGGCTCAGGATCCAGGCCCTCGTTGATGGCGCGGTGCAGCAACTGGGCGAAGACGCAGTCGGGATCGACGGTCACGGCCCGACTGAGGGCCACTCGCGCGGAAGGACCGTCCGACATGGACCAGCAGACCCAGCCGGCAAGGGTCAGGGGCGCCGCGGCGTGCTCGGAGTAGCCGCCGGCGCAGCGGCGGGCGAGGGCGCGCCAGACCCGGAGGGCCGCCGCGGCCTCGGGGCCGTCCATCCATTCCGCGGCCCGGTCACGGGTGGTGCGGTCCTGGAGGCCGAGGATGAGGGTGGCGGCCTCGGCGTCGGTGATCAGCGCGTCGTCGCAGGCGTCCCGGGCGCGGTTGCTGCCGGCGGGGGTGTCCTGGCGGAACCGGTGGATCATCGCGGCGGCCAGTTCGAGGGTGTCCCGTTGGACGACAAGGGCGCCGTCCGGTCGGAACATCCGCGGCAGGAGTTCGGCGGCCGCGTCGTCCAGCGCCTTCTCTTGGTCGGCGCCGCGCGGTCCGGTGCGGGGCGCCAGGCGGGCCTCCATCTCCTTGAGGGAGCCGCGCACCTGCATGCCGGCATAGGAGGCGGCCGCGGCCATCACGGACGTGCCGGGCAGGAGCAGGGGCGTGCCGTCGGCGGGGCAGCAGCGGTAGTCGGGGCAACAGTAGGACCAGAAGCGGCCGTTGGTGAGGCAGAGGGCTTCGAGGACCGGGACGTCCAGGGCGCCGCAGGCGGTACGCAGTCGCTGGGCCAGGGGCCGAAGGCGCTCCTTGACGTCCCGGCCGCTCTCCCCCGGGGCCGGTTCGTGGCAGAGGAAGACGAGGATGCCGACGAGGCTTCCGGAGCGCTTGCGGGCGCCGGTGATCAGGCAGTCCGCGAGTTGGTCGCTGACATCGGGCCAGTGCGACGGGTCGGTGGGGATACCGAGGCGGAGCCGGCCGCCGAACCGGGCGCGCTCGCCGTGCAGGGCGACCATCACGATGCTGTCGTCCGGATAGAAGCCCAGGAGGTACGGCAGCGCGTCGGCGAGGTCCGCGGGGCCGCGGAGGGTGACCTGCGGCTCGGTGGGCGCGCTCGCGGCCGGGTCTGTGGAGCCGGGCGGGCCGGCGGGCGCCGGGCCGGCGCCGGAGGCGGTCGGGTCGGTGGGCCGGTCGTCGGCGCCGCAGGAGAGGGCGGGGCCGGGCGGGTCGTAGGGGGTGGGCGGGGTGCCGGCGGGACCGGCGTCGTGGCGGTCGGGATCGATGCGGTCGGCGTGGTGGGCGTGGGTCTGGGAGGCGTCGTTGCCGGACTCGTGCGGTTCGCTGTGCGGATTCATGGCTCGAAGATCCCGCGGTCGAGCGGTGTTCCGCGACCCCTGTGGATAACTCGCGGCTTGGCGGTTTTCCACAGCCCGCGGCGAGGGTTCGCGCGATGTCAGTGGCATCGGGTTGCATGGGGGCATGAGCAACGAAGACCTGCGTGCCGCGGCCGATGCCGTCCTTCGCCGACTCGTCGGGGATCCCGACGGGGCGGCCCGGCTGCGTGAAGACCAGTGGCGGGCGATCGAGGCGCTGGTCGCCGAGCACCGGCGGGCCCTGGTCGTGCAGCGCACCGGTTGGGGAAAGTCGGCGGTCTATTTCGTCGCGACGGCGCTACTGCGGGAGCGCGGCAGCGGGCCGACGGTGATCGTCTCGCCGCTGCTCGCGCTGATGCGCAACCAGGTCGAGGCGGCCGCGCGGGCCGGCATCCGGGCGCGCACCATCAACTCCGCCAACACCGAGGAGTGGGACACCGTCCAGGCCGAGGTGGCGGCCGGTGAGGTCGACGTCCTGTTGGTGAGCCCGGAGCGGCTCAACAACCCCGACTTCCGTGACCAGGTGCTGCCCAAGCTGGCGGCGGCCACCGGGCTGCTGGTGGTGGACGAGGCACACTGCATCTCCGATTGGGGTCATGACTTCCGCCCGGACTACCGGCGGCTGCGCACGATGCTGGCCGATCTCCCGCCCGGCGTCCCGGTGCTCGCGACGACCGCGACGGCCAACGCCCGGGTGACGGCCGATGTCGCCGAGCAGTTGGGGACGGGCGAGGGCACCGCGGAGGCCCTGGTGCTGCGCGGTCCGCTGGATCGGGAGAGCCTGAGCCTGGGCGTGCTGCCGTTGCCGGACGCCGCGCACCGGCTCGCCTGGCTCGCGGACCATCTGGACGAACTGCCGGGCTCGGGGATCATCTACACGCTCACCGTCGCGGCCGCCGAGGAGGTCACCGCGTTCCTGCGGCACCGGGGTCATGTGGTCGCGTCGTACACCGGCAAGACGGAGAACGCCGACCGCCAGCAGGCCGAGGACGATCTGCTGGCCAACCGGGTCAAGGCGCTGGTGGCCACGTCCGCCCTGGGGATGGGGTTCGACAAGCCCGACCTGGGGTTCGTGGTGCACCTGGGTTCGCCGTCGTCGCCGATCGCCTACTACCAGCAGGTGGGTCGGGCCGGCCGCGGTGTCGAGCACGCCGAGGTGTTGTTGCTGCCGGGCCGGGAGGACGAGGCGATCTGGAAGTACTTCGCCTCGCTGGCGTTCCCGCCGGAGGAGCAGGTGCGGCGGACGTTGGACGTACTGGCGGCGGCGGGGCGGCCGGTGTCGCTGCCGGCGCTGGAGCCGCAGGTCGAACTCCGGCGCTCCCGCCTGGAGATCATGCTCAAGGTGCTCGATGTGGACGGTGCCGTTCAGCGGGTGAAGGGCGGTTGGACGTCGACCGGCCGGCCGTGGGCGTACGACGCGGAGCGCTACGCCTGGGTGGCGCGGCAGCGGGAGGCCGAGCAGCAGGCGATGCGGGAGTACGCGGCGGCGTCCGGGTGCCGGATGGAGTTCCTGCGGCGGCAGTTGGACGACGAGGCGGCGGCCCCGTGCGGCCGGTGCGACAACTGCGCGGGACCGCGGTTCACGGCCGAGGTGTCCGCCGGATCGCTGGACGCGGCCCGCGGCGAACTGGGCCGCCCCGGTGTGGAGGTGGAGCCGCGGCGGATGTGGCCCACGGGGCTGCCGGCCGTGGGAGTCGACCTCAAGGGCCGAATCCCGGCGGGTGAACTGGCCTCGACAGGGCGGGCGTTGGGGCGGTTGTCGGACATCGGGTGGGGCAATCGCCTGCGGCCGATGCTGGCCCCGCAGGCGCCAGACGGTCCGGTGCCCGACGATGTGGCGGCCGCGGTGGTGACGGTGTTGGCGGATTGGGCGAAGGGGCCCGGGGGTTGGGCTTCGGGCGCGGCGGACGCCCCGGCGCGCCCGGTGGGCGTGGTCTGTCTCGGCTCGCACAGCCGCCCGCAGTTGATCCGCTCGCTCGCCGAACGGATCGCCACGGTGGGCCGGATGCCGTTCCTTGGCACGGTGGCCTCGCTCGACGACGGTCCGGGGCCGAGGGTTCCGCGGAGCAACAGCGCCCAGCGGCTGCGGGCCCTGCACAGCACGCTGTCGCTGTCTCCGGAGCTCGCGGCGGCGCTGGCGTCGGCGAGCGGCCCGGTGCTCCTGGTGGACGACTACGCCGACACGGGCTGGACGTTGGCGGTGGCCGCCCGGCTGTTGCGGAGGGCCGGTGCCGGCGCGGTGTTCCCACTAGTTCTGGCCGTGCAGGGCTAGTTGATACCGAGGGGGTGGTTCTGATGGGGGTGGATGGGAAGGAAGGGGTGCCCGGGCATCAGAGGCGGTTGCGACGGGCAGGGATGCCGGTGACGCGGCAGATATTTCCGGCCGGGCGCGTCGAACTGCTCGTTGCCGCATGCCTGTACGAGCCGCGAGAATGGGAAGTGCTTCCCGGTGTCCGGCCGTTCGCGGTCCGCTTGGGGCGTGCCCTGGTGCGCCGGTGCTACGGGTCGCGGCCCGTAGCGCGGACGCGTAGACGAAGGGAGGACGATGACCTTCGGATTCGCCCGGCCCCCGCAAGAACCGCCGCCCGAGTCGGACGGCTCCAGCGCCCGAGGGGGGCGACTGCTGGAGTTGGCGGAGTGGGCCTCGGCCGGAATTCCACTGCTGCGCGCGCCCCGTGAGGTGGTCACCGATCTGCACGCCCGTCATCTTCCGGGGATCGGCACGGTGGTCGTGGCCGTGTTGGACCCCCAAGAACGAGTCATCGCCAGCGCGTCGTTCGGCGCGCCGGCGACGGTCCCCGACGGCTGGGCGTACCGCAACGCGCTGTTGGCGCAGCTTCGCCGGATCATCCCGCACGATCTGCGGCTGCGCGCTCCCATCCGGACGGCGGTGTTGCTCCACTCCCGGGAGGGCGAGCTCCGTTGGACGGAGGCGGACGGCGCGTGGATGTGGGGCCTGCGGGACGCCTGCACCCTGCACGGGCTCCGCTGCGGGGCGTATATCGCGCTGACCAGGGACCGTTGGCAGGTGTTGGGCGAGGGGCGGGGTGGGCGGCTGCCCAGGGCGCCCACCCCCACGAAGCCCGAGGTCGGGTCAGACGCGGCGCGGAGCGGCCCGGACCACGAGGCGGCCGGCGGAGACGGCGTGTTGGACGTCACGGCTGGGGCGTCCACCCCGGAGGGCGTCGTTCCCTCGGGGGCCGCGCCTCAACAAGTCCCGCGGGCCGAGGAGGGGCAGGCCGTCGCCCAGGGGTGGTCGGCCGGCCCGGACCCGGTGGCCCCGCAGTGCGTCCCGGCGGTCCGGGCGGCGACGCCGGGCGAGCAGCCGCGCAACGTCCGGGGTGCGCCCCGGCGTTCGGGCGGCGGTGCGGCGGAAACGCGCCGGCGCACGGTGGCCCACTGACGCCGCTGCGGTGTCCGGGCGCGCGAACGAGCCCGACCGGCCATGAGGCCGGCGGGCCGTGTCGGGCTGATGGTGGTCAGGCGTTCGCGCCGAGCACGGCGTTGATCCGCTGCGGGTCGCCGCAGACGATCAGCAGCGCTCCGGCACGGGCCATCGCGGCGGGCAACGCCCGCGCGGTGACCTCGTTGTCGCCCTCGTTGACGGCGACGATCACGACGGGCCGCCCGGTGGTGCGTTCGGCGCCGGCGTCCGCGTAGAACACGTCGTCGGCAGCGTCGTGCTGCGCCCAGTAGGACGCCTCACCGAAGGACAGTTCGTGGGCCGCCCACGGGTGGTTCTCGCCGGTGGTCAGCACCAGGATCTCGCCCGGCGTGCGACCGGAGTCCAGGAGCAGGTCGACGGCTTCGTCGGCGGCGTCGACGGCTCCGTCGACAGGTGCCGGGATCAACTGGAGTTGGGCACCCTCGGCGGCGCCGGTCGTGGCGACGGGAGGCTGCGGGGAGCCGGTGCGCTGCGCCGGCGGGGCAGGAACCGACCCGCGGGGCGGGGCGGTGGGTCCGGGCTTGCCCGGACGGGCGCTGGACGCGGGGGCGCCTCGCGGCGGGGCGGGGCGGGGACCGGGGCCAGGGACAGGACGGGGGGTCGACGCGGTGCGGCCGGCGGCCGGAGTTGCGCGGGGACCCGGGACACTCTCGTGAATCTGAGGCTCCTCGGGGATGAGAGGCATAAAGGGATGTCTATCAAACGTAGGTGCGGAACATTGACAGCGGGTACCGAAATTCCCGCCCCGCTCCGCTCAGAAGTCGAAGCCGAGTTGGCCACCGGCCTCCAGAGCGGCTGCTTCGGGGGTGACGCGCACCTTCTTGAGGTGCTGCCACCGGGGCAGGGCGTCCATGTAGGACCACGACACCCGGTGGTACGGCGTGGGACCGTTCTCCTCCAGGGCGGTGCGGTGGGTCGGCGAGGGGTAGCCGGCGTTGGCAGCGAAGTCGAAGTCGGCGTACTCCTGGCCGAGTTCGGCCATCAGGGCGTCCCGCCGCACTTTGGCGATCACGGACGCGGCAGCGACCGCGATGCAGGACTGGTCGCCCTTGATGACCGTCCGGACCCGCCACGGCGCGCCCAGGTAGTCGTGCTTGCCGTCGAGGATGATCGCGTCCGGTTGGACCGGGAGCGCCTCCAGTGCGCGCACGGCGGCGAGCCGCAGTGCCGCGGTCATCCCCAGGGCGTCGATCTCCTCCGGCGAGGAGTGCCCCAGGGCGTACGAGGTGACCCACTTGGCGAGCACGTCGCAGAGTTCGGTGCGGCGCTTGGGGGTCAACAGCTTGGAATCGGTGAGTCCGTCCGGTGGCCGGCGCAGACCGGTGACGGCGGCGCAGACGCTGACCGGACCGGCCCAGGCTCCGCGCCCGACCTCGTCGATCCCTGCGACGATCTTGGCACCCGTGGTGGCGCGCAGTGATCGCTCGACGGTGTGGGTGGGAGGCTCGTACGGCATGGCGCCAGCCAGATTACGCCTATTCGGCGCCGCCGTCCGCACCGGATCCGAACCTGGGCTCCGCTGACGCCGACGGCGGGCCCGATGCGTGGGTCCGACGCGGCCGCCGGCGGGTGAGCCGAGGGGCGCGAACGAGGGCGGGCGGACGGCCGTCGGGGTGCGAACTGACCTACGGGGGCGGCCAGTTGTGCTGCGAGGTCAGAGGGCGGGCGCCCAGGCGGGGAGCGGCTCGGTGCGGTCGAGCCATTCCTGCGGCGGGGCGCCGTCGGGAGCCGCGGCGACGATGCCGCCGACGATGCCACAGGTGGTGTCGACGTCGCCGCCGGCCCGGGCGGTGGTCCAGATCGCCTGCGCGAAGTCGCCGAGGTTGCGGGCGGCGGCCCAGAGGGCGAACGGCACGGTGTCGTGTGCGCTGGTGCGCCGCCCGCAGCCGAGGACCGCGGCGACGGTGCCGGGGTCGGCGTAGTCGAGCATGTCGCGGGCCCGGCGCAGACCGGCCTGTACGGCGCTGCGCGGGACCAGGGCCAGCACGCCGTCGATGAGGGACTCGGGGCGGAGCACGCGGGCGGGGTCGGCGACCAGGGCGGCCGCGGCGGCCACGGCCATGGCGCCGACGACGGCCTCGCGGTGCTGGTGGGTGGGGTAGGCGGAGATCTCCGCCTGGTGGGTGGCCTGCTCGGGGTCGTCGGCGTACCAGGCTCCGAGGGGCGCGATCCGCATGGCGGCGCCGTTGCCCCAGGAGCCGTGGCCGTTGAAGAGCGCGGCGGCCAACTCGTGCCAGTCGCCGCCCGCACGGATCTGGCGGAGGAGGCGGTCGACGACCGGGCCGTAGTCGCGGCCGGCGTCGTGGTGCTCGGCGAACGAGCGGGCCAGGGCGTCCTGGTCGACGCGGTGGTGCGTGGTGAGGACGGCCAGGACGGAGCAGGCCATCTCGGTGTCGTCGGTCCACCGCCAGGGGGCGGGCGGCAGTTCGCGGCGCTTGAGGGAGGGGTGGTGGGCGGGGACGAAGAACTGTGCTCCGAGGGCGTCGCCCACGGAGAGGCCGCGCAGGCTCGCCAGAGCCCGCGCGCAGCGGTCCGCGTCACGGGGATCAGGGGTCGTCATCGCTGTGCACTTTAACCGGTGACCCCGTACGGCTCGGGCTCACACCAGCGGTCGAAGGGGCGGTCGAGGGCGTACCGGCCGTCGGGCCCGAGGACCAGGGTGCGCCATTCGGCGTTGTCCGGGTTGGACAGCGATTCGAAGTCGGCGACCGACCAGTGGAACCACCGCATGCAGAACAGCCGCATGGTGAGACCGTGCGTGACGATCAGGACGTTGGGCGGGTGGCGGGGGTCCTCGAAGCTGCGCCAGAGGCTCTCCAGGAAGGCCCCGACCCGGTCGTAGACGTCGGCGCCGGACTCGCCCTGTGCGAAGCGGTAGAAGAAGTGGCCGTACGCGTCGCGGTAGGCCTTCTGCCGCCGGACGTCGTCGCGGTCCTGCCAGTTGCCCCAGTCCTGTTCGCGCAGTCGCGGCTCCTCGCGGACCCGGACCTTCGCGGGGTCCAGGCCGAGGCACCGGAAGGTCTGGTGGGTGCGGCGGTACGGCGAGACGTAGGCGGAGATCCGCTCGTCGCCGAACAGCCCGCGCAGCCGATGGCCGGCGGCTTCGGCCTGGCTCCGCCCGGTCGCGGTCAGGGCGAGGGCGTGGTCGGGCTCGCGCTCGTAGACGGTGTCGTCGACGTTCCCCACGGACTCGCCGTGGCGGAGCAGGACGATGCGTCGGGGCCGTGCCATGCGGCCAGCGTAAATCGCCTGCCCTGTACATGCCGGGCGTGGCGTTGGGGATGCCGGCCCGGGCGCGCAGGCCCGCGCCGCCGGTTTCGGCAGGCGACGAGGGCGGGGCGGCCGTCGCGTATTTCGTACGGGCGGCCGGCGAAACGGCGGCGGAGCAGGCGGTCGTGGGGGATGACGACCGGGGCTACGGGCCGGGCCACGATCCAGTCGAGGGCGGCGGCGCCGAGCTGGTCGGTCGGCTCGCCGGGGAGCGGGGCCTCGGGTTCGGCCGCGGTCAGGCAGGCGGGGCCGAGGCTGGCCTGTTCGCCGCCTGAGAGGCTGCCGAGGAGCCGGTCACGCGGGGTGCGGGCGGTGCGGACGTCGGCCTCGTATCCGCCGCGGGGCGCGCAGCGGGCGAGCGGGGCGCAGGAGCCGTCGAGCCGGGCCGTGGTGGTGTCTTCGAGGGTGGCCACCAGGGATCTCAAGCGGCGCTCGCTCTCGCGGAGTTCGCTCTGTCGAAGTCCGATCTCGCGGACTTCGGCGAGAGCGCGGGCGGCAGCGTCCTGGACGGTGCGGACCGGGGGCAAGCCTGGAATTCGGCCTGGATCGCCGGGCATCGCCGAACCGTAAACGCAACTCTAATAGCGTTATCATGGGGATGCCACACTCCCCGAACCAACGCAATTGGAGTTGCAGTTGACTGGTGATACCGAGAAGAGGCCGGCCGGGAGCGACGCCCCGGCGAGCGCCTCCACCCCCGGCACCCGGCGCCCCGGCGGCCGCACGGCCCGCACCCGGGCCGCCGTCCGCGACGCCGTGCTGACCGGTCTCACCGAACTCGGCTACCCCGGCCTGACGGTCGAGTACGTCGCCGAGCACTCCGGGGTGCACAAGACCACGCTCTACCGCCGCTGGGGCGACCTGGAGGGGTTGATCGCCGACGCCCTGGACCTGGCGGGCGAGGACAGTTGGCGGCCGCCCGACACCGGGTCCCTGGAGGGCGATCTGCGCGCCCTGGCCCGCGAGGTCGTCGCCTCGTTCACCGACCCCGCGGCGGGCGCCTCCGGTTCCGCGATGATCGCGGCCGGCTTCCAGTCGGAGCGGGCGGCCTCGGCGCTGCGCGCCTACTACGACGAGCGGTTCGCGCGCTGCGAGGCGGTGGTGGAGCGCGCCGTGCGGCGCGGGGAGTTGCCGAGCGGCGAGGGGGCCGTCGTCGACGCCGGGGCGCTGGTCCGAGCCGTGCCCGCCCCGCTGTTCTTCCGGCTCTTCGTCACCCGGGAGGCGGTCGACGAGGCGCTCGCCGACCAGGCCGCCGCGGCGGCGCTGGCCGCGGCGCACGCGGGGGTCTTCACCCGCGACCGGTCGGCCGGCGGCGGACTCAACTCCCCGGAGCGGACGGGCTGATCAGCGGGTTCACACCGTCCAGGAGGGTTCGAGCTGCACCACGTCGCCCGCGATCGCCTGGACGTCGGCGGCTATCTGGGCCCGCAGCGCCAGCCGCTCCACCCGCTCCGGACGGTACTTGCCGCGCTCGGCCGCGGACTGCCACATGGACAGGACGAGGAACTCCTCGCCCGGAGCCCGCCCGACCATCCCCCGGAGCATGCCGGGCGACCCGGCCATCGCCGGGTTCCAGACCTTCTCCTGCATGAGCACGAAGTGGTCGACCCGTTCCGGGCGCACCTGGCAGTGCGCCAGCCGCAGCACGTCCGCGTCCCCGAAGGCCGGCCGGAACCCCACCTTCACGTCGAATTCGTGCTCGAACAGCCGCACTTGGCCATCCTTGTAGGTGCCGGTCTGGGCGGCCGCCAACCGGTCGTGCGAGCGCGCCATGAAGGAGTCGTAGAACGCCCGGCTCTCCCAGAAGCCGACCATGTGGGCGACACCGGGTCGGGACCTGCTCCAACCGCCGGCCTGCCCCCGGAAACCGGGCTCCCCCAGGAGCCCGGCCCATTTCCGCTGCCCCCGTTCGAACCCTCGGCGGTCCACGACGGTAAGGCGAATCCACTTGACCAGCACCGCGCCATGGTAAGGCCCGCGGACCGGCCGATCCGCTGCACACCGGGCCCCGACCGGCCCGAACCCCCTTACGTCCACGGATCGATGGGGATCGGTACCGCCAGGCACCGTTCCGCCTTCTCCACGACGGCGAGACGCGGGGCTTCCAGTCGGCGCGCGGCACGCCGACTCCCCCGTCCCCCTCACACAGCTCGTAGCCGGCAGGTCTCGGAAGGTCCGCGGTGTTCCCGACCGTCGCGCGCACGGCCGGGTGGACACCCCGCCCGCCCGAAGTCGCCACCACGGCCCCCTCTTGAGGGGGCACGGCAATGGCTCACCGTACGGGGCACCGGGACCGCCCTCGGGTCACGCGGACCGGCAGCGCCGTCACCCCCACTGGTGCCGCACGGAGTGACCTCCGGTCGCCAGGGGTTGACGGTGTCCCCGTAGAGGAGGCTGCGGGTGGGCATGTCCGGACGAACTCCGCTCCCTGTTCGCCCGGTTGCTTGGCGAAGCCACCGGGATCGCCGCCCCGGAGCAGGCCGCGCACCCGCCTCGCCCTCGCCGACGGCCTCATCGGCCGCCTCCTCCCCCGTCGGAGCCCTAGACGCCCTCGGCGGCCGCCTCACCCGTCTGCGGAGCGAAGCGGCGGCGTGAGCGGCAGGCACCGGGGTGACGGCGAGCGGCGAGCGGTGAGCGGCGAGCGGTGAGCGGTGAGCGGTGAGCGGTGAGCAACGATTTCCGGGGACAACTCCCCCGGATACCCGGAGACTTGTCGACACGACTCACCCCGGCTCACGGCTCACGGCTCACGGCAATCCGAAACAATCCGCGCCGCGGTGAAGGCAATGCACTCATTGCACCGAGGTGCATTCCGCATTGCACCGACGATCAATGGGCGGATTGCGCCGGCGATGCGAACGCCCCTGGCCGGCCGCGCATTTCACGGGCCGGCGCCCGAGGGAGCGTGGGACCATGGAGGAACACGGGGTAATTCCAAGGCAGTTGTCTGCGGCACTCGCGGGCTTCAGTCACGGGAGCTGACGGAAGGGAGCCCGGTGAACACGTTCAACAAGGGCATCGAGAAGGTCGTGGTGGCGCTCGGCTGGGACCCCAGCCCCATCGGCGAGCCGGACATCGACCTGGACATCATCGCGGCGACGTACTCGACGGATGCACCGCACGGAGAGCCGGCCTACCTGGTGCACTTCGACAGCCGGTCACCGGACGGAACCATCACCCTCAACCGGGACAGCCGCACCGGCCAAGGGTTCGGTGACGACGAGGTGTTGACGCTGGAGTTGAGCCGGGTGTCCGAGCGCTACTCCCGCGTCGTGGTGGGCGTGGTGATCCAACAGGCGCACGGCCGGAAGGTCTTCGGCGAGGTGGAGAACACCCTCGTCGAGGTCCGCGAGGGGTACGACAAGCTGGCGCGGAACGACTTCGCCGGGGTCGAGGACTCGACGGCGGCGGCGGTCGCCGAGTTCGTCCGGGACGCCCACGGCGAATGGCGGTTCCAGCAGGTGCTGCGCGGGTTCGACACCGATCCGGAGACCTTCACCAGAGTGATGGGGAACTGACGGGCGCGGACACGGATAGCGGGGTGGGGAGGCGGCACAGGCCCGCCTCCCCACCCCGCTATCCCGTCGCTCAGCACCCCACACCCCGCCCCGTCACCCGCCTGCCTTCTTGCGGCGGCGGTGGGTCGCGACCCGTTCCCGGGTGGCACAGGGCGATGAACAGTAACGGCGGGCGCTTCCCGGGCCCGCCCCCAGGTAGAGGGTGGCGCAGTCGTGCGCCTCGCCCATAGCCATCCCGGGTTACCGCGCTATCTGGCCGTCGCCCTGTTCGCGCGGCTGGCCGAGGAGGGCATGGCCGTGGCCGCGGTCCTGTTGGCGCTCGCCCGTACCGGGAGTGCCGGCCAGGGGGCGTTCGTCCTCACCGCCTGGATGGCACCGCACGTACTCGCCGCTCCCCTAGTGGGCACCCTCGCCGGGCGGACCCGACGGCCTCGACTGTTCCACCTCGCAGCTCTGGGTGGCTTCGCCGCGGCCATCGCCACGTTGGCGGTGCTCACCGGGCGCGCCCCGGCACCGGTGACGCTGACCGTGGCCCTGCTCGGCGGCTGCTGCGGCCCGGCGGTGTCCGGCGGACTGTCGGGGCGCATAGCCGACTTGGTTCCCGCTGGGCCGGCGCGCGACCGTGCCTACGCGCTGGACGCCGCGGTCTACAACGCGGCCTCGGTCGCCGGCCCGGCCTTCGTCAGCGTGCTTGCCGGACTGTGGTCACCGGGCCCGGCGACGGGGCTCCTCGCCGGGTCGGCGACGGTCGCCGCCGTGCTCTCCCCCGGTCTCTTCCGCGGGCGCGTGCGGCCCGGCACCAGTCAGCAGGATGGCGGGCCCGGCACGGCCGCCGTGCGGTCCGGGACCGTCGCCGGCCTGTCCGCCGTGGTGCGCGTCCGGGAACTACGGGCGATCACCGCCGCCACCTGCCTGGCGTTCGTCGGGATCGGCGGACTGACCACCACCACGGTGCTGCTCGCCGCCCATCGTGGCCATCCGGGCAGCGGCGGCGCCCTGATGACCGCGTTCGCCGCAGGGGCGCTCACCGGGGCACTGGCCATGGCCCGATGGCGGCCCCGTGTGACGGCCCAACTGATGGCCACGGTTGCCCTGTTGGGCACCGGGGCGGCCCTCGCTGCCGCCGCGTTGGCACCTTGGCCCGCGGCCGTCGTGGCGCTGTTCATCGTGGCCGGGCTGTGCGACGGGCCGTTGCTGACCGCGACGTTGCGGATCCGGGCCGACCACGCTCCGACGGCCGTACGGGCCCAGGTGTTCACCCTGGGAGCCGGCCTGAAGATCACGGCGGCGGCCTGCGGCGCGGGCCTCACGGGTCTGGCCACAGGTCTGGCGCTGCCGCCGTCCACCCTGCTCCTGACGATCGCCACCCTCCAGATCATGGCGGCACTGCTCCACACGCTCCTTCTGACGAGCAGCCGGCACCCATCCCCGCCCGAAGACAACCACACCGAGGACAACCACACCGAGGGCAACGCCACTAACGCCAACCCCACTGACGGCAGCCCCACTAACGCCAACCCCACTGACGGCAGCCCCAATCCGGACAACTCCCCCAAGCCCCAACCCACTCAGCGCGGAGCGACACAAGCGCACCCGGGAACAGTCCAATAGCGGCACTCCACCCCCAACAAAACCCACAACCCCCACTCCGAAGCTCCCTGACTCCCCAACTCCCCACCCTCTAATGCAATTTCCCACCCACGGCCACCAGCCACCCCACACCCACCACCCCATAGCCACTTGCCCCACCATTCACCCCCGCCCAGGACTACGGCCATGCCAGTCCTCACCGCGGGCGACGGGGCCGTGCTCGCCCATCACTCCCAGGGAAATGACAGAGGCGAACCCCCGCTCTGCCTCCCTGGCGGCCCCCTGCGCGCCTCCGCCTACCTCGGCGATCTGGCCGGCCTGGCGGAACACCGCCAGTTGATCCGGCTCGATCTGCCCGGCACCGACGCATCCGGCATTTCCGCCGACCCGGCGACCTACCGTCGCGACCGACAGGTCGATGACGTCGAGACGCTCCGCGCACACCTCGGTCTCGAACGCGTCGACGTTCTCGCACACTCCGCCACCGGTGATCTCGCGACTGGGACGCCATCGCCCCGTTCTTCTACGGGCGTTGGGACGGCACGGCCCAAGCGGACGCCGCCACCGAGGTCCCGCAGACCAACGAAGGGGCCACGGAGCGGTACGCGTCCGCCGACCGCTTCCCGTGGTTGGACGACCCGGACCGCTTCGCCCGGACCGTCACCGCATTCCTCCCCTAAGCCCCTCACCGCGCACACCGCACACCGCACACCGCACACCATCAAACCCCAGGCACGCACGTTCACAGGAACCCCACCCACGCCAAAGCGGCGGAGCCCGGTTTCTCACCGGACTCCGCCGCCCTGATAGTGCTCAACTCATGCCCGGCGGCCGCTCATCGGCCGCCGCCCCGTCGGGGCGCGGGGCTCAGCTGCAGCCGCTGGTCGAGCCGCAGCCCTCGCAGAGGTAGCAGCTACCGGCCCGCTGCATCTTGGTGCCGCAGGAGAAGCAGAGCGGGGCGTCCGCGTTGATGCCCAGCTGCATCTCCACCAGTTCGGCGTTGGTGTGCGCCTGCTTGGGGGCCGGCGCCGCGCTCTCCTCGACGACCGGGGCCGACGCGCCGGACTGCTTGGGCGCCTCCACCTTCGGGGCCGACTGGGCCAGGCCCTCGACGTCGACCTCGTCCTCGGGCAGCTCGTACGAACCGGTCTCCAGGTGACGCTGGCGCTCCTCGACGGAGTGGATGCCCAGCGCCGAGCGGGTCTCGAACGGCAGGAAGTCCAGCGCCAGTCGGCGGAAGATGTAGTCGACGATCGACTGCGCCATCCGCACGTCCGGGTCGTCGGTCATGCCGGCCGGCTCGAAGCGCATGTTGACGAACTTCGAGACGTAGGTCTCCAGCGGCACGCCGTACTGGAGGCCGACCGACACCGCGATGGAGAAGGCGTCCATCATGCCCGCGAGGGTCGAACCCTGCTTGGACATCTTCAGGAAGACCTCGCCGAGACCGTCGTCCGGGTAGGAGTTGGCGGTCATGTAGCCCTCGGCGCCGCCGACCGTGAAGGAGGTGGTGATGCCGGGACGGCCCTTGGGCAGGCGCTTGCGGACCGGTCGGTACTCGACGACCTTCTTCTCCGCGGGCTGCTCGGCGACCTCGGTCTTCTTCTCCGCCTCCTTCTTCTTGGCGGAGAGCGGCTGGCCGACCTTGCAGTTGTCGCGGTAGATCGCGAGCGCCTTCAGGCCCAGCTTCCAGCCCTGGTAGTAGACGTCCTCGATCTCCTCGACGGTGGCCGTCTCCGGGACGTTGACCGTCTTGGAGATCGCACCCGACAGGAACGGCTGGGCCGCGGCCATCATCCGGACGTGGCCCATCGGGGAGATGGAGCGCTCGCCCATGGCGCAGTCGAAGACCTCGTAGTGCTCCGGCTTGAGGCCGGGGGCGTCGACGACGTTGCCGTGGTCGGCGATGTGGGCGACGATCGCCTCGACCTGCTCGGGCTGGTAGCCGAGTCGCTTGAGCGCCTTGGGGACCGTGTTGTTCACGATCTGCATGGAGCCGCCGCCGACCAGCTTCTTGAACTTGACCAGCGCCAGGTCCGGCTCGACGCCGGTGGTGTCGCAGTCCATCATCAGGCCGATGGTGCCGGTGGGGGCCAGCACCGACGCCTGGGCGTTGCGGAAGCCGCTCTTCTCGCCGAGGCGCTGCACGTCCTGCCACGCCTCGGTGGCCGCCGCCCAGACCGGGTTGTCCAGGTCGTCCATGCGCTTGGCCGCGGCGTTGGCGTCCGCGTGCTGCTTCATGACGCGCTTGTGGGCGTCGGCGTTGCGGGCGTAGCCGTCGTACGGGCCGACGATGGCGGCCAGTTCGGCGGAGCGCTTGTAGGAGGTGCCGGTCATCAGCGAGGTGATGGCACCGGCCAGGGCGCGGCCGCCGTCGGAGTCGTAGGCGTGACCGGTGGCCATCAGCAGGGCGCCGAGGTTGGCGTAGCCGATGCCGAGCTGGCGGTAGGCGCGGGTGGTCTCGCCGATCTTCTGGGTCGGGAAGTCCGCGAAGCAGATCGAGATGTCCATGGCCGTGATGACCAGCTCGACGACCTTGGCGAACCGCGCGGCGTCGAAGGACTGGTTGCCCTGGTCGTCGTCGCGGAGGAACTTCAGGAGGTTGAGCGAGGCGAGGTTGCACGAGGAGTTGTCCAGGTGCATGTACTCGCTGCACGGGTTGGACGCGGTGATGCGGCCCGACTCCGGCGAGGTGTGCCAGTGGTTGATGGTGTCGTCGTACTGGATGCCGGGGTCGGCGCAGGCCCAGGCGGCCTCGGCCATCTTGCGGAAGAGCGACTTGGCGTCGACCTCCTCGATGACCTCGCCGGTGAGCCGGCCGCGCAGGCCGAAGTTGGCGCCGGACTCGACGGCCTTCATGAACTCGTCGTTCACGCGGACCGAGTTGTTGGCGTTCTGGTACTGGACGGACGTGATGTCGTCGCCGCCCAGGTCCATGTCGAAGCCCGCGTCGCGCAGCGCGCGGATCTTCTCCTCTTCCTTGACCTTGGTCTCGATGAACGCCTCGACGTCGGGGTGGTCGACGTCGAGGACGACCATCTTGGCCGCGCGGCGGGTGGCGCCACCGGACTTGATGGTGCCGGCGGAGGCGTCGGCGCCGCGCATGAAGGAGACCGGGCCGGAGGCGTTGCCACCGGAGGAGAGCAGCTCCTTGGAGGAGCGGATGCGGGAGAGGTTCAGGCCGGCGCCGGAGCCGCCCTTGAAGATCATCCCCTCTTCCTTGTACCAGTCCAGGATCGACTCCATGGAGTCGTCCACGGAGAGGATGAAGCAGGCGCTGACCTGCTGCGGCTGCTTCGTGCCGACGTTGAACCACACCGGGGAGTTGAAGCTGAAGACCTGGTGGAGCAGGGCGTAGGCCAGCTCGTGCTCGAAGATCTCAGCGTCGGCCGGGGAGGCGAAGTAACCGTTCTCCTCACCGCCCTTGCGGTACGTCTTGACCACGCGGTCGATGAGCTGCTTGAGGCTCGACTCGCGGCTGGGGGAACCCACTGCGCCGCGGAAGTACTTGCTCGTGACGATGTTGACCGCGTTCACCGACCAGAACTCGGGGAACTCGACGCCACGCTGCTCGAAGTTGACCGAGCCGTCGCGCCAGTTGGTCATGACGACGTCACGGCGCGCCCACTCAACCTCGTCGTACGGATGCACGCCGGGGGTGGTGTGGATGCGCTCGATGCGCAGACCCTTGCTCGCCTTGCTGCCCTTGGCGCGGGAGCCTCGTGCCGGGCCGCTCGTCGTCTCTGTCATTCCGCCTCCCTGTATACGGGCAAACGCCCATATGTGCACACAAATTCCGTGGCACGGTGTATGTCTTTCCTGAGTCGGGACGCCCTGCTCTCGTCCCGGCTCAGGTCTGGATGCTCGCCGAGCTCTAGTCGGCAGCGTTGGCGGGCACGGGAACGACCGGCTCGCCGGTCTCCTCGTCGGCCCCGCCGTGCGCGGGCGGCCCCTGCTCGCGCTGCTCACGCAGCTCGGCGATGGCCGCCTCGAAGTCTTCAAGTGAGTCGAACGCCCGGTAGACGGACGCGAAGCGCAGGTACGCGACAAGGTCGAGTTCCTGCAGCGGGCCCAGTATGGCGAGCCCGACGTCATGGGTGGTCAGCTCGGCGCTGCCGGTGGCGCGCACCGCCTCCTCGACCCGCTGGCCGAGCTTGGCGAGGGCGTCCTCGGTGACCGGGCGTCCCTGGCACGCCTTGCGCACGCCCGCGATGACCTTGGTGCGACTGAAGGGCTCGGTGACCCCGCTCCGCTTGATCACCATCAACGACGCCGTCTCGACGGTCGTGAAGCGGCGGGAGCAGTCGGGGCACTGGCGCCGGCGGCGGATCGCCGTCCCGTCGTCCGTGGTGCGGCTGTCGACGACCCGACTGTCCGGGTGCCTGCAGAAGGGGCAGTGCATGGCTCCACCCTCCTCAACCCTCGGAAACGGACGTACGCCAAAGAGAACCGGCGTACGACGACGGACACCTCCGGCCGGCCCCTGCGGGCCCTTCGGAGCAGCCACCAGCATAGGCGATCCCTGGGGCCCGACGGACCCGGCACCACAACTTGTAGGCGGCCGACCGCATCTAAGCACTAGATGTGGTGTCGGGCCGCTTATATCTGCCTACCGCGTGTCGCGTTGGCGGTGCGGGCGCGGGCCGTCCAAGAGGGTACGGGAAGCCACCCGGCGCGGGGTCCGGAGGGGCGGGGATGACACAATCGGCGACGCCGCGGCGGGCCGTCGTCGCGGTGCCGTCGGCCGCCTTTCACGGCGGGTTCCGGTCGGCATTCCGGAGCGGAATCCGGGCGGGAATCCGAGGCCGGGCGCCCCGGGGGCCCGAATTGCCATTCGGCTATACACCGCACCGCTTGATCAGGTCAGCCAATCGCGGAATTTTTCACTCGAACGTGTGTTTGGCGCAACCTTTCGAAAGCAACTACCGTTGGCTAACTAGGGAGAACATTTCGAGAGGGGCCGACGTGACCACCACCGCAGACAGCGCGACCATCACCGCACAAAGCCACTCCCAGAGCCGATTCGAGCAACCGCAAAGGGCACCGCGGCCGATGGACGAGACCACGTCGGACTCCGAAGAGCACAAGCCCACCCGCTCGTTGCCGGGTCGCCCTCCGGGTATTCGTGCCGACAGCTCCGGACTCACCGACCGCCAGCGCCGGGTGATCGAGGTGATTCGGGATTCGGTGCAGCGGCGCGGCTATCCGCCGTCGATGCGGGAGATCGGCCAGGCCGTCGGGCTCTCCAGCACCTCCTCCGTCGCGCACCAGCTCATGGCCCTGGAGCGGAAGGGCTTCCTCCGGCGCGACCCGCACCGCCCGCGGGCGTACGAGGTCCGCGCCTCTGACCAGCCGACGAGCGCGGCGACGGAGACCGCCGGCAAGCCCGCCGCGTCCTACGTCCCGCTGGTCGGCCGGATCGCGGCCGGCGGCCCGATCCTGGCCGAGGAGTCCGTCGAGGACGTCTTCCCGCTCCCCCGCCAACTGGTCGGCGACGGCGAGCTGTTCGTGCTGAAGGTCGTGGGTGACTCGATGATCGAGGCGGCCATCTGTGACGGCGACTGGGTCACCGTCCGCCGCCAGCCGGTCGCCGAGAACGGCGACATCGTCGCCGCCATGCTCGACGGGGAGGCGACCGTCAAGCGCTTCAAGCGCGAGGACGGCCATGTGTGGCTGCTGCCGCACAACGCCGCGTACCAGCCCATCCCCGGCGACGAGGCGACCATCCTCGGCAAGGTGGTCGCGGTGCTGCGCCGGGTCTGAGGCCACCCCACGACCGGGCCCCGGGACGGAACCACTGCGCCGGTTCCGTCCCGGGGCTCTGTACTGTCCGGGAGTCGCTCCCGGGACCCGCGGGAGCGACTCCCGGGCCCCACCCGCGCTACTTCTCCGCCGCCTCGGCCTCCTTGGCCACCTGGTCGATCCGGGCCAGCGAGCGGCGGACCTGATTCCGGTCGGTGGTGTACCAGAAGTCCGGCATGGACCTGCGGAGGAAGGAGCCGTAACGGGCCCGCTCCACCCGTGGGTCCAGCACCGCGACCACGCCGCGGTCGCCGGTGGCCCGGACCAGACGGCCCGCGCCCTGGGCCATCAGCAGCGCGGCATGGGTCGCCGCGACCGCCATGAAGCCGTTGCCGCCGGCCTCCTCCACGGCCTTCTGCCGGGCGCTCATCAGCGGGTCGTCCGGCCGCGGGAACGGCACCCGGTCCATCACCACCAACTGGCAGTTGGGGCCCGGCACATCCACGCCCTGCCACAGCGACAGGGTGCCGAACAGGCACGTCCGGGCGTCCGCGGCGAACGTCCGGATCAGCTCACCGAGCGTCTCCTCGCCCTGGAGCAGGACCGGCATGTCCAGCCGGCCGCGCATCGCCTCCGCCGCGGCCTGGGCGCCCCGCATCGAGGAGAACAGCCCCAGCGTCCGGCCGCCGGCCGCCTCGATCAGATCCGCCAGCTCGTCCAGCATGTCGTCGCGGCTGCCCTCCCGGCCGGGCTGGGCGAGGTGCTTGGCGACGTAGAGGATGCCCTGCTTGCCGTAGTCGAAGGGCGAGCCGACGTCCAGGCCCTTCCACACCGGCTCGTCCTCGCGCGCGGTGCCCTCCGGGCCCAGGCCCAACGAGGCGGCCACGCCGTTGAAGTCGCCGCCCAGCTTGAGGGTGGCGGAGGTCAGCACCACGGAGCGGTCGGTGAACAGCTTCTCCCGCAGCAGGCCGGAGACCGACAGCGGTGCCACCCGCAGCGAGGCGCCGAAGCGGTCGTGGCGCTCGTACCAGACCACGTCGTACTCGGAGCCGCCGGCGATCCGCTCGGCGACGTCGTGGACGTTCTCCACCGAGGCCAGGGCCTGCTTGCGGACGGCGTCCTCGTCCTGGACGGACTTGTCTCGGGTGGAGCCGAGCGCGACGATCACCGTACGGGCGGCGTCCCGCAGCGCCATCAGGCAGTACCCCAGCTCCTCGGGGATCTCCTCCAGGCGGCCGGGCAGCGCCAGCTCCATCAGCCGCTCGAAGGTCTCCGCGGCGGTCTGGAGCTGGTCCGCCGCCTTCTCGTTGACCAGCTTGGCGGCGCGGCGGACGGCGCGGTTGACCTGGCCAGGGGTGAGCTCGCCGGTGGCCACGCCGGTGACCCGGGAGACCAGCTCGTGGCCCTCGTCGATGATCAGCACCTCGTGCTGCGGCAGGACCGGGGCGCCCTCGATGGCGTCGATCGCCAGCAGCGCGTGGTTGGTGATCACCACGTCGGCCAGCTTGGCCCGCTCCCGGGCCGCCTCGGCGAAGCACTCCGCGCCGTACGCGCACTTCGACGCGCCCACGCACTCCCGGGACGAGACCGACACCTGGCCCCAGGCCCGGTCGGAGACGCCGGGGGTCAGGTCGTCGCGGTCGCCGGTCTCGGTCTCGTCCGCCCAGTCCCGCAGCCGCAGCAGGTCCTGGCCCAGCTTGCTGGTGGGCGCGGCCTGCTCGAAGACGTCGAAGAGGCCGTCCTCCTCGTCCTGCGGGGCGCCCTCGTGGAGGCGGTGCAGGCAGACGTAGTTGGAGCGGCCCTTGAGCATCGCGAACTGCGGCCGGCGGCGCAGCTGCGGATGGAGCGCCTCCACCGTCCGCGGCAGATCGCGCTCGACGAGCTGGCGCTGAAGGGCGAGGGTGGCCGTGGCGATCACCACCCGCTCGCCATGGGCCAGCGCCGGCACCAGATAGCCGAGTGACTTTCCGGTGCCGGTGCCGGCCTGTACCAACAGGTGGGCGTTGTCGTCCACGGCCTCGGCGACGGCCTCGGCCATGGCCACCTGGCCGGGCCGCTCGGTGCCGCCGACGGCGGTGACGGCGGCATGGAGCAGATCGGGGAGAGAGGGCTTCGTCATAGCGTCTGCAAGCCTACGCGGGACCACCGACAGCAGGGTCGGTCACGGGGCGTGCAGGGGGTTGGGGATGGTGCCGTGGACGGCGGCGTGCGGGCGGTCACGGCGGTCGCGGTAACCGTCCACGTGCAGCCGGTTGCGGTTCAGGCAGAGCCGCTCGATCTCCGGGGTGAGCAGGTCGAAGGTCTCCTGCCGCTCCTTGAGGTGCGGGAAGCGCTCGTGGTGCCGCAGGATCTCCGCCCGGACGAGTGACCAGAACTCCCCCTCGGGAACGCCCAGTTGGTCCTCGCACAGCGGCGCGAGGTACCGGAAGACGCCGACGAACAGGCCGGAGTGGATGAACTGGGTGAGAAATGCCGGGGGTTCGGTCAGCAGCACCGCCCGGACGTCGTCCGGCATGCCGTCGTGCTCCGGCAGCGGGTGGGCACTGGTGTTGACGTCGTCGACGAAGTCCTTCATGGCGAGGCGGGTGGGGATGTCGTTCTCGTCGAAGACGACGATGGCGTTCTCGCCGTGCGGGGAGAAGACCGTCCCGTACTGGTAGAGGAAGTGCAGCAGCGGCGGCAGGAGGGCGGCGAAGAGCCGCGCCAGCCAGCCTTGCGGGGTCAGGCCGGAGCGGGCCACCAGTTCCGTGGTCAGCGCGCGGCCCGCGGGGTCGGTCTGGAGCAGCGAGGCCAACGTGCGGGCGCGCTCGCCCGGTACGAGGTAGTGGGTGAGCGGCTCCCGCCAGATACAGCCGAGCAACTCCTTGTACTGGTACGGGACTCCGGGCAGCCGGTCGTAGAGGGGGTGCTCGACGGTGACGGAGGCGGTCTCGCCGAGCAGGATCACCCGCGTCTCGTCGCGCAGATACGTATCGCCGTCGCGTAGCGAGTGCATCCAGCCGGTGACGGCGGGGGCGGCGAGGGTCCGTTCGGTGGGCAGGCCGCGCCAGACGAGGGTGTTGAGGATGGACAGCGGGAGTTTGACGGTGCGTGCCTGGGGGCGGGTGAGGTTGAGGAAGGTGCGGATCGACTGCTGCGGGAGGCGGAGGTCGTTGTCAGTGGGCAGCGCGATGATGGATCCGTCGGCGAGTTGCGGAGCGAAGAGCGGGGCGATGGTCTCGTCCCACTGCCAGGGGTGGACGGGGAGGTAGAGGTAGTCGGCCGGGTCGCGGCCGGCGTCGGCGAGGGTGGCGGCGAAGGCGCGTGCGGTGGCGGGGTCGAGTTCCCCGTCGTAGAGGCGATCGGGGGTGGCGAGCGCGGGGACGCCGCGGTAGTGGGCGATGCGGCGGTGGGCGGCGAGCCAGGGCAGCCGCTGCGGCGTGCGGGCCTCGGGGGCCCAGGTTTCCGCGTCGGCGGCGGAGAAGCCGAGTCGGCCCTTGTTGGCGACCAGCCAGGGGTGGCCGGTCTGGTGGCCTTCGAGCGTGGCGTAGTCGAGGTCGGCGAGCTCCGCGGCGCTGAGCGCGGTGGCGTCCAGGCGGGTGTCGGCGGCGAGGGTGGCGGTGAGTTCGCGGATGAGATGGCCGGTGGTGTCGCCGGACAGGCCCAGGACGGTGTCGTGGGCCCGGGTCAGGAAGAGGAGGGGATCGGCGTGCGGGGTGATCGAGTCGGCGTCGACCCGCCAGTGCCCGTAGGCGCCTCTGCGGGCGGTGAAACGGTAGGTGAGGTCCTCGGCGACGGGCAGGCGGTAGCGGGTGCGGCCATCGGGGGCTGGGCCCTCGGGTGCGGGGGTGAGGATCTCCTCGTAGGCGAATTCCCCGAGGGTCTTGGCGAACAGCCTGCGGGCGGCGCGCTGCCAGGCATCCTGCGACGGGCCGGGCCCGGACGACGTGGACGGGCCGGGCCGGCCGGCGGGAGCGGAGGGACGGGACACAGGAGGCAAGGTGGGACTCCTCGGTGCGGGACCGGCCGGGCACGTGCGGGGGACAACCGGGCCGGCGGGGTGGATGACGGAGCGGACCAGGGCCGTCGACGGACGGCCCCGGGGTCAGAACTGGTGGCGGTGGGCGCGGTCGCGGACCATCAACGCCGCGCGTTTCTCGGGCAGTTGGATCTCCTCCTCGTAGCGGAAGCCGGCGCCCAGGAAGGCCGCGACGGAGGGAGTGTTGCGCAGGTCGGGTTCGGCGATGACGCGTCCGCACCGCGGGCGGCGGTCCAGGACGAGGTCGGCGGTGGCGCGCAGCAGCGCGGTGCCCAGGCCGCGCCCGCGGTCGCGGCCGGCGCCCAGCAGCAGGTGGATGCCGGTGTCGTGGGGCCGCGCCGGGTAGTAGCGGGCGACGCGGTCCAGGTCGGCGCGGTAGATCTCCCAGTAGCTCATCGGGACACCGGCCAGCACGCCCAGGCAGGGCACGCTGCGACCGTCGCCGGCCAGTTGGGCGCGCAGGTGGGCGGCGGTGGTCTCCGGGGGGCCGGCCAGCTCCCAAAAGGCGTTCACGACCGGCTCGTTCATCCAGGAGACGATCCGGTCCAGGTCGCGCCCGAGGTCCACGGGGACGAGGGCGAACGGCCCGGCGGGAGTGTCCGCCGGCGGCCAGGCGGCCAGGTCGTCCAGCAGCGGGCCCGCGGCCGGGGTGGGGGCTGCGGGCGGCACCGCGCCGGGGTGGGGCGCGGGCGGGTCGCCGTGGGTGGCGTCCGGCGGGGAGGTGAGGCCGGATTCGGTCGGGGGCACGTGGCGCCCTCCTGTGGGGGCTGGGGACAACAGGGCCTAGGGCACGAGCGGGTTGGGGACGGTGACGTAGACGGACTGGGTGTCCACCGGGCCGACCAACTCGTCCAGGCCGTGCAGCCGGGTGGCGAGGTTGGCCTTGCAGCGCAGGGTGCGGGCGGTCAGCAGCAGCTCGGGCAGGGTGGAGCGGTGCGCGGCCGGGGCCGCCGCGGCGTCGGTGAGGAACCGCCGGAAGGCGGCGAGCAGGAGCTCCTCGCGGATCAGCCGGGCCGCGCCGAACGCCCCGATGAGGCCGAGGACGTTGTTGATGCCGAGGTAGTAGGCAAAGCGCTCGTCGGTGACGTCGTCGGCGACGAAGGTGTCGCTGGCGATGCCGATGCCCGGCAGTCGCCGGTCCAGTTCCGCGCGGCGGGAGGTGCGGAAGTAGTAGCCCTGGTTGTCGCGGTAGCGCCCGCCTACGGGCCAGCCGTCGGCGTCCAGGAGGACGAGGGTGTTCTGCTGGTGGGCCTCCAGGGCGACGCCGGCCGTCCCGTCGAGCCAGAGCACGGGCCGGACGACGGCTTCGAGGTAGCGCAGGAACCATTCCGTGGCCACCGCGCCGGCCGGCCGCCCGGTGCGGGCGCTGAGCGCGCCGATGACGCTCTCCAGACGGGAGCGCATCGCGCCGTGGTCAGGCCAGGGGCGCGGCGCGGTGAGCCCGGCGATGCAGACGGCGTCGTCGGCGGCGTCGAAGGGCTGGTGGCGGATGACCACGTCCAGGCCCTGGACGGGGGTGCCGTCCGGCCCGTCGACGGCGAGGTAGGCGGGGTCGCGGACGATGTCGAAGCCGGGGGCGGTGGGGAAGGCGGCCTGCCACTGCGCGGCGAGTCCGGTGCGCAGCAGCCGGTGGACCTCGACGCCGCGCAGCAGTTCCTTGCGGAGGTTCTCCCGGCGGGAGTTGGTGATGCGCACGCCCAGGGAGAGCTTGAGCATCGCGGGCGCCCCGGGGCGGCAGACCGTGCGGACGGAGGAGGTGGGGTGCCAGTGGGGGCCGTGCGGGCCGAGGTCATGCAGCAGCCCGGCGTCGCGCAGCGCGGCGACCTCCGGGCGGCTGGCGAGGTCCAGGGCCTGCCAGGGGTGGAGCGGCAGCGGCACGGTGCCCTCGGGCAACTGCATGCCGTCGCCGGCCAGTTGGGCGGCGAGCCGCCCGGCGGGCACGGTGCGGCCGCGCTCGGTCCAGGCGGAGTCGGCGGCGACGGCGGAGGGGGCGACGGCCATCCAGTGGAGCGGGAAGGAGCCGCGGAGTTCGGGCGAATAGGCGCGGACCTCGGCGTCGGTGAGACCCTCGCGGCTCTTGGGCGTGGGGTGCAGGGGGTGGCCTAGGAGGAGCGACTGCTCGGCGTCGAGGAAACGGGAGCCCGGGTCCTGCGCGGGGTGGGCGCGCCGGTCGGCGATGAACAGGGCGGTGATGCGCACGGAGTTGGCGACCCGGCCGACCAGTTCGGCGCCGTCGCCGTCCGGGGCCTGCGGGGCGTCCGCGGTGGGCGGTTCGTCGCCGTCGGCGACCCGGTGTTCGCCGCCGTCCGAGGCCCGCCGGTCGCCGCCGTGCGCGGCCTCCCGGCGCAGCAGCGCGGCGAGGGTGACGGCGTCCAACGGGGCGGAGCCGGCCGGGGTGCCTTCGAGGGTGGGGGCGCCCAGGCGGTGCCAGCCGGTGGGTGACCAGTGCCGGACGGGGACGTGCAGGGCGGTGGCGCTGGCGTGCAGGGCCAGCCGCAGCCGACCGCCGGCGGGGCGGGGGGTGTCGTGCTCGCGGATCCAGCAGCGCAGGAGGTTCTCGATGCCGGCGGCGTCGGCGGCGACGGCCGGGTCCGGGTGGTCGAGAGGGTCGGCGTCGGGGTGGCGCACGGGGTCGTGGGCGCCGCGGTGGCCGGCGGCCGGGGTCTGTTGGTGGCAGGTGTCGTCGCCGGGGCGGCGCTGTTGGCGGGGGACGGCCGGTTCGATGAGGCCGGCGCCCGGTGGGTGGGCGGGGAACCGTTCGGCGGCCTGGGTGCCGTCGTGGCCGGGGCGTTCGTTCATGCGGGGGTGCCTCGCAGGGTGGTGGGGGGTGAGCCCGGGGGCCCGGGGGTGGCGCGGACGGCCGCCGCGATGGCGTCGGCGAGCCGGTCGAGGACCGCGTCCGCCTGTTCGTCGGTGAGGGTCAGGGGCGGCAGCAGTCGGACGACGGCGGAATGCCGGCCGCCGAGTTCGACGATCAGGCCGCGGTCCAGGCACGCCCGTTGGACGGCGGCGGCGAGCGCCGGGGCGGCGGGGCGGGCGCCGAGCGGATCGGCGTCGGCGTCCCGGTCGACGAGTTCGACGCCGAGCATCAGCCCGCTGCCGCGGACGTCGCCGACGCAGTCGTGGGCGGCGGCGACGTCGCGGAGCCGGGCGAGCATCGTGGCGCCGAGCGCGGCGGCGCGGGCGGCCAGGCCGTTGCGGCGGACGTAGCCGAGGGTGGCGGTGCCGGCTGCCATGGCGAGTTGGTTGCCACGGAAGGTGCCGGCGTGCGCGCCGGGGCGCCAGGCGTCCAGTTCCTCGCGGTAGACGATGACCGCGAGCGGCAGGCTGCCGCCGATCGCCTTGGACAGCACCAGCACGTCGGGCACGATGCCGCTCTGTTCGACGGCCCAGAAGGTGCCGGTGCGGCCGACGCCGGTCTGGACCTCGTCGACGATCAGCGGGATGTCGCGGGCGGCGGTGATCTCCCGCATCCGGCGCAGCCAGCCGGCCGGGGCGGGGATCACGCCGCCCTCGCCCTGGACCGGTTCGAGGATCATCCCGGCGGGCCGGGGCACCCCACCCTTGGGGTCGTCGAGGAGGTTCTCGGTCCAGCGGGCGGAGAGTTCGGCGCCGCGCTCGCCGCCGACCCCGAACGGGCAGCGGTAGGCGTAGGGGTAGGGAAGCCGGGTCACGCCGGGGTGCCGGGCCCCGCCGGAGGCGGTCAGGGCGCCGGCGGTCATGCCGTGGTAGGCGCCGGAGAAGGCCGCGAGCCCCTGGCGGCCGGTGGCGGTCCGGACGAGGGTGAGGGCGGCCTCGACGGCGTCGGTGCCGGCCGGGCCGCAGAACTGGATCCGCCCCTTTTCGGCCAACTCCCCGGGCAGAGTGGCGAACAGCTCCGTGGTGAAGGCGTCCTTGACCGGGGTCGCCAGGTCCAGGACGTGCAGCGGCGCGCCGGAGTCGAGGACGGCACGGATCGCCTCCAGGACCACGGGGTGGTTGTGGCCGAGCGCCAACGTGCCGGCCCCGGAAAGGCAGTCGAGGTAGCGCCGGCCGTCGGCGCCCTCGATGGTCAGCCCGCGAGCACGCACCGGGACGATCGGCAGCGAGCGCGCATACGTGCGGGCGGCGGACTCACGCAGGGCCTGGCGGCGCAGGATCCCCTCGTGGGCCGACGGTGCGCCCGCCGGCACGATTTCGGTCAACGCCACGGCAGTTGTGTCCTCCCGGCTGGTGAACTGCTGGATACCGCGCGGCCAACGGGCAGCCCGGCCGTCCCCCGTACGTACCAACGACCGCACCGGCGCGGGAACACGGGGCGGCGTCAAGATCCTTGACGGCGGGAACCGGGGCCCCGGGTACCGTCGTCCCCCCGGTCACCGGCATAGTGGGGGGCTGCACCCGGTCTTGCGGTTCATGACAAGGCCCGCGACGGGGGCTCCACTCCTGAGCCGGACCGGCTCAATCCGTTTGACACAGGGGGAGATTCCGCCCATGCGATCGATACGCCCGCCCGCCGCCCCTCAGCGCCCCGGGAGGAAGGCGCCGCGCGCCCGCCGGTCCGCCGCCGTGGCCGCCGCCGCCCTCACCGCCGTCGTGGCGCTGACCGCGACCGGCTGCGGGCCGTCGAGCGACAACGCGGACGCCAAGCCCAGCGAGTCCGCCCAGGACACCTCGGGCGGGGGCGCGATCAAGATCCCCAAGGATCTCCAGGACAAGCTCAAGCAGCACGGCGTCGACCTGGACAAGTGGAAGAACGGGGAGTGGAAGAACTGGGACAAGGACAAGTGGCTCCGGGAGGCCGGGGAGTTCATCAACCCGATCATCAAGAACTTCTGGAACCCGGACAAGATCGACAAGGTCAAGCCGCCCCAGGACCCCAGCAAGCCCTCTGACATCACCGAGGACCAGGGCAAGACCGACCCGGAGCCGGCGGCGGTCGCCGCGCAGGCGGTGAAGACGCCCTACACCTCCACCGCGCCGGGCGTCGGCCTGCTGCTGTTCAGCACGCCGCAGGGCGAGTCCCGTTGCTCCGCCACCGTGGTCAAGGACCCGGCGCACCCGGGCAAGTCCAACCTCGTGTGGACCGCGGCGCACTGCGTGCACGCCGGCAAGAACGGCGGCTGGTACCGGAACATGATGTTCGTCCCGAACTTCAACCGGAACGGGGCGCCGGCCACCCAGATGAAGACCACCCCGTTCGAGGACCGGGTCCCGGCGGGCAAGTGGTGGGCGGACGACATGTCGACGTCCAAGGAGTGGATCAAGGACGGCGGCGCCGTGCCGGGCGTCCCGATGGCCCCGTACGACTTCGCGCTGATGCACGTGAAGCCGGAGGAGAACACCGGCGGCAAGTCGCTGGAGGAGATGGCCGGTGGCGCCTACGCCGTCGACTTCAACGCCCCGGCGATGTCGAAGATCCCGAGCCTGACGGCGCAGGGTTACCCGGCCGAGCCGCCGTTCGACGGTGCGGTGCAGCAGTCCTGCACCGACAAGCCGACCCGGCTGTCGCTGGACGCCAAGAAGCCGACCATGTACCGCATCGGCTGCACCATGACCGGCGGTTCGTCCGGTGGTCCCTGGTTCATCAAGGGCTCGGACGGCAAGCCGGTGCTGGTCTCCAACATGTCGATGGGGCCGCGCCCGGCCCGCTGGTCGGCCGGCCCGCACCTGGGCGCCGAGGCCAAGTCCCTCTTCGACGCGATGAGCAAGAAGTGGGCCAACCAGCAGTAGCGGTGTGAGCGGGCGGCGTCGACGGCGCCGCCCGCCCGTGGCACACAAGGGCGAGGGCCCGCCCCCGGTCTCCCGGGGGCGGGCCCTCGTCTCGTGCGTACGCCGCGCGCGGCCGCCCGGGCCGTCAGGCGGCCGGGACGAACGGCTGGAACTCGGCGGCCAGTTCCTCGTGGACCCGGGCCTTGAGCACGGTGCCGTCGGCGGTGTGCTCCTCGGAGATGACCTCGCCCTCGGCGTGCGCCCGCGAGACCAGGGCGCCCTGGGTGTAGGGCACCAGTACCTCGATCTCGACCCGCGGACGCGGGAGTTCCGCGTCGAGCAGGTCGCGCAGCTCGGCGATGCCCTTGCCCGTACGGGCGGAGACCACCAGGGCGCGCTTCTCCTGGCGCAGCAGCCGCTGGAGCGTCAACGGGTCGGCCGCGTCGGCCTTGTTGACGATGACGATCTCGGGCACGTCGGTGGCGCCGACGTCGCGGATCACCTCGCGGACCGCCGCCAGTTGCTCCTCCGGCACCGGGTGCGAGCCGTCGACGACGTGCAGGATCAGGTCGGCGTCGGCGACCTCCTCCATCGTGGAGCGGAACGCCTCGACGAGGTGGTGCGGCAGGTGACGGACGAAGCCGACGGTGTCGGCGAGGGTGTAGAGCCGCCCGCTGGGGGTCTCGGCCCGCCGGACGGTCGGGTCCAGGGTGGCGAACAGGGCGTTCTCCACCAGGACGCCGGCGCCGGTGAGGCGGTTCAGCAGCGAGGACTTGCCGGCGTTGGTGTAGCCGGCGATGGCGACCGAGGGGACCTTGTTGCGCCGGCGCTCCTGGCGCTTGACGTCCCGGCCGGTCTTCATCTCCGCGATCTCCCGGCGCATCTTCGCCATCTTCTCGCGGATCCGCCGCCGGTCCGTCTCGATCTTGGTCTCACCGGGACCACGGGTGGCCATGCCGCCGCCGGCCGAGCCGGAGCCACCGCCACCCATCTGACGGGACAGCGACTGACCCCAACCGCGGAGCCTGGGGAGCATGTACTGCATCTGTGCCAGCGAGACCTGCGCCTTGCCCTCCCGGGACTTGGCGTGCTGGGCGAAGATGTCGAGGATCAGGGCGGTCCGGTCGACCACCTTGACCTTGACGACGTCCTCAAGGTGGATCAACTGGCCCGGCGAGAGCTCACCGTCGCAGACCACGGTGTCCGCCCCGGACTCCAGCACGATGTCGCGCAGTTCCAGGGCCTTGCCGGAACCGATGTAGGTGGCCGGGTCGGGCTTGTCGCGGCGCTGGACGACGCCGTCGAGCACCAGGGCGCCGGCGGTCTCGGCCAGCGCGGCCAGCTCGGCGAGGGAGTTCTCCGCGTCCTGCACCGTCCCGGACGTCCAGACCCCGACCAGCACCACGCGCTCCAGGCGGAGCTGCCGGTACTCGACCTCGGTGACGTCCTCAAGCTCGGTGGAGAGCCCGGCGACGCGGCGGAGTGCCGCGCGCTCGGAGCGGTCGTACTGGTCGCCGTCGCGCTCCCCGTCGATCTCGTGGCTCCAGGCGACGTCCTCTTCCATCAGGGCGTCGGCCCGAAGGCTCTCGGGGAGGCGCTGCCGGTCCTGCGGAAGGGAAGAAGAGGAGGTCATTTGATCCTTCGCGTCGTAGGGCGCCCCGGGGACCGGTCGGTCCCGCCGGGGCTGGCGGTGGCTGTGCCGTTCACTCTGGTCAACGTCCGGGCCGTCCCGGAGATTCCCGGGGCCGGCCGTCGTCGACCCGTTGATGGTCGCACGGCCGGGAGACGGGCGTCACGCGGGTTTCCGGGTGGTTCGCACGCGAACGGAACCACGGATTCCGGTCGCGGGCCGCCCGCTCCCGGCCGACGGTCACCGCTTGTGGAGGTGCGCTGCACCGGGTGTGCCCGACGCTCGCCACCCCCGGGCGTGCGTGGCCTTCCCGTTCGCCGGCGTCCGCCCCTGCGCCGCCGCCCTCCCGTTCACCGGGGTCCTCCCGGTCGCCGCCTGGGGCTTCCAGTCGGGGTGGCCGGGCATCGGCGGGGTCTTGGCGCCGTAGAGCCAGTCCCAGAAGAAGCCGGAGAGGTTGTGGCCGTAGACCTCGGAGGCGAGGTTGATGAAGTCGGCGGTGCCGGCCACCCCGTCGCGGTGCTTGGCCACCCACTCCCGTTCCAGGCGGTCGAAGCCGGCCTGGCCCATCTTGTCCCGCAGGGCGTACAGCACCAGGGCGCTGCCGTCGTAGATCATCGGGCGGAAGATGCCGATCTTGCGGCCCTGGTCGGGGACCTTGGGCAGGGCCGGCGGGCCGGCCTCCGCCCGCCAGCCGTCGGACATCTGGTAGGCGTGGCGCATCCTGGCCTCCATGGAGGCGCGGGTGCCGCCCTTCTCCTGGGCGTACAGGGCCTCGTACCAGGTGGCGTGGGCCTCGTTGAGCCAGACGTCGGACCAGCGGCGGGGGCTGACGCTGTCGCCGAACCACTGGTGGGACAGCTCGTGCACCATCACCGACTCCACGTACCAGTCGGGCAGTTGGGCGATGCCGAACAGTCGCTTCTCGAAGAGCGAGAGGGTCTGGGTCTCCAACTCGAAGCCGGTGCTGGCGTTGGCGATCAGCACCCCGTACGTCTCGAACGGGAACGGCCCGACCTTCCGCTCCATCCAGGCCATCTGCTCCGGCGTCTTGGCGAGCCAACGGGCCAGCCGGCCCCGGTCGGTGGAGGCGACGACGTCGCGCAGCGGCAGCCCGTGCGGCCCCCGGTGCGACAACACGACGGACCGCCCGATGGAGACCTGGGCGAGCTCGGTGGCCATGGGGTGGGAGGTGCGGTACGACCAGGTGCGACGCGCGCCGCGGGTGCCCTCCCCGACGGGCAGCCCGTTGGCGACCGCCGTCAGGCCGTGCGGCACGGTGATGTGGAAGGTGAAGTACGCCTTGTCGGAGGGGTGGTCGTTGCAGGGGAACACCCGGTGCGCGGCGTCGGCCTGATTGGCCATCGCCAGCCCGTCCTTGGTGCGGATCCAGCCCCCGTTGCCCTTGCTCCGCGGGTCGCTGGTGTGGTGCACGACGACCCGCAACTGCTGGCCGGGGGATACGTGTGCGGTCGGGGTGAGCACCAGGTGCTCGCCGGCCTGCTCGTACCGGGCGGGCAGCCCGTTGACGAGGACGGAGCTCACCGAGCCGGCGGCGAAGTCGAGGCTGACGCGGTCGAGGGTGGCGGCGGCCCGCGCGTTGATGACGGTGACCGCTTTCAGGGGCCGGTCGTTGTGGCCCGAGTAGTCCATGGAGATGTCGTACGAGGTGACGTGGTAGCCGGGGTTGCCGAGCGTCGGGAAGAGGCGGTCGCCGATGCCCTCCGGCTCGGGGGGCGGCGGGGCCGCGGCGAGCGTGGCGGCGATCGCGAGGCCGAGGGCGGCTGCCCGGCGGGGGATCCGGCCGCGGTGCGGGCGCGCCCGGCCGGATACCGAACGGCCGGCGGCGGTGCGGTGGGGGGCGGACCCGTCGGGCTCGCGGGAGGGACGGCGCAAGGGAACGGACATGGGCTACCGCTATCAGCGCGGCCCGCCCGCGGGTGGACGGCACGGCAGGACGGCACCCGAACGAGCGGCACCTGTGCCATCCGGCTTGCGCCCGTGCGCCCGATCTGTCCCCGGTTGCGCGGCGCCCTTCGGGCGGCCCTAGGAGCGCACGGTCGTGGCGGCCCGGACCACGTCGAACACTCCGGGCACCTGGCGCATCGCGCGCATCAGGGAGGGCAGCCCGTCGGCGTGCGGCAGGTGAAGGGTGTAGGTGTGCCGGACCAGTTGCTCGTGCGGGGGTTCCACGGCGGCGGAGACCACGGCGACGCCCTGCGCGGCGATCGCCTCGGTGAGGTCGGGCAGCAGGTGCGGCCGGCTGAACGCCTCGGCCAGCAGCGTCACCCGACAACCGGAGCCGCCCTTGCCGGCACCGCGCCAGCGCACCCCGACCGGCTGCCGCCCCATCGCCGCCATCCGGGCCACCGCCGGACACAGGGCGCGGTGCACGGTGACCGTGCCGCCGCGGACGGCGAAGCCGGTGACGGTGTCCGGTGGCACCGGGGTGCAGCAGCCGGCCAACCGGACGGTGGCGCCGGGCAGATCGGCCACCGCGAGGCCCGAGGCGGCCGGTGCGCGCTCCGGGCCGGCGGGACGGTGGCCGGGAGCGCGGCGGCGTTCGCTGCGCCGGCCGGCGGGCGCGGCGGCCGGCTCGCCGGCGCCCTCGGGCCGGGCCAGCCACCGGGAGATGGCGAGCCGGGCGGCCGGCGTGCGGGCGTGGTCGAGCCACTCCGGCGAGGGGCCGGCGGAGTCCTGGGCCATCAGCAGGTGGAGGCCGTCACCGTCGTGCAGGACCGTGCCGAGGGTGGCGAGGCGGCCGTTGACCCGGGCGCCGATGCAGCCGTGCGCGGCCTCGCCGTACCGGGCGTAGGCGGCGTCCACGCAACTCGCCCCGGCGGGCAGCCCGATGGGGGTGCCGGGGCCGTCCGCGGCGGCGTCGGTGCAGAAGACGGCGATCTCGCCTTCCTGGGCGAGATCGTCGCGGAGCGAGGTCCAGAAGGTGTCCGGGTCGGGGGTGGTGCGCTGCCAGTCCAGGAGCCGGTCGAGCCAGCCGGGGCGGGTCGGGTCGGCCCGCTCGCCCTCGGGGGCGTCCGCGCCGTCGGTGGGGGCGTACGGGTTGCCCAGGGCGATCACGCCGGCCTCGGCGACCCGGTGCATCCGGTGGGTGCGGATCAACGTCTCGGCGACATCGCCGCCCGTGCCCGTGATGGCGGTGTGCAGCGACTGGTAGAGGTTGAACTTGGGGGTGGCGATGAAGTCCTTGAACTCCGAGACCACCGGGGTGAAGCAGGTGTGCAACTCCCCCAGGACGGCATAGCAGTCGGCGTCCTCGGTCACCAGGACCAGCAGCCGACCGAGGTCCGCGCCGGTGAGCCGGCCGCGCGCCAGCAGGACCCGGTGCACGGAGACGAAGTGCCGCGGCCGGACGAGGACTTGGGCGTCGATGCCGGCGTCGGCGAGCACCGCCCGGGCCCGGCCGGCGATCACGGCGAGCGGGTCGGGGCGGCCGGTGTAGGACGCCACCAACTGCTGGGTCTCGGCGTACTCCTCGGGGTGCAGCACCGCGAAGACCAGGTCCTCCAGCTCGGTCTTGAGCGCCTGGACGCCCAGCCGTTCGGCGAGCGGGATGAGCACGTCGCGGGTGACGTAGGCGATCCGGGCCTGCTTCTCCGGGCGCATCACGCCGAGGGTGCGCATGTTGTGCAGCCGGTCGGCCAGTTTGATGGACATCACCCGCACGTCGCTGCCGGTGGCGACGAGCATCTTGCGGAAGGTCTCGGGCTCGGCGGCCGCACCGTAGTCGACCTTCTCCAGTTTGGTGACACCGTCGACCAGGTAGCAGACCTCGGCGCCGAACTCCGCCCGCACCTGATCGAGCGTCATCTCGGTGTCCTCGACGGTGTCGTGGAGCAGCGAGGCGGTCAACGTCGTGGTCTCCGCGCCCAGTTCGGCGAGGATCAGGGTGACCGCGAGCGGGTGGGTGATGTACGGCTCGCCGCTCTTGCGCAACTGGCCGCGGTGCGAGGTCTCGGCGCGTTGGTACGCCCTGCTGAGGGTGTCCAAGTCGGCGTCGGGATGGTGGTGGCGGTGCACCTTGGCCACGTGTTCCAGGGCGTTGGGGAGTCCGTCGCGGGGGGGCGGGCCGAGCAGTGCGGCGCGACCGATGCGGCGCAGCCCCCGGAGCGCCGGCCGGGGGCCGCCGCGCCAACGGCCGGCTGTTTCCGGGTTACCAGGGTTCGTGGCCTCTGCGCTCATGGGCACCTCCGGCGGCGTCGACCGGCGGTGGGGCGTCGTCAGTTCGGGCGCCTGGGCCGGTGCTTGATGCTACCGAGCCCATCACGCAGCGCTGTCCGCCTCTCGCTCAGCGTGAATCGGACCACCCATTCGAGGGAAGTTTCTGGCCGGAATCGTTTCTTCTCGCCGAAACCGCTTCCCCTGGCCGAGGGGCGTGCTCCGGCGCCCCCGGCCGACCCCGTCAGCCGGCGAGCGCGCCGGTCAGCCACTCCGGCGCGAAGGTGCCCTCGGCGACGATCACCGCCGGGCCGGTCATCTCGACCGTGCCGTCCGGCAGCTCGGTGATGGTCAGCGCGCCGCCCAGCACGTCGACGGTGTACGTCACCGGGGTGCCGGTCGCGGTCGGGTCCAGGCCGTCCCGGCGGGCGGTGGCGACGGCCACCGCGCAGGCGCCGGTACCGCAGGACCGGGTCTCGCCGGAGCCGCGCTCGTGCACCCGCATCGCCACGTGGCGCGGGCCGCGGTCCACGACGAACTCGATGTTGACGCCCTCCGGATACACCCCGGCCGGGCCGAACTGCGGCTGCTCGCGCAGCTTCCCGGCGTGCGCGAGGTCCTCGACGAACGCGACGGCGTGCGGGTTGCCCATGTTGACGTTGCGGGCCGGCCAGCTGCGGCCGTCGACCTCGACCACCACGCCCTCCTCGGGCAGCGCGGCGCGCCCCATGGAGACCGTGACGTCACCGGACTTGGCGAGGTGGACCCGGCGCACGCCGGCGCGGGTGGCGATCGCCAGATCGCCGGCCTCGACCAGGCCGGCGTGCAGGAGGTACCGGGCGAAGACCCGGACGCCGTTGCCGCACATCTCGGCGATCGAGCCGTCGCCGTTGCGGTAGTCCATGAACCACTCGGCCTCGTCGGCCATCGCCCGGGCCTCGGGGTGCGCGGCCGATCGCACGACGCGCAGCAGGCCGTCGCCGCCCACTCCGGCGCGACGGTCGCAGATCCTCGCGACGGCGGCCGCGGGGACGTCGAGCCGGCCGTCCGGATCCGGGACGATCACGAAGTCGTTCTCGGTGCCGTGGCCCTTGAGGAAGGCGATGCGCTGGGTGCTGGTCACTCCTGAATCCTACGGGGAGGACGCGGCACCGGCCGGACGGGGCGGGGGCCTGTGGACAACGGGCCTCAGCGGAGGCGGGCCACCCGCCAGATGGCCAACGCGGCGAGCACGGCAACCACGGTGGCGTAGAGCAGCACCACCCGCCAGTTGGCGCGGCGCCCGGAGCCGCGAACCGGGAGGCCGGGCCAGGTGTGACCGACCCGGCGGGCGGCCATCATGCCGGTGCCGGCGGCGCAGCAGCACAGCAGCAGGCCGAGCATCGCGATCACCGCGCCGCCGTCGCCGCCGAGCTCGAAGGCCAGCGGGAAGGCGAACATCAGCGAGCCGAGGGCGGCCAGCGCCACGATCGGGGCGAGCTGCCACCAGCGCAGCCGCCGGGGCGGGCGCAGATCGCGGAAGGACTCCCCGCCCTCGGGGGCCGGGGCCGGCTCCGCATCGGGGCCGTCGGAGGCGTCGAGGGTGGCCGGGTGGGCGTCCGCGATGCCGTCGTCGGAGGCGTGAGGGCTGTCGTGCGGCGGCTGGTGGGTGGCGTGGACCGCCCGGTCGCCCTCGGGCGACGGTGCCACGCCGGGGCCGTCCCGGTCCGGCTGTTGGGCTCTGTTGCGAGGGCTGGCCTCCATTGCCACGCGCCCTCCCCACTGCCAGATTGCACGCCTCGATCGATGGTCGATGATGACACGGCCTCAGGGGCCCGGATGGCGGCCGGAGCGTCCCGATGCCATGACGTGATCAGGCTGTGACCGGTCGTTCGAGCAACGCCAGTGCCAGGGCGGGGAGCTCGGCTCGGCGGTCCGCCGCGCCGCTGAGCCAGTGGACCCGCGGGTCCCGGCGGAACCAGGAGTCCTGGCGGCGCGCGAAGCGCTTGGTGGCGCGCACCGTCTCGTCCCGCGCCTGCTGTTCCGTGCACTCCCCGGCCAGGTGGGCGAGCACCTGCTGGTAGCCCAGCGCCCGGGAGGCGGTGCGGCCCTCGCGCAGCCCCTCGCCCTCCAGCCGGCGCACCTCGTCGACCAGGCCGGCCTCCCACATCCGGTCGACCCGGGTCGCGATCCGCTCGTCGAGCTCGGGGCGCTCGACGTCCACGCCGATCTGGAGGGTGTCGTAAACGGCTTCGTGGCCAGGGAGGTTGGCGGTGAACGGGCGGCCGGTGATCTCGATGACCTCCAGGGCGCGCACGATCCGGCGCCCGTTGCTGGCCAGGATGGCGCGCGCGGCCTCCGGGTCGGCGACGGTGAGCCGGGCGTGCAGCGCGCCGCTGCCCAGCTCGGCGAGTTCGGCCTCCAGGCGGGCGCGGATGGCGGGGTCGGTGCCGGGGAACTCCAGGGCGTCCAGGGCGCCGCGGACGTAGAGGCCGGAGCCGCCGACCAGGACCGGGGTGCGGCCCTCGGCCAGCAGCCGGTCGATCTCGGCGCGGGCCAGCCGCTGGTACTCGGCGACGTTGGCCGCGCGGGTGACGTCCCAGATGTCCAGGAGGTGGTGCGGGATGCCCTGCCGCTCCTCAAGGGTGAGCTTGGCGGTGCCGATGTCCATGCCCCGGTAGAGCTGCATCGAGTCGGCGTTGATGACCTCGCCGCCCAGGTGTTGGGCGAGCGCGACGCCCAGGTCGGACTTTCCGGCCGCGGTGGGGCCGACGACGGCGATGACCCGCGGTGCGGGGGCGACGGTGTTCACCCCGTCAGTCTCGCAAACCTCACGGGGTCATCTCGAACGAGCGACGTGACGGCGCTCCTGCGGCGTCGTTGCCAGATGACGAGATCCCGAACGCCGGTGCGCTGCCGGGGCCCGTCGGGCGGCGCAAGCGGACGCTCCGGGCGACGAGGGATTTCCCCCACACGAGGAGCGTAGGAGCAGTTATGGGCGTGTTTTCGCGGTTCCGCCGGCGCAAGGACGACGCGGTGCAGGAGAGCGCCGCGGAGGAGGCGGCACCGGGGACGGACGACGCGGTCGCCCCCGAGGCGTCCGAGCCGGCGGTGCCGACCCCGTCGGAGCCGGGAGCGCAGGCGGCGGAGGGCGGCACACCGGACGACGCCCGGGACGGCGCGCAGGAGCGGGCCGCGGAACCGGCGACCGGCTCGGACGCGGGCGCGAAGCCGGATGCGCCGGCGGATGCGCCATCGGGCGAGGCGACGGACTCCGCGGCGGGGGCGACCGAGGCCGGGGAGGAGGCCCAGCCCGAGGCCCCGGTGGACGAGGAGCCGGTGCAGGCCGCGGCGCCGGACGAGGCCGCGGAGGCCGCTGCCGATGCGGCGGCGGACGAGGCGGTGCCGGAGCCCGTCGGAGCGGCCGTCGCGGAGGGTGGGGCCGGGATCCCGCGGCAGCAGTCGGGGCCGGCCAGTGCGGACCGCCCGGCCGGCGAGGGCGCGCGGCAGTAGCCGCCCGCGGCCGGGTGCGGCCGGGACGCGTGCCCGGCCGCGCCGCCGGCTACGACCAGGCGACCACGGCGTACCCGACGCCGTACGGGGCCTCCTCGCGCAGCAGTTGGCCGCGCAGCCCGGCGCCCTCGGCGGCGCCCGCGAGGACCTGCCAGCAGGACCGCCCGGAGACCAGGAGGTCGGCCGCGAGATCGGCGTCCAGGGCGGCCAGCGCCCCGGTGTCGGCGGCGCCCAGGGCGCGGACCGCGGCGGCGTCGAACGGTTCGGCCCGCTCGTCGTGGTAGCCGGGCGCCTTGACCGAGCGGCGCGCGCTGCCGTCGCCGAGCACCAGCAGCGCCACCCGGGACGCGGAGTCGGCGAGCTCCCGGCCCCGCGGCAGGCACCGGTCGAGCGGCCACCGCTCGGCCACCCCCAGCCCCTCCAGGGGCGCATCGGCCCATGCCGTACGGGACAGCAGCCAGGCCCCGACGGCCAGTGAGGGCGGCAACTGCGGCCCGTCGGCCGGTAGTTGCGCCCCGGCGGCCCCCAGCGTCACGTCGAGGTCCACCCCGAAACCGCGGAACGAACCGGGGGCGCCCTGCGGATACCGTCCCGCGTCGGCCTCGTCGGTGACCGGGCCGAGCACGACCAGCCGGTCCGGGCGGGCCGCGGCGAGCACCCCGACGGCGTCCACGCAGGCGGCCCGCAACGGGTCGAGCTCCGGTGCGGCGCCCGCGGCGACCTCGGGGACGAGCAGCGGCGGACAGGGGCAGAGAGCGGCGGCTACGAGCATGCACGCAGCGTAACGCCAGGCTCCCGCACCGCGTCCACGAGCCGGTGGGGGCGGTCGGGATCAGTCGCAGCCGCAGCCCGGCGCGGCGGCCGGCAGCGGCTCGGGGGCACCGATCTTCGGCAGACCGAGCATCACTCCGGCCGGCTTGGCGGCCGGAGCCGCGTTGCGCTTCTCCCAGGCGTCGCCGGCGCGGGTGCGGCGGACGTCCAGGACGGGGCCCTCGGCCAGGAGGTGGTGCGGGGCGGCGTAGGTGACCTTGACGGTGACCACGTCACCGGGGCGCACCAGCTGGTCCGGCTTGCTGAAGTGGACCAGGCGGCTGTCGGGCGCGCGGCCGGAGAGCCGCTGGGTGGCGCCGTCCTTGCGGCCCTCGCCCTCCGCGACCATCAGCTCCAGGGTGCGGCCGACCTGCTTCTTGTTCTCCTCCCAGGAGATCTCCTCCTGGAGGGCGACCAGGCGCTCGTAGCGGGCCTGCACGACCTCCTTGGGGATCTGGCCGTCCATCTCGGCGGCCGGGGTGCCGGGCCGCTTGGAGTACTGGAAGGTGAACGCCTGGGAGAACCGGGCCTCGCGGACGACGTGCATGGTCTGCTCGAAGTCCTCCTCGGTCTCGCCGGGGAAGCCCACGATGATGTCGGTGGTGATGGCCGCGTGCGGGATGGCGGCGCGCACCTTGTCGATGATGCCGAGGTAGCGCTCCTGACGGTACGAGCGGCGCATCGCCTTCAGGACGGTGTCCGACCCCGACTGCAGCGGCATGTGGAGCTGCGGCATCACGTTGGGCGTCTCGGCCATCGCCGCGATCACGTCGTCGGTGAAGTCGCGCGGGTGCGGGGAGGTGAAGCGGACCCGCTCCAGCCCCTCGATCGAGCCGCAGGCGCGCAGCAGCTTGCTGAACGCCTCGCGGTCGCCGATGTCGGAGCCGTAGGCGTTGACGTTCTGACCGAGCAGGGTGATCTCGGAGACGCCCTCGGCGACCAGCGCCTCGACCTCGGCGAGGATGTCGCCGGGCCGGCGGTCCTTCTCCTTGCCGCGCAGGGCCGGGACGATGCAGAAGGTGCAGGTGTTGTTGCAGCCGACCGAGATGGAGACCCAGGCCGCGTAGGCGCTCTCCCGGCGGGTCGGCAGCGTGGACGGGAACGCCTCCAGCGAGTCGGCGATCTCGACCTGCGCCTCCTCCTGGACGCGGGCGCGCTCCAGGAGGACGGGCAGCTTGCCGATGTTGTGCGTGCCGAAGACTACGTCCACCCAGGGCGCCTTCTTCACGATGGTGTCGCGGTCCTTCTGGGCCAGACAGCCGCCGACCGCGATCTGCATGCCGGGGCGACGGGCCTTGACCGGCGCGAGCCGGCCGAGGTTGCCGTACAGCCGGTTGTCGGCGTTCTCGCGCACCGCGCAGGTGTTGAAGACGACGACGTCGGCCTCACCCTCGCCGGTGCCCTCAGGGGCCCGTACGTAGCCCGCGTCCTCCAACAACCCCGAGAGTCGCTCGGAGTCATGGACGTTCATCTGGCACCCGTAGGTGCGCACCTCGTACGTTTTCACTTCCGCCACTGCTCCGCCGGCCAGGTCGTTACCGCTCACCCGTCCAGGGTACGGGCTCCCGGCGGGGCCTTCGGCGGCCGTGCGCGCGAGGCGGTGCCGCGGGGCCGGCGTCAGGCGGCGGCGAAGCGGTCCTGCGGCGCGCCGCGGAGCCGGCCGGGCGGGAGCTTCCGTCCGAACGCGACCAGCAGCAGGTCCTGGGCGCTGCCGCGGAGCGGGTCTCCGGTGCCGTAGGACCAGTCGAGGTCGTCGGCGCGCAGCGCCACCCCGTCGAGGTCGACGCCGAAGAACTTCATGCCGCGCGGGGTGAGGCCGTCCAGGAGGACCCGCAGCCGGTCCTCGGGGACCCGGCGGTCCAGGCCGAGCGGCACGGCGATGTCCAGGCCGTGCACGACGTCGTGGCCCAGGGCCGCCGCGAAGCCGCCGACCGGCGGGGTCCAGGGATGGTGCGCATGGTCCCGGAGGGCGGCGGCGAGGGCGGCCGGCGGGAGGGCCGCGGCGTCCCTACGCGCGAGCCGGTCGGTCATCCGGTGCAGGCCCCGGGCCTTGACCACCTCGGCGACGACCCGGGGGAACGCGTAGCGGAAGCCCATCGACATGTGGGCGGCGACCTCCCGCACCCGCCAGCCCGTGCACAGCGTGGGCGCGTCCCACTGCTCGGGCGTGAGGGCGTCCAACAGGTCGGCCAGTTCGCGTCGTTCGGCGGCGATCGCGGCGCGGATGTCCATGGTTCCTCCCCGTCTCCGGTCCGGCCCGATGGGCGGGTGGGCCGGCAGGTCTCCAGGATCTTGCCGGGCACCGCCATAAGTCCAAGAGCCTGTTCTTCTCCTCACTAGAACTCGTGGTTATGGAGCTTCAGAATGGGTGGTCATGGAGCTTCGACAGTTGCAGTACTTCGTCGCGGTGGCGGAGGAGGCCAACTTCACCCGGGCCGCGGCCCGTCTTCACCTGGCGCAGCCGGGGATCAGCGCGCAGGTCCGGCAGCTCGAACGGGAGCTGGGGGAGCCCCTGTTGGACCGCTCGGGACGGTCGGTGACGCTGACCGAGGTGGGCGCGGCCGTGCTCCCGTATGCCCACGCCGCGCTGGCCGCCGTCGAGGGGGCGCGGCAGACGGTGGCGGAGTTCACCGG
Source organism: Streptomyces sp. NPDC090442 (assembly GCF_044769405.1). Classification (NCBI taxonomy): domain Bacteria; kingdom Bacillati; phylum Actinomycetota; class Actinomycetes; order Kitasatosporales; family Streptomycetaceae; genus Streptomyces; species Streptomyces sp. NPDC090442. The sequence goes on from NZ_JBIVXW010000040.1 coordinate 69,833, forward strand.
GCTGCTGCGCGGCCAGGTCACTCTCGGGCTGGTGTCGGGGGCCGCCCCGGCGCGGGAGGCGGAGGCGGTCTCCCTGTTGGCGGACTTCCACGACGCGCACCCCCGGGTGAACGTCGCGCTCGCCGCGGACAACTCGGAGCGGATGCTCGCGGCGCTCCAACGGGGCGAGTTGGACGTGGCGTTGCTGGGGACCCCCGACGCGGAACCACCGGCGGGGCTGTCGTTCCAGATCGTGGCCGACGAGCCGCTGGTGGCGGCGGTCGCCCCGGACAGCCCCCTGCTGGCGGTCGCGGACGGCGGGCGGATCCCGCTGACCGCGCTGCGCGACCACCCCCTGATCAGCCTGCCGCGCGGCACCGGGATCCGCGGGGTGCTGGAGCGCGCCTGCGCCGACGCCGGGTTCCGGCCGCGGATCGCCTTCGAGGCGGCCGGGCCGCAACTACTGGCCGGGCTCGCGACCCGGGGGCTGGGCGTGGCGGTGGTCCCGGAGTCCGCCGCGGCGGGGGACCCCGGGCTGCGGACGCTGTCCTTCCGCGGGGCGCGGCCGCGTGGCCGGATCGTGCTGGCCTGGCGGGCGGACGGACCGCCGGGACCGGCGGCCCGGGCGCTACTGGAGCGACTGCGGACGGCCTTGGGAACAACGGGCGGGAGGGGTGTCTGGACGGAGGCGAAGACGTAACGTTTCACCCCCTCCCGCCGGCGCGCCGTGGCTGGCAGGATCTCGCCCATGGCAACGCTCCCCCGACCCGGCCGCCGCCGGGCGCTGACCGCTGCGACCGCGGCGCTGGCCCTCCTGGGGCTGGTGCTGTGGTTCGTGCAGCCGGGCCGGCCGCCCGCGCCCCGGGGGCGGGTCACGATCGCCACCGGCCTCCCGACGGGGGTGTACGCACGGTACGGGGAACTCCTCAAGGACGACCTCGCGCACGATCTGCCGGGGGTCGACGTGCGGCTGCAACGCAGCGAGGGATCGCTCGACAACCTGCGCCAACTGGCCAACGGGCGGGCCTCGTTCACCATAGCCACGGCGGATGCGGTGGCCGCCTACCAGGACCGGCACGAGCCCGGCGCGGACCGGCTGCGGGCCTGCGCCCGGCTCTACGACGACTACATGCAGCTGGTGGTGCCCCAGGGCTCGGCGGTGCGCTCGGCCGCCGATCTGCGGGGGTTGCGGGTGGGCGTCGGCGCCGACGGGTCGGGCGTCCAACTGATCACCCGGCGGTTGATGTTGGCGGCCGGCCTGGACTTCGACCGGGACATCGTCCCGGTGCGGGTGGGCATCGACCGGATGCCGGAGATGCTGGAGCACCACGAACTGGACGCGTTCTTCTGGTCGGGCGGGCTGCCGACGACGGCGGTGCAGCGGCTGGCGCGGCGGTTCCCGATGCAGCTGGTGCAGCTCGGCGACCTGATCCCGGCGCTGCACCGGCAGGGCGCGCCGACCCGTTACTACCGGGCGGCGGTGATGCCCGCCGACGCCTATCCGCTGGTCCAGAACGGGCAGACGGTGAAGACCATCGCGGTGGCCAATCTGCTGGTGACCACGGACCGGGAGGACGCGGCGCTGACGTTCGGGATCACCAGGACCGTCATCGACAGCCGGGACGCGATCGGGCACGTGGTGCACGCGGCGCAGAACGTGGACCTGCGGACCGCGGTGTTCACCGATCCGCTGCCGCTGCACCGGGGCGCCCGGGACTACTACGTCTCCGTGAAGCAATGAGGGCCGCGTCCGCCGCGCGGTGGGTCGTCCGGCGAGTGCCCCGATGAGTCACCCCGTGAGTGACGCGCTGCCCGGCGCAACGCGGGGTGCAGGTCGACGCAATGACTCGGTGCAATGACTCGGTGCAATGCGAGCAAGGTCAAGGCATTGCAGTGGGAGAGCGCCGCATTGCGCCAGCAGATTGCGCCCGCGTGGCGACGCAATGCCTCGGCACAATCGCGGCACAATCGCGGCGCAATCGCAGAACAGTCGCGGCACAATCGCGGTCCACTGCGGCGCACTGCGGGGCAGCTTCGCTGCACCAACCCAGCGCAATGCCCCGTCCCCTCAAGCCCCCGTGCGCGGTACCGCGACCGTGACCTCCAGGCCGTGCGGTGGGTGCGGCGCATAGGCGAGGGTGGCGCCGCCGGGTGCGAGCAGGGCGCGGGTGATGGACAGGCCGAGGCCGGAGCCGGAGACGTTCTGGTGACGGTTGCTGCGCCAGAACCGGTCGCCGATCCGGGCCAGTTCGTCCTCGGTCAGACCGGGGCCGCGGTCGGCGACGGTGATGGTGACGCGTTCGCCGTCGGGGGCCACCGCCACCGTGACCGGCTCCCCGGCCGGCGTGAACTTCAGGGCGTTGTCGACGACCGCGTCCAACGCGCTGGAGAGGGCGACCGGATCGCCCCAACCGGTGACCGCGGGCTGCCCCTCGTAGGTGAGGCGCACGCCCTTGTCCTCGGCCAACGGGCGCCAGGCGTCGACCCGTTCGGCGGCCAGCGCCGCGACGTCCAGCAGCTTCAGGTCGGCGGCGGAGTGCTCGGCGAGCGCCAGGTCCAGGAGGTCGTCCAGGACCCGGGCCAGCCGCTTGCCCTCGGTGCGCACCGAGGCGATCTCCTCGTTGCCCTCGGGCAGTTCGAGGGCCAGCAGCTCGATCCGGAGCAGCAGCGCCGAGAGCGGGTTGCGCAGTTGGTGGGAGGCGTCGGCGACAAAGGCGCGCTGCTGTTCCAGGACGTCCTCGACGTGGTCGGCCATCTCGTTGAACGACCGGGCCAGCCGGCGGAGTTCGGGCGGCCCCGCGGTGCCCGCCACCCGGGCGTTCATCCGGCCGGTGGCGATGTCGTGGCTGGCCGCGTCGAGCACCCGCACCGGCCGCAGCACCCAGCCGGTGAGCCGGACCGCCGCGCCGACCGCGACCAGCATCGCCGCGGCCTCCCCCGCCGCGATCAGCAGCCACTCGTGCAGGATGCGGGCCCGCATCCGGCCGGTGGGCGAGTCGGTGACGACCACCGCGACCACGTCGCCGTCCCGGATGACGGGCGAGGCGACCGGGATCCAGCCGGCGTCGCCCCAGGGCCAGACCTGGTGCGGATCGTGGCTGCGGCGGCCGGCCAGCGCCTCACTGAACGCCTGCGCGCTCTCGCCGCCCGTGGGCACCGTCAGATCGTGCGGGGCGGCGGCCATCGGGGTGCGGTCCCGGTAGAAGACGCCGGCGCGGATGCCGTAGAGGGCGTGGTAGCGGGTGAGTTCGGCCCGGAGGGCGGCCAACCGCTCGTCCTCCTCGGGGGTCTTGTTGCCGGCGGAGGCGTCGGGGCGGGCGGTGACGAACTGGGCGAGCGAGGCGAACCGGGCCGCGTCGTCGATCCGGTCGACCACCACCTTCTGCTGCTCCACGCCGGCGGTGATCACCCCCAGCGGCACGCCGAGCGCCAGCAGCACGCCGGCCATCAGGACGATGAGGAGCGGGAGGAGTCGGGTGCGCACGGCCCGGTGCAGCCCTCAGGAGGCCGACGGCCGGGTGCCGGCGGCGCCGGCGGCCGGCACGACCAGTCGGTAGCCGACGCCGCGCACCGTCTCGATCAGCGCCGGCATCCGCAGCTTGGCGCGGAGCGAGGCGATGTGCACCTCCAGCGTGCGGCCGGTGCCCTCCCAACTCGTCCGCCACACCTCGCTGATGATCTGCTCCCGACGGAAGACCACACCGGGCCGCTGCGCGAGCAGCGCCAGCAGGTCGAACTCCTTGCGGGTGAGCGGGACGACGGCACCGTCCACGACCACCTGGCGGGTGGGGAGTTCGACGGTGAGCGGCCCGAGGCGCAGCGGCTCGCCGGGGCCACCCTCCTCGACCGCCGCCTCGCCGGGCACGCCCGCGGCGCCGGTGCGCCGGCTCACCGCGTGGATACGGGCCAGCAGTTCGCCGGTGTCGTAGGGCTTGACGACGTAGTCGTCGGCGCCGAGGTTCAGGCCGTGGATCCGGGAGCGGACGTCGGAGCGCGCGGTGACCATGATGACCGGCGTCGCGGTGAGCCGGCGGATCCGGCCGCACACCTCGAAGCCGTCCTGGTCGGGCAGCCCGAGGTCGAGCAGCACCACCGCGAACGGCTCGGCGTCGTCCGGCAACAGGGCCTGGAGCGCCTCCTCGCCGCTGCGGGCGTGCACGACGGTCAGGCCGTGCCGGGCCAGCACCGCGGACAGGGCCGCGGCGACATGGTCGTCGTCCTCGACGAGCAGCAGTCTCATCCGGCCCTCCTTCCGGTGCGCGTACGGGCCACAGGGCATCTACGGCGATCGGTGGGCCGCCCGTCAAGAGGTGGTCGCCTCCGGGGCACCATCCGTTACCCAGCCGGTACCCCCGACGCCCTACCGTCGGTACGGGCGCCCGTCGCCGGCCGCCCCGCCCCTCACGCTCCGCTTCCGTTGGCGGCCGGATCGTTATGCTCAATTCTCCCTCAGATGTAATGACGCTGGTCTCGGGCCGTTATTAGGGTCCTCCCAACCGAGGAGGACGGAGCTGTACGCCGATGAGCGAAGTACCGGTGACCCAGACCGCCGGGGGACTTGCGCCCACGGGAGAACCGTTGGTCGTGCTGGATGACGTCAACAAGCACTTCGGCGCATTGCACGTGCTCCAGGACATCAACCTGACGATCCGGCGCGGCGAGGTGGTCGTGGTGATCGGGCCCTCCGGGTCCGGCAAGTCCACGCTCTGCCGCACCATCAACCGGCTGGAGACGGTCGACAGCGGCAGCATCAGCATCGACGGCAAGCCGCTGCCCCAGGAGGGCCGTGAACTGGCCCGGCTGCGCGCCGACGTGGGCATGGTGTTCCAGTCCTTCAACCTCTTCGCGCACAAGACGGTGCTGGAGAACGTGGTGTTGGGCCAGACCAAGGTCCGCAAGACCGACAAGGCGACCGCGGAGCAGAAGGCCCGGGCGCTGCTCGACCGGGTCGGCGTCGGCGCCCAGGCGGAGAAGTACCCCGCGCAGCTCTCCGGCGGCCAGCAACAGCGGGTGGCGATCGCCCGCGCCCTGGCGATGGACCCGAAGGTGATGCTCTTCGACGAGCCGACCTCGGCGCTCGACCCGGAGATGATCAACGAGGTGCTGGAGGTCATGCAGCAACTCGCCCGGGACGGCATGACGATGGTCGTGGTCACCCACGAGATGGGGTTCGCGCGCTCCGCGGCGAACCGGGTGGTCTTCATGGCGGACGGCAGGGTCATCGAAGAGGCCGAGCCGAACCAGTTCTTCAACAACCCGCGCAGCGACCGGGCGAAGGACTTCCTCTCGAAGATTCTCCACCACTGATTTCCCCCCTGATTTCCCCCCCTGAATTCACCCTGAATTCCCCCCACTACGGGCCGCGGTTGGGCCTTCGTGATTTCCAACACCTCCTGAACAAAGGAATGTTCACCATGAGGATGCGTAAGACGGCCGCCGCGGGTGCGGTGGTGCTCGCACTGGCGGCGACGGCGACCGCGTGTGGGGGCCAGTCGGGCACGGCCGGCGACAAGCAGGCCGGCTCCGACGTCTACAGCGGCACCTACAAGGTCGCCCAGGGCGTCAACGTCGACTCGCCGACGTTCAAGAAGGCCAAGAAGGCCGGCCAGATCGCCGTCGGCGTCAAGGCCGACCAGCCGTTCCTCGGCTTCAAGGACCCGGCGACCAACAAGTACTCCGGCTTCGACATCGAGATCGCCAAGATGATCGCCGCCGACCTGGGCTTCTCCGAGAAGCAGATCAAGTTCAACACCATCGACTCCAACGTCCGCGAGACCACCATCTCCAAGGGCCAGGTCGACTACTACGTCGGCACGTACACCATCAACGACGAGCGCAAGAAGCAGGTCAGCTTCGCGGGCCCGTACTACACCGCCGGCGCGGACCTGTTGGTGCGCAAGGACGACAAGGACATCACCGGGCCCGACTCCCTCAAGGGCAAGAAGGTCTGCTCGATCGTCGGCTCCACTCCGCTCCAGGAGATCAAGAAGCCCAAGTACGGCGCGGTGACCACCGAGATGTCCAAGTACTCGGACTGCGTGAAGAACCTGCTGGACGGCTCGGTCGACGCGGTCACCACCGACGACGCGATCCTCAAGGGCTACGCCGCCCAACGCCCCGACAAGCTGCGGGTGGTGGGCAAGCCGTTCACCAAGGAGCCCTACGGCGTCGGTCTGAACAAGGACGACAAGGCGCTGCGCGACGCCATCACCACCGCGCTGGAGAACCACATCAAGAACGGCGACTACAAGAAGGCGTACGAGGGCACGCTCGGCAGGTCCGGCTCCCCCTACGTCGCCCCGGACATGCCGCTGCCGCGCTACTGACGGCCCGCACCCGCACCGCACCGCGCCGCCCCGTACGCCCGCCGCGACGGGTGTACGGGGCGCGCTGCCCTCGCGCGCCCCGCCCTCCCCGCGAGGCGGTGCCCCGCCGTCGCCCGCCGCCGACCCGACCGCTACCGCGGAGACCCCATGAACGTACTCCTCGACTATCTGCCCGAGTTCCGGGACGGGTTCCTGGGAACCCTGGCGATCACCGCATCCGCCGCGCTGCTCGCGCTGGTGCTCGGCGTGCTCATCGCCGGCTTCCGGGTCTCTCCGGTCCCACCGCTGCGCGCCTTCGGCACGGCCTGGGTGACGGTGCTGCGCAACACGCCGCTGACGCTGCTCTTCCTGGTCGCCTTCTTCGTCGTCCCGCAGATCCTCTTCCAGGGCGCCAGCCCCTACGTCCTGGGCACGTTGGCGCTCGGCTTCTACACCTCCTCGTTCGTGTGCGAGGCGGTGCGGTCCGGCATCGGCACCGTGCCGCTGGGCCAGGCGGAGGCGGCCCGCAGCCTCGGCATGACCTTCGCCCAGACGCTGCGCATGGTCGTGCTCCCGCAGGCGACCCGCACCGTGATCGCGCCGCTGAGCAGCATCATCATCGCGCTCACCAAGAACTCCGCGATCGCCGGCGCGTTCGGCTACGGCGAACTGTTCAACGTCTCCAAGCTGCTCAACGACAAGGGCTACGCGATCGCCTGGATCTTCCTGTGGACGGCGCTCGCCTACCTCGTCATCACCTTCGCGGTCAGCGGCCTGTTCCGGCTGCTGGAGCGCCGGTTGGAGGTCGCCCGATGAGCTCCGGCGGCCGCGACACCAGGAACGACACCCACGGACGGGCGCCGTCGCCGCGCACCGGCGGGACGGGACGAAGCGAGGTAAGGGCATGAGTGGCGCCAGCGTTCTCTACGACGTGCCGGGGCCGAGGGCGCGGGCCCGCAACCGCGTCTACAGCGTCATCGGCGCGCTGGCGGTGGTGGGGCTGCTGGTCTTCGCGGTCCTGCGGCTGAACTCCAAGGGTCAACTCGATCCGGCCGTCTGGCAGATCTTCAACTACGCCGGGGTGCGCACCAGCATCCGCGACGGCATCCTGACGACCCTTCAGGTCTTCGCGGTGGCGGCGGTGCTCTCGCTCCTGCTGGGCGTGCTGCTGGCGGTGGCCCGGCTCTCCGACCACAAGCCGGTCAGCTGGCTGGCCACCGGCTTCGTCGAACTGTTCCGCGCCGTCCCGCTGCTGATCACGATCTACGCGCTGTGGGTCGTGCTGCTCACCAACCGTGACGCGCTGGGCCTCACCGGCAGCCAACCGCAGTTCTGGGCGCTGGTGGCGGGGCTGACGGTCTACAACGGTTCGGTGCAGGCCGAGGTGTTGCGGGCCGGCATCAACTCCGTGCCCACGGGCCAACGGGAGGCCGCGTACGCGCTCGGCATGAGCAAGACGCAGGTGATGACGACCGTACTGCTCCCGCAGGCGATCCGGGCGATGCTGCCGACGATCATCAGCCAGCTCGTGGTGACCCTCAAGGACACCTCGCTCGGCTACATCATCACCTTCGAGGAACTCCTCTACACCGCACGGCTGATGAGCACCAACATCATCGTCAACGGGAACGACACCTACATCCCGGTGATCATCGTCATCGGCAGCATCTACGTGGCGATGTGCCTGGCGCTGTCCGCCCTCGCCCACTGGATCGAGCGGCGCGGGCGCCGGGCCCGCACCGGCATCACGGTGGCCGCGGCCGCCGAGCCGGTGACGGCCGCGGACGCCACGGAGACCGCCGCCGCGGCCCCGGAGGCGCCGGCGGACACCAAGGGCTGACGGGCCGCCCGGTCGCACGCCGGCCGACAGCGGACCGTCCGGAGGCGGTGGCAACGGCGCCACCGCCTCCGTCACTTGACGGCGGCGGCCGCAATGGGTTGCATACGCTGTGTGATCACGCACCGGCCTCCCTCTGCCAGTTCCCGCACGTCCCGTACGTACCGCCGGATCCAGGGAGCCGCCCCGTGGAGCCGGTGATCGTCGTCGGGGCCGGCCCGGTCGGTCTCGCCCTCGCCGTCGCGCTGACCCGGCACGCGGTGCCCGTCGTCGTCCTCGACGAGACCGACGGCCGGGAGGAGTCCCGGCCCGCCCGCACCGTCGTGCTCCGCCCGGACACCGCGGCGTTCGCCGCCCGGCTCGGCTGCGCGGACACCCTGGCCGGCGCCGGTGCCCGCTGGTCGGCGTGGCGCACCATGCGCCGCCGCCGGCTGCTGGAACGCGTCGTCTTCGCCGCCGACGGCCCCGGGGGCGCGAACGGCACGGCCGGCGCGGACCGGGACGGGGGCGCCACCGGTGCGCCCCCGATGCACCTCCCCCAACACGCGCTGGCCCGCGCGCTGCGCGCCGCGCTGACCACCGAACCGCTCGCCCAGGTCGTCACCGGCAGCCGGCTGGCCGCCGTCGAGCAGGACGCCAAGGGCGTCAGCGCGCAGACCCGCGGCGCCAACGGTACGTGGTGGCGCGGGAGTTACCTGGTCGGCTGCGACGGCCCGCGGTCCACCGTCCGCAAGCTGCTGGACATCCGCTTCCCGGGCCGCACCGCCGTGGAACGCCACGCGGTGGCCTCGCTGCGCACCGAACTCCCCTGGCCCGGCGAGGCGTTGCTGCACCGCTCACCGGCGCGGCACGGCGGCGGGCGGGTCAGCGAGGTCTCCGCCCGCCCGCTGCCCGGCGGGGTCTGGCGGCTGGACTGGCTGCTGCCCCCGGGGCGCGAACTGGTGACCCCGGACGCGCTGGTGGCCCGGATCCGCGACTCGTTGGCCGGCTGGGCGGCGGACGCGGACGCGCCCGGCGACGAGACCGCGGCGGACGGGCGCGGGCACGGCGGCCTCGTCCCGCCCTACGAACTCCTCGACACCGGCGTGCACACCGTCCACCACCGGCTGGCCCGCACCTGGCGGCAGGACCGCACCTTCCTCGCCGGCGACGCCGCCCATCTGCTGGGCGCGTTGGGCACCCAGGGCCTGGACGAGGGCCTGCGGGACGCCGAGAACCTCGCCTGGAAGCTGGGCCTGGCCTGGCACCACGGCGCCACCGAAGCCCTGTTGGACAGTTACCAGGTCGAGCGCCGGGGCGCGGTCGCCGCCCGGCTGCGGTCCGCGGACTCGGCGCTGCCGCTGCTGCGGGACGGCGGCGCGGTGCGCTGGCGGACGGTGCTGCCGGGCGCGGCGCGCGGCCGCAGCACCCTGCTGACCGACGGCCACCTGGGCCGCGGCCCGCTCGGCGCGGCCCCGAGCTATCCGCGCACGCCGTTGGCGGCGCCGACGGGACTGCCCGGCGAGACGACGGTCGGCACCGCCCCGGGAGCCCCGGTGACGAACGTGCCGGTGACCGCCTCCGACGGCTCCCCGGTGCGGCTCCGCGACCGGCTCGGGCGGGGGTTGTTGGTGGTGCTGGTGGCGCCCGGCACCGGCGTCTGGGACCGCCGGCACTGGCAGTCGGCCGGGCTGATGCCCCGTCTGACGGACGCGGTCGCCGCCCTGCCGATGCGCGCCGAGATCCTGGTCACCGAGGGGTACCCGGGCGCCGCCGCGCACACCGTGCTGGTGGTGCGGCCGGACGGCCATCTGGTCGCGGCCCTGTCCGGCGTCCGCCCGGACGCGCTGGCCACCTGCGCGGACGCGGTCCGCGGGGGGCCGTCGGGCTCGGCGCAACGCGGCACGGGCACGGACGGGCCGGCGCGACAGCCAGACGGCGAGAGCGGCGCACGGCACCTTGCCGAGGGGGGCGACGGGCGTGTCGCGCATGCCGGGGGCATCCCGAAGACCGGGGACGTGCCGACGCCCGAGGACGTCCCGCCGCCCCGGGGTGGCGCCGATGGTCGCGAGGATTCCGGTGATCGCGTCGGCGCCGAGGACTCCGAGGGTGGGGACAGCTCCGACAAGGACGGCGACTCCGACGGGGGCGGGCGCGGAAGCGGAGACGGGCGCGGTGGCGGGGACGAGAGCTCCGACGGTTCCGGTGACTCTGGTGGCTCTGGAGGCCCTGCTGACTTCGGTGGCTCCGGTGGCTCCGCGACCGAAGCGGTAGCGGCTCCCGTTCCACACCCGTTGACCGGGCCGACGCCGAGCCCGATGGCAGCCCCCTCGGACCCCACCCCGCCGGTTGACCCTCCGGGAAGCTCCGTGCTTCACTCCGAAGATGACTGATCACGGCTCGCGGTTCTGGCGGAGGGTCCATCTGGACCTGGTCCGCTACGCGGGCTGCATGTGTCGTCCGTCCTGCTGATCCCGCCCGCCGCGGCCGTCGTCGCGGCGGCGTTCCCCGCGCGGCCGCGCCCGAGTCCCGGCGCCCGCGCCCCTCACGATCACTCAGGACGGTTTCCGTGCCCGACGTACAGATCCCCGCGCGCCCGCCCGCCCGCGCCCAGGACGGCGGCCCCAGCGCCGCCCAACTCCTCGACTTCGCCCGCCGTACCGCAGCCGACCGCGCACTGGTCGCCTCGCTCCCGCTCGATCCGGAGGGCCGCACCTGGATCCGGCTCGACGGGCCAAGCAGCAGCGAAGCCTGGCTGATCGGCTGGCCGCCCGGCACCGGCACCGGGTGGCACGACCACGGTGGCTCGAGCGGCGCCTTCGCCGCGGCCGCCGGGGAGTTGACCGAGCAGTCCCTCGCCGCCGCGCTCCCCACCGAGGGGTGGAAGACCCTGGAACTCGCCGACGGCGTCGACCGCGAGCGCCGGCTCAGCGACGGTCGCGGCCGGGCGTTCGGCCCGCACCACGTCCACCAGGTCCTCAATCTCTCCCCCGACACCCACGCCGTCTCCGTCCACGCCTACTACCCCCCGCTGCCGCTGATGCGGCGGTACAGCCGCAACGGACCGGTGCTGCGGCTGGAGGAGATCGAACGCCCCGAGGAGTGGTGATGAGCGCCGTCGACGAACTGCTGGCCCGGGCCCGACGAAAGCTGACCCGGGTGGACCCCGCGCAGGCCGCGGCGCTCCAGGAGGCCGGCGGATTGCTCGTGGACATCCGCTACGCCGAGCTGCGCGAACGTGACGGCGCCATCCCGGGGGCGCTGATCGTCGAGCGCAACGAGCTGGAGTGGCGGCTCGACCCGACGGGTGCGCACCGCGCCCCCGAGGCGACCGGCCATGACCTGCCCGTCGTGGTGATCTGCAACGAGGGCTACGCCTCCAGCCTCGCCGCGGTCTCCCTCCACGACCTGGGCCTCCACCGCGCAACGGACCTGGTCGGCGGCTTCCAGTCCTGGCGCCGCTCCGGCCTACCGGTCGAACCCCCGCCCATCGGCAAGGAGTTGAACGACTGAGCAGTCGACGGGCCGGGTGGGACGGGGAGTTGGCGGACCGCTGAGTGGTCGATGAGCTGAAGAGCCAGCAGGTCGGGGACAGTTGACGGACTGAGGAGTCGTGTCGCCCGACTCGCCGCGCAAACTGGCGCACCCCCTCGGCCGCCCTCTCGTCCCGCCGCCCGGTCCAACTCGGTTGATTGTGGCGCGGCACGCTGCCGTAGCATGCCGCGCTGCGCCGTTCACGGCGGTGCCGCCTGTTCACGCTCCGCCGCCGAACTGGGTGTTTCCGTCCCGGCGTTCCGACCCCGCACGGCAGACGCGGGCGAGACAAGCGAGCGCCCGTGACCGCCGCCACCCGACGCGCCACGGGAAACCACGCCCGCCCGACTGACCGCAGCCCGGGCCGAAGCAGCCCCCGAATCACGGCAGTTCAGCGGTAGCCGACACCACCGGCTACCGGTATCCCCAGTCCAGCGGAGCAGGCATCCGCCGACGCCCAACCGCTCGTCTCCCCCGCCCCCACCGACTCCCCACCGACCCTCTCGGCTTCCGGCCATTCCGTCTCCCGTCCCTCAACCCCGTTCAGGCGTCCGGGAGATGGTGGTCCAGGAGGTCCGGATCCTCGCCCTCTTCCTCCAAGGCCTGGCGGACGACGCGGAGGGCGAGGCCCTCCGGGTAGCCCTTGCGGGCCAGCATCCCGGCCAGCCGACGGAGCCGCTTGTCGCGGTCCAGGCCACGGGTCGCGCGCAGCTTGCGGTCGACCAACTCGCGGGCGGTGACCTCCTCCTGCTCCGCGTCGAGGCGACCGACGGCCTGGTCGATCAGGGCGGAGTCGACGCCCTTGGTGCGGAGCTCCCGGGCCAGGGCGCGGCGGGCCAGGCCCCGGCCGTGGTGCCGGGACTCCACCCAGGCGTCGGCGAACGCCGCGTCGTCGATCAGCCCGACACCCTCGAAGCGGGCCAGCACCTCCTCCGCGGCCTCGTCGGGGATGCCCCGCTCCCGCAGGGCGTCAGCCAACTGCCTGCGGGTGCGCGGATTCCCAGTGAGCAGGCGCAGGCAGATCGCCCGCGCCTGCTCCTCGGGCGTACGCGGTGGTCCCGACCCGGCCCTCGACGGGAGGGAACCACCGCCGTCCCCGGTTGCGGCGCCGTCCTCATGGCCGGCGCCGCGCCTCCGACGGCCGCTACGGTTCTCGGCGTCGCCGGCAGCGCTACCGAAGCCGGCGCTGTCCGGCCATTCCGTTCGCCGTGTCATGGCGCGTCAGCTCTTGGCCGCCGCGGCCTTGGAGCCCTTGGTGCTCTTGGCCGCCGCAGGTGCGGCCTTGGCCGGCGCCTCCGCCGGGCCGGCGGCGTCCGCGCCGGGCTCCGCCGGGATCTCCTCCGGCTTCACACCGACGCCCAGCTTCTCCTTGATCTTCTTCTCGACCTCGTTGGCGAGATCGGGGTTGTCCTTCAGGAAGTTGCGGGCGTTCTCCTTGCCCTGGCCGAGCTGGTCGCCCTCGTAGGTGTACCAGGCACCGGACTTGCGGATGAAGCCGTGCTCGACGCCCATGTCGATCAGGCCGCCCTCGCGGCTGATGCCCTGGCCGTAGAGGATGTCGAACTCGGCCTGCTTGAAGGGCGGCGCGACCTTGTTCTTGACGACCTTGCAGCGGGTGCGGTTGCCGACCGCCTCGGTGCCGTCCTTGAGGGTCTCGATCCGGCGGATGTCGATCCGGACGGAGGCGTAGAACTTCAGCGCGCGGCCACCGGTCGTGGTCTCCGGGGAGCCGAACATCACGCCGATCTTCTCGCGGAGCTGGTTGATGAAGATCGCGGTGGTCTTGGACTGGTTGAGCGCGCTGGTGATCTTCCGCAGGGCCTGGCTCATCAGGCGGGCCTGGAGGCCGACGTGCGAGTCGCCCATCTCACCCTCGATCTCGGCCCGCGGCACCAGGGCGGCCACGGAGTCGATCACGATGAGGTCCAGCGCCCCGGAGCGGACCAGCATGTCCACGATCTCCAGGGCCTGCTCGCCGTTGTCCGGCTGGGACAGGATGAGGTTGTCGATGTCGACGCCGAGCTTCTGCGCGTACTCGGGGTCGAGGGCGTGCTCGGCGTCCACGAACGCGACCTGGCCGCCGGCCTTCTGGGCGTTCGCCACCGCGTGCAGGGTCAGCGTGGTCTTACCGGAGGACTCCGGTCCGTAGATCTCCACGACCCGGCCGCGCGGCAGGCCGCCGACGCCGAGCGCGACGTCGAGGGCGGTCGAGCCGGTTGGGATGATCTCGATGGGCTCCCTCGACCGCTCGCCCATGCGCATGACCGCGCCCTTGCCGAATTGCCGTTCAATCTGTGCGAGTGCGGCGTCCAGCGCCTTCTCGCGGTCGGTGCCTGCCATGGGTTCCACCCGGTTTGCTTGAGTCGATCGCTTCACGTCCATGACGCTAACCCCTGCCACTGACAATGCGCCCGGACCCGGCTCCGACCTGTGGATAACTCCGCGGACGGCCCGGGATTTCCGCGGGCCGGAGCCGCGTCAGGCGGCCGGCCCCCTCATGAGAATGGATGTTCGATTTTGGTGTCAAGCGCGCCGCCCACCGCGTCAGCGGGCCCCGGCAGTCACGCCGCGCCGCCCCGCACCCCGCTCGGCACGCCGTCCCGTTCGCCGCCCCGTCCATCGTCACGCTCGCCGGCCGGCGCACCGCCCTCCGACTCCCGGCCCGCGGCCGGCTCGGCACCCTCGGCAGCGCCCCCGTCGACGTCCCCGTCCGACGCCCCACCCCGGCCCCGCGCCCGCAGGCGGGCCCGTGGGTCGGCCGTGACCTCGTACCGCTTGATGTACGCGCCCAGGAACGCCTGCAGTGTCGCGGTCGCCGGTATCGCGATCAGCGCACCGACCGCACCCATCAACGCCGTGCCGGCGATCACCGAGCCGAAGGCGACGGCGGGATGGATGTCCACGGTCTTGGCGGTGATCCGGGGCTGGAGGAGGTAGTTCTCGAACTGCTGGTAGACCACGACGAAGCCGAAGACCCAGAGCGCGTACCAGGGGTCGACGGTGAACGCGATCAGGATGGGCAGCGCCCCGGCGAGGTAGGTGCCGATCGTCGGGACGAACTGCGAGATCAGGCCGACCCACATGCCGAGCGCCGGCGCGTAGGGCACGCCCAGGATCTCCAGCAGGACGTAGTGCCCCACCCCGGATATCAGCGCCATCAGGCCGCGGGAGTAGAGGTACCCGCCGGTCTTGGCGACCGCGATCTCCCAGGCGCGCAGCACCTCCGCCTGCCGCCGGGGCGGCAGCACCGAGCACAGCGCCCGCCGCAGCCGGGGGCCGTCGGCGGCGAAGTAGAAGGAGAACAGCGCGACCGTGAGGAGGTTGAACAGCCCGCCCAACACCTGTGCGGAGATGGCCAGGACGTTGTTGGCGCTGTCCTGGACGTACTTCTGCAACCAGTCCGAATTCAGCAGGTTGTTCTGCACCTGCACCCGGGACAGGTGAGTGTGGAAGGTGTTGTTGATCCAGCTGATGACGGAGTCCAGGTACTGCGGGAACTCCTCGACCATGGTGGCTATCTGGCCGGCCAGCATGGATCCCAGCAGTGTGACGAAGCCGACCGAGGCGACGACGATCACGAGGAAGACCAGGCCGGTGGCGAGCCCGCGCCGCATGCCGCGGCCGGCCATCCAGTCGACGGCCGGCTCGATGGCCAGCGCCAGGAAGAACGCGATGAGCACGTTCAGCAACAGACCGATCAACTGGTGGAAGCCCCAGGTGGCGAGCTGGAAGCAGGCCACCAGGGCGAGCGCGAGCACCATGGCGCGCGGCAGCCACCGCGGCATCCGCGCCTCACGCCGGTCGTCGGACCGGTCCCGCGGCGGATCGTCGGGGCGGGGGCCGTCGTGGCCGTTGATCTCGTCTGTCACGCACACGCTGCCAAGTGTCGCGCACCGCACCGACAACCGGCCCCGACCAGCTCACCGCTTGTTCTGCGGCACCTCCATGACCGCGCAGACCACCCGCCACACCTCTTTGGCGCTCCAGCCGGCCGCCAGTGCCTCGTGCACGGTGCGGCCGCCGAGCTCCGTCATCACGTGATCACGGGCGAACGAGTCGGCGTAGGCCGACCCGAAGTGGTCCGCCATCCGCTCCCAGAACACCGTCAACCGCATGATTCCCGCCTCGCACCCACGTTGGCCTGTACACTTCCCGGCTTCCGCCACCCCGTACGAGCAGCCGGGAGGCTTCTGAGCCCAGCCCCCTTCATACCGCCGGCGCCACGCGGAAGGCCAGTGACGACCGGTACAGGACGGCACTCCAGGGGCCCGCGACCCGTGCTCGACGGCGCCTCCGGATCGGGCCGTCCCCCTCCTCGGAACCCGCGGCACACCCCCCGAGGCCGGTCCAAACCACCTCGTCACACTTGCTAGATTGCGCAATCAAGCAGTCAAATGTGAAACCGGCTCGGCGTATCCGTCGTCTTCCTGGCCGGAACCACCCTCTCCTGCCGCGCGCAGGATGCCCCGAGACCGCCACGCCGGTCCGGCTGTCCGAAGGATGCGAATGACAGGTCAGCGCACCGATGCCCATAACGGGTACGACGACCTGGCGCGGGATGCGGCACCGGCCTCACGCCGGGTGCCGGGCCCCCGACGCCGAGGAGACCATCGGCCGGGAATCGACACCGGGCCGGCTCCCGGCCGGGCCGGGTCGCGCTCCCGGGCGGGCGACGGACACCGGGCGGTCCGGGTCGCCCTGGTAGCGCTGGTGGTGGCGGCCGTGGGCGCCGCGCTGGAGACGGCACTCGCGGGCCGACCGGGCTGGGGGTTCGCGGTGGCCGCGGCGCTCGGTGCGGCGCTGGCGGCGAAGTCCTGCACCCGGGCCGGCGCCTGGTGGCTGATATCCGCGCCCCCGTTGGCCGCGGCGGTGATCACCGTGGTGTGCGAGCAGGTGGCGGGCGCCACCACCGTCGGGAGCAAGGGCCTGACGACGGCCGCGGTGCGGTGGGCCGTGGACGGCTTTCCGGCCATGGCGGCGGCCGAGGCGGTGCTGATCGTGGTGCTGGCAATACGGGGCGTACGGGCCGGCCAGCACGGCGGCCGGAAGCGGAGCAGGAGGAACAGCGGTGCATGACGAGCGGAGCCCCTACGGGCGGAGTCCGTACGGAGCGGACCCCTACGGGCCGGACGACCCGAAGCCCGGGGGCTCGGGCGGTCGGGCCGCGCGCCGCCGCCCGGCGAACGGGCGCGGCGGTCGGCGGCGCTCCCCGTTGGTCGTCGCCGGACGGACCGCGCTGGCCCTCTCCTCGGCACTGGTCCTCCTGGCCAGTGGGGTCTCCTGGGCGGCCTACAACTGGGTGAGCAGCGGGCTGAACACCTCCGACGCGCTCAACGCGATCGGCGGCAAGAACGCGCCCAAGCACCTGGACAACTCCGTCAACCTGCTGCTGATCGGCCTGGATTCGCGCAAGGACATGGACGGCAACGACCTGCCGCGGGAGTTCGTCAAGGACCAACTGCACGCCGGCTCCAGCGACATCGGGTACTACAACACCAACACCCTGATCCTGATGCACATTCCGGCGGACGGCGGGAAGGTCACCGCGTTCTCCATCCCGCGCGACGACTATGTGCAGACGTTCAACGGGGACGGCAGCTCCCAGGGGCACTTCAAGGTCAAGGAGGCGTACGCCAACGCCTACACGACCGCCCACAACAAGTTCTCCGCCCAAGGGGTCAAGGGTGCCGACCTGGAGAGCCGGAGCCGGGAGGCCGGCCGCGAGGCGACGCTGGCCACCGTGCAGAACTTCCTCCAGGTGCCGATCGACCACTTCGCCGAGGTCAACCTGCTGGGCTTCTACGACATCGCCAAGGTGCTCCAGCCCATCGAGGTCTGTCTCAAGCACCCGGTCAAGGACCGCTATTCGGGAGCGGACTTCCCGGCGGGCCACCAGCAGCTCGACCCCAAGCAGGCGCTCGCCTTCGTCCGGCAGCGGCACGGCCTGGAGGGCGGTGACCTGGACCGGACCCACCGCCAGCAGGCGTTCATCTCCTCGGTGACCCACAAGCTCAAGAGCCAGGGCGTCTTCACGGACCTCGGCAAGCTCCAGGGGCTGTTCGACGTGGTGAAGAAGGACCTGGTCATCGACAGCAAGTTCGACGTCCTGGACTTCGCGCAGCAGGCCACCAACCTGACCGGCGGGAACGTGGTGTTCCACACCTTGCCGATCGCCGGCTTCGCCACCCGTAACCGGGAGTCCGTCAACCTCGTGGACGAGGAGAAGATCCGGTCCATCGTGCAGTCGATGATCGGTGAGAAGTCCGGTTCCGGGGACGGCTCGGACAGCGGGGCACCATCGCCGTCCACGAAGGCCGCCCCGGCCACCGTGGACGTGCTCAACGGGTCGGGCGGGACGAAGAAGGGGGCGGCGGCCGAGGAGCTCAAGGCGCTGGCCGGCCTCGGCTACACCGCGGGCACCACGGGCAACGCCGCGCCCCGACAGCGGACCACGGTCCTCTACGGGTCCGGCGCCCAGGAGGCCGCCCAGCAGATCGCCGACCGCCTGCACACCGCGACGCCGGTCTCCTCGGCCTCGGTGCCCGCCGGGCGCGTCCAGGTCATCCTCGGCGCCGACTTCACGGCCCCGCCCGCCGCCGGGGCGAACCCCCCGGCGAAGTCCGCGGACGAGCCCGCATCGGGTAGCTCTCCCTCGTCCGCCCCGTCCGACAACGCCTTCGCCGGCGACTCCGTCAAGGAGGGTGGCATCCCCTGCGTCAACTGATGCCCGCGGGGCCGCCGGTGGAGCCGGCAGCCCCGCACACCCCGGTCGTATCCGGGGTCCCACCCGCACCGGCGGCCGTACGGGCCGGGGGCTCGCCGCCTAAACTGAGCCGTCCGGGGCCAGCAACGGGGAGTGCCGCAGTGGTGAAGAGCGTCGAGGGCGCGGGCAAGGGGACGGGTGGGATGGCCGACCCGTCCGCCGAGGTGCTGGCCGAGGCGGCCGGGGTGTTCGGCCTGCTGGCCTCACCCCCCAGACTGCACATCGTCTGGGCACTGG